>JAGORL010000003.1 GCA_018062825.1 Patescibacteria group bacterium | reverse complement strand
CCTCATATAATTTTCACTAGCCAGGAGACGGTCTCGCGCAGGACGAAACGTACTGCAAATGTACGTTGAATCCGTGCCCAAGGCTGACGACACTGCCAGAGGAAATTATATGAAGTTTTTATGGTGGACCTTAGCGGGATCGAACCGCTGACCTCTTCCATGCCATGGAAGCGCTCTACCAGCTGAGCTAAAGGCCCTCAATCGGGCTACGGAACGGGTGCAGTTTACGCAAAACAAAACGAATGCGCAAGTGGAAATATAAAACAGAAACCTTACGGTTTCTGCCTTATGGTGCGCGGAAGAGGACTCGAACCTCCACGGCATTGCTGCCACTACCCCCTCAAAGTAGCGTGTCTACCAATTCCACCATCCGCGCGCATGGAAACATGCGGGGAGATTATAGAGGGGTTTTTGACTCTTGGCAAGTTAGGAAGAGTTGTGTACTCTACCCCTTGTTCAAAACTTAAGGACGCTTAGCTCAGTTGGTTAGAGCGACTCGTTTACACCGAGTAGGTCAGGGGTTCGAGTCCCTTAGCGTCCACCACAAAACGATCTCCCATGCGGAGGTCTTTTTGTTTAGCTAATGTGCTAAACTCCTGATGTCGCACTTCAATCATTCAAGACAAATCTATGAATAAGCCGCTACAAATATTCCTTGGCACCCTATCGCTCACAGCTCTTCTTGGAGCAGGTTGCCTGGGTACTACCGAGCAATCATCAGAAGTAACCATTGAAACCTCAACAGAAGTATCGACCCCGACCGAGGAATCAAGCAGTAGTCTCTTTACCGGAAGCCTATCCGGCGCTTTAGCCCTAAGCCAAAAAATGACGTGTACCTGGTCGGCAGAGGAAGGCATGGGCACCGCCTACATTGATGGAGAAAAATTCGCAATGATCACAACAATCGACGGTCGTAAGTCAAGCATGATCGGCACCGATGACTGTATATACACCTGGGAAATGGGCGGCACCGAGGGTATCAAAATGTGTAACCTCGATGAGCTGGCAACCGAGCTTAACGGATCTGTAACAGCAGGTGCAGAAACAGAAGCCACTTCACCAAACGCCCAAGCGCTAGCAGAAGAACTACAAGTTGACGCCGAAGTTAATTGTGTAGCTGGAATCGAAAATGAAAGCGTCTTCACTCCACCGGCAAACGTAACGTTCATAGACCCATTTGCTGCACTAAATTTCAATCTCTAGGCAAAAAATCACCCCAAGCTCAGCAAGGGGTGATTTTAGTAAAGCATAGTCAAATGAAGTTAAACATGCTATCTTTCCTCCACTATGGAAGAACAAAACATCGTCAATCCACAGGCAGAAAAAGAGGCTCGTAAAGAGGCTCAGCGTAAAGCCGATCGCGCACGCGCCATGAAAGCAAAATTTGGCCGCATCGCCCGCATTGGCGCCGCTGTACTTGGTGTCGTTATTGCAATCGGTGGACTCATCTATCTCGCTGAAAGAAACGACGTCGATCAGCCATCCCCACTCTCCGGCGAAGTAACCGCCGCCGACCACGTCATCGGTAACGAGAATGCTAGCGTCACTATCTTTGAGTACGCCGACTTCCAGTGCCCAGCCTGTGCTTCATATCACCCAGTGATAAAACAGGTGCTCGCGCAATATCCAGAAGATGTTCGTGTTGTTTTCCGCCACTTCCCACTGCGCACCATTCACCCAAACGCTGAAGGCGCTTCACGTGCCGCAGAAGCCGCAGGTAATCAAGGAAAGTTCTTTGAAATGCACGATCTACTGTTCAACAACCAAACACGTTGGAGCAATCTGCCAAACCCAACGAGCACCTTTGAAGAATACGCTCTGTCACTTGGGCTAGACATGGATAAATACCAAGCCGACTTCTCATCTGGTGAAGTACGAGCTCGCGTGCAAGCCGATGTCGAAAGCGGCATTCGCGCTAACGTCACCGGAACTCCAACTTTCTTCATCAACGGCACACCAATCAATAGCCCACGCGGACTCGATGGCTTCATAACCGAAATTGAGAAAGCCCTCGGTCGCTAATCTATGACGCGCCTTGCGCACGTAAGCTACGTCATTCCTCAAGAGGTTGCGGCCGATGTCGCTGGAGCGGATCCAGGAATGCTCCTTGAGCCGCTAACCTCCCCGCTCTACATCGGCCTCATGATCGCCACGATAACCGTGGTTCTCATTGGCTATCATCTACTCACCACCTGGAAAGTGTCGGTACAAAAAATTCGTTATTTTCGAGCAAAGGCTCGCACATACACAGAACTCATTCCCTGGATGCTTCGCATCTCACTTGGTATAGGATTCATTGGAGCTGGCAGTGGCGGGCACCTACTCTCTCCTGCCATTGAAGCCTCAACAACGGTAGCTACCATTGAAATTCTCCTCGGCTTCCTACTGCTTGTTGGTGGACTATTAACGCCAACTATCATCCTCGCGTTCGGGCTATCACTAGGAGCAATCCTTATTCATCCAGAACTCCTCGGAAATCTGGAAATCGCGGCCGCCCTACTCGCTTTTCTCATTCTTGGAAATGCTAAACCCGGCATTGATGACCTGCTCGGCATTCAGCTTCCACAGCCGGATGATCGCCTCAAAATGCTAGCGCCACTCATCCTTCGTATCGGTATTGGTGGTGCCATGATGTACCTAGCGGTCGTAGAGAAGTTCCTCAATCCGCACATGAGCGCCGCAGTAGTAACGATCTTCGATCTTCAAAATGTCATACCAGTTTCGGTGGGCATGTGGGTACTAAGCGCCGGCATTATCGAATTTACCGTCGGCTTCTGTCTTGCAATCGGCTTCCACACTCGCCTAAATGCCGCCGTGGCCTTTGCCGTACTCTCAACTACCTTCTTCTTCTTTGGAGAAGATGTCGCCGCACACGTCACGCTGTTTGGCGTCCTATCTGTTCTCATGATAACCTCAGGTGGCTATGGAAGCATCGATTCCTACCTCAGTAAACGAAACGCCTAAGTTTCCCTTCTGGCAAACGCGAGCCTTCATGCTTTTTGCATTCCTTGGCTTTCTTGATGCAATGTACCTCACTGCTAATCACTACTTCGGAGTGCCACTGCAGTGCGGAGGGTCAAATAGCTGCGAAACGGTAACAACGAGCGTATACGCTTACTTTTACGGAACACCAATCGCACTTTTTGGCACCCTCTACTATCTCGGAATATTCTTCGGCTCACTTATCGCCTCAGAATTTCGATCATATACACTTAAAAAGTACCTAAGCATCGCAACTATCATCGGCCTAGGTGTCTCAACGTATTTCATGATCGTCATGTTCGGCATCCTGCATGCCGTCTGCTACTACTGTATAGCCTCTGCCATAACCTCAACCGCCCTATTCGTCATCGGGTACGGCACACTCATCAAGGAGCACTTAAAAAAGTAAGCAATAAAAAACACCGAGTAAAAATCGGTGTTTTTTATTTGTCACTTCTCACCTAAGGATTGCACTAAACTCCAAACTTCCTCCCTTTGCCAGAGATAACTCGCAAGCGACCAGCAAGCGCTCGAACCTCAAACTCCTGAGCAACAATCTTCTCACCATCAGCAATCATGGTGCCTTGTTTTGGAACGAAAATACGCATCTTGGTGAGTGGAATTTTAGAAAAAGTCTCCTTACGAGAGAAAAGAGAAAACTTAGGATGACGAAGGATAAGAGTAACCTTGCCATCGGTCGGGCTGACCTCACCAGCGGCGTCAGGGGCCGTTAAATTACGCAATTCAAGCGAACACCGCTTAAGTGGAGTAACCGTATACGAATCTTCACAAAATATCGTAACACCCGTGCCATCCATGGTGGCACTGTGTAAAAACCGCCGCCCATTAACCTCACCAACATCAATCTCTTCAACAAGGCGTGCCGAAAGCACATCGCACGCCACCACCCCCTGAGGAATACCAAGCAAATCAGCCATCGGTTGCGCAGCAGAACCAACTGGCAAATAACCAACAGTGACTTTGGTATCAGCCGTTGCTTGTAAAACTTTTTTCAAGGTTTGATCAGTGCCAACAGCAACAAACGTGGTGATGCCATGTTTAATCTCATCACGAATAACCTGCAGAGCATCACGAAAAAGAGCAAGGCGCACTACCTTACCCATGATTCCCAAGTCGGTTAAACGTGTTTCAAGAAGATCAACCTCACGCTCGTACCGCTTGTCCTGCAAAAGCTCATCGTACACGTAGCAATACACACCTACTCCGCTGCCCCCTTCTTAGGTCGCTTAGCAGAAACATCATCAGCACCCATGTGAACGGTGCCGTTTACCTGCGCGCCAGCACCAACAGAAAGCGTGGTAACAACCAAATCACCAGAAAACTTTGATGATGGTAAAAGCTCAAGCGTTCCATTAATCCGAAGATTGCCGTGAATCTCTCCAGCAATAACCGCATTTTCAGCCTTAATATCTGCATCAATACGAGCAAGTTCGCCAATACGCAAATTACCCGCAGTCACAATCGTACCCCGAACCTCACCCTCAATAACGATATCTCCCTGCGCTAAGAAATCACCCTCAACACGCACGCCATGGGCGATGATCGTTTCTCCTCCACCGGATTTTGCCATAGAAAATGCCACAGTTATAATTCATTACTCATAAATCCCCCTTCACAAAACCTCACAACCATTCCCCATACCCTAACCCCTATTCCCTACTTACTACATCTCTTTAACAAGTGGAATACCTAGCGACAAAAGGGCATTCTCAAGTGTCTGTCGAACAGCATCACAAAGTGCCAAACGCGCTGATGCAAATTGTAATTCATTCGCATCAAGAATACGAACCTCTTCGTAATACCTTGCAAATATCTGCGCAAGCGAAAAAGCGTAATGCGCAACAATGCTCGGCTTATATTGGGCCGCTGCCGCTTGAATAACCCCCGGATAACGTGCCATCTCTCGAGCAAGTGCAATCTCAACCGGGTGCGCAAGCTTCTCAGGAACAATCTCAGGAATAACCTCAGCTTTGCGCTTCATGCTCTCAATACGTGCAAGTGTATACAAAATATAGGGCGCAGAAAAACCATCGGTCGACATCGCTTCATCCATATCGAAAACTAACGTTTTCTCCGGATCCTGACGAAGCATCATAAACTGCACGCTTGCAAACGCTAAGGCACGCGCATTGTCACGAACTTTACGATCACTCCAATCAGCATGGCGCTCTCGAGTTGCTTGCGACAGCTTCTCAATCATGGCGTCACGCACATCGGTCCAGCGCACAATATTCCCCTTACGTGAGCTCATGGCCCCTTCAGGAAGGGTTACAAAGTCATACGGAATATGCAAAACCTCACGTGGAAATCCCATGCGGTCCAAAGTCTCTGCTAATTGCTTAAAAGCCAGTGACTGTCTTGTATCAACGACGATAAGCGATCGATCAGCCGCATAGTCAGCTTCCTTGCGATAGGCAAGCGCCAAATCCTTTGCGTTATACAAAAGCGTGCCGTCACTCTTACGCAGTAAATTTACACCAAGCCCCTCACTCTCTAAATCAACAATCGCAGCGCCCTGGCTCATCTTAGCGATCCCCTGCGTCAAAAGCTTTTTAACGATCTCATGAGTTTCATCAATCAAATCGTGCTCCTCGTAAATATGATCAAGCTCCAGTCCAAGCTCAGCATAAGCAGCCTTAAGCGCATCCATCGACCACTTCTGACTCTTCTTCCAAAGTGGTACCACCTCCCCTTCCATATTCTCAAGGTCACGCTGAATCTGAGAAACCTCTGCCTTGCGCTCCTCATCAGCTTCAAGCGCCGCTGTTGCCTCGGCGTAAATAGAGCCAAGCCAATTAAGCGCATCTTCCGGCGGCTCTTCACCTGGGTGAAGCTTCATTACTCCCCACAAAGCTCGCGCAACGTTATTGCCAAGATCATTAATATAAGCAACCGGCGTAACGCCATAGCCAGTACGGCGCAAAAGCTCCACAAGCGATTTACCTAACGCTAAATTACGAACGTGACCAATGTGGATCTCCTTATGCGTATTTAAATTCGCGTACTCAACTAAAACCTTCTTACCGCGACCAGTTGTTGATTTGCCATAACGCTTCCCATCCTTCACAACATCCGTCAAAACAGCACCAACAAAAGCCGCGCCATCTACGGTGAAATTGACGTAAGGACCAACAGCAACCACGCGTGCAATAAGTGATGACGGTCCAATCTTTGCTGCAATCTCCGTAGCAATCTCCGCTGGATTGCGCGCCATGCCCTTTGCTAACGCAAAACACGGAAAACTAATATCTCCCATTTTAGCATCCGGGGGTTCACCAAGCATGTCGATTGAAACGGGGTACTTCTTACCGATCGCTTTCTTCAAACTGGTCAGTGCCTCCTTTTTAACTCGTGTTAATGCGTACATACTTAAACAACAAGACGAGCAAAATGACGCTTTCCCTTCTGAAGAATCACCGGAAGACTAGAAACAACCGCCTGCACATCGGTAACAACAGCATCCCCGAGCTTCACTCCCCCTTGCTCAATCAAACGACGAGCCTCGCCATTCGACGTTGCAAACGAAGCGCTAACAAGCGCCTGAATAACACTCACGCCAACCGGCACCTGAACGTCAACAATCTCAGTAGGCATCTCTTTTTGTGAGAAGACGCTAATAAAATGCTTTTTTGCACGTTTCGCTGCTGCCACCGTGTGGTACATGCTCGTAATTGTTTCTGCTAAACGTAATTTAATATCACGAGGATTAACTCCACTTGATAGCTCAGTACGAATCTGATCGAGTTCCGAGGAAGGCAAACCAACCACAAGCTCGAAGTACGGCAAGATCATGGAGTCACCCATAGCCATCAGCTTTCCGAACATGTCCTCAGGTGCATCCGTAAGAGCAATAAACCCACCTTCAGACTTACTCATCTTCTTACCTTCATCATTTGTGAGTAGCTTTACCGCCAACACAAATTTCTCCTTGCCCTTCATGGCTTTCATGAGCGTTCTGCCAGCAAGCATATTGAAAATCTGATCAGAGCCACCAATTTCTACATCAACATCCATGGCAACGGAATCATACCCCTGCATAAGCGGGTAAAAAAACTCGTGCAAATGAATCGGCTTACCTTCAAGAAGGCGCTTCTCAAACATGTCACGCTCCATCATTTGCTGCACCGTAAAATGACTCGCTAGATCAACCACCTGAGAAAAACTCATCTTGGATAACCACTTGTGGTTAAACATGAGTTTTGCAGGATTCTCCCCGGTAAAGCGCAAAATCTTAGCAGCCTGCTTTTTATAGGTCTTAGCGTTTGCCACCACCTCTTCCGAGGTTAACTGCTTACGCACCGCAAGCTTGTCTGTCGGGTCTCCGATCATGGCCGTGAACGATCCAATCAAAAGAATAACCTCATGACCAAGATCCTGAAATTCTCGAAGCTTACGAAACTGCATCGCATGACCAATATGCAGCGAAGGCGAAGTCGGATCAACACCAACGTAAATACGCAATCTACGACCACTAGAAAGTGCCTCAGCAAGTGCTCCAGGCGTCGGATACACCTCACTTACGCCATGCGCTAACAAGTGATCAATCTGACTGGATGCAGGGGTCATAATCAAAAGAAAAAGCGAACATTCACCGCCTACCCTACCACGGACCCCCTAAAGATTCAACGAAACCCCGTAAACAAAAAGCACCGGATTTCTCCGTGTGCTTTTTACTAAATATTCTTATTTCGCTAACGCAGCGAGCTCCCCTTCAAGTGCAGCTAACCGAGCTTGCGCATCGGTAAGCTTAGCGCGTTCCATCGTGATCACTTTTTCGGGGGCGTTCTTCACAAACTCTGTATTCGCAAGCTTCCCTTCTTGCGTATGAACATAGGTTGAAACGCTAGCGATCTCTTTAGTGAGTCGTTCACGCTCTTTGCCAAAATCAACAAGACCAGCCAAATCTACACTAACCGTCTCTCCACCAGCAACAACGTTAGCCGCCTCAGGAAATGCTTCAGGAGCACGAACAACATCAGCACGCGTTAAGTGCGAAAGTACCGGCAATAGCGCCTCACCAGTCTGTCCCCCAACAAGACGTACGTGCATGCGCGTGCTCGGCGCAATCTTATACGTCGCTCGCACATTGCGAACCGCCGCCACTATCTCTTGGAAGCGCTCAAAAGCCACTCGATCAGCCTCAATAAGCGCATGTTCAGCATTCGGCCACGTAGCAACAACGATCATCCCCTGATCAAAGCCCTTATAAATCTCCTCAGTCACAAATGGCATAAACGGATGCCACAAAATGAGGAGACGCTCCAAAACATAGAGCAAAATATCCTCTTTACCCTCCTCAGCCTTGGCTATCTCAAGATACCAGTCAGCAAACTCACTCCACGTAAAATCACGAAGGAGTTCACCAGCGAGCGAAAGGTCATACGCCTCATGAAGCGCGGTCATCTTAGTAGTGATCTCAGACAAGCGTCCAAGAATATACCGGTCAGAAAGAGTCACCGGGGTAACGTTTGCAACGTGCCGCAACCCACCCGCTTTCATGCCAATGAAACGCGAAATATTCCAAAGTTTGTTCGTGAAATTACGGTATCCCGCAATCTTCTCCTCAGATAATCGCAAATCATTTCCAGGAGTATTGCCAACAACAAGCGCTAAACGCGTCGCGTCTGCACCGTACTTCTCAATCATATCGAGCGGATTGATGATGTTGCCAAGCGACTTACTCATCTTTCTTCCCTGCTCATCACGAACAAGTCCATGCAAATACACCGTCTTAAACGGCACGTCATTCACAAGATAGGTAGACATGAGCACCATGCGCGCTACCCAGAAGAACAAAATATCGTATCCCGTTTCAAGAACAGTCGTTGGATGGAATGTTTTAAAATCAACCGTCTCTTCTGGCCAGCCAAGCGTTGAAAAGGTCCAAAGTCCGGATGAAAACCAAGTATCAAGCGTATCTTCATCCTGAACCCAATCATCGCCCTCAGGCTTAGCGCCAACCACAATTTCCTCACCTTTGTACCAAACAGGCACCTGGTGACCAAACCAAATCTGACGACTAATATTCCAATCGCGAAGATTATCAATCCAATGGAAGTATGTTTTCTCAAAACGATCTGGCAAAATCTCGATCGCCTTTGAGCGGACTGCGTCTTGCATGAGTTTCTTCAAACTTGTTTCTTGCCCATCACGAACAAATGGTTTATTCACGTCAATAAACCACTGAAGCTTAGGAAGCGGTTCGATAACTCCCCCAGTTCGCTCAGCAGTTGAGAGTGATTGCTGCATTTCTTCCTCAGATTGCATGAGTCCCTGATCACGCAACCACTGCGCAATCTTTTCGCGAGCATCTTTTGTGTTCAAGCCGCTAACAACCGTACCCACCTCTTGCATCATCTTGCCATCTTCACCGATCACCTGCACAAGCGGCAAATTATGACGCTTGCTCATATCAAAGTCGATCGAGCTGTGCGCCGGAGTAACACCAAGCGCTCCCGTTCCAAACTCCGGATCAACCGCCTCATCACTAATAACCCGAAGAGTAATCGTAGCTCCAGCAAAAGCAACATTCTCAAACGTCTGCCCAATGTACTCTTTCCACTTCCCTTCCGGGTGCACCGCAATTGCCGTATCACCAACCTTGGTCTCAGGTCGCGTAGTCGCAATGACAATCGGAATATTCTTAGCGTACTGGAATGTATAAAGCGTAGCGGTAACATCTTTATAAACAATCTCGTCGTCAGCGATCGTTGTCTGACCAATCGGATCCCAGTTAACAACCCGGTACCCACGATAAATCAAACCATCGTCATACATGCGCTTAAACGCTGTATTAACCGCTGTATTACGCGCCTCATCAAGCGTATACGCTTCGCGGCTCCAATCAAGTGAGGCTCCCATCTTCTTACACTGATTCACGATCGTATCGTGACTCTCTTGAGCAAACGCTCGGACCTTCTCTAAAAACGCTTCACGTCCAAGGTCATGCCGACTCTTGCCGGTCTCCTTATGCAAAATACTCTCAACCTTAGACTGCGTAGCAATCGCCGCGTGATCGGTGCCCGGGAGCCAAAGTGCGCGCTTACCACGCAAACGCGCAAAACGAACCATCGCATCCTCAATCGCAAGCATGGTGGCGTGACCAAGGTGAAGGGTGCCTGTCACGTTTGGCGGTGGCAGCACAATGCTAAAGGCCTCAGTACGCTCCTCTAAATTCGGCAAATTATCAGGATTGAAATAACCACTCGCAAGCCATGCTTGATACAACGCATCTTCAACCTGTTGTGGTTCGTAGGCCTTTGGCATCTCAGACATATGGTGTAAAGAGTAAAGAATAATAGATAAAGAGGCAATCATCTTGACGCTTTTCCCGTACCCCGCTACATTCAGACCTTCACTTGCATCCATGGCGCTTACCCCAAACCAGCAATTTCTCAAATACGCCAAGCAGTCGGAACGACCGCTTATTGCGCTTAAAGAGCTCGCAACGCTCGACGACTTTGCTACCGCCATTGCCCTACAGTCATACCTCAGGCGCCACAATAAAGCCGCCGATATCGTCTGTGCCGGTGGCCGCCTACCAGCCGCCCTCTCCTTCCTATCAGGACCAAAAAATATTCAAGGAGATCTCGCAAACCTTCGCTCTCTCACCATTCATATCAATGTTGAGAAGGCAAAAGTTGGCGAACTCTCATATAGCATGCATGGCGACGAAATGCGCATTCATGTCATGCCAAAACTCGGCGCCTGGGGGTCACAAGATATCAAAGTCGCAACCTCAAGCTATCGCTACGACGTCATCTTCTTAATTGGCGCTCCTGATCTACACAGTCTCGGTTCTCTTACCAAGCAGTATCCAGACTTCTTCTTTGATACGCCAACGATCGCTGTCGATCATTCAGCCGCAAACGAACTATACGCCTCAATCAACATCGTTGACCCACAGGCAACATCATGTGCAGAGGTGCTCTACAGCATTTTAAAAAACGAAGACGCCGACGCCATCACCGAAGAAGTAGCGACCGCTATTTTGACCGGCATGATCGCTAAAACAAAGAGTTTCAAAACGCCAAACGTCACACCACGCACACTCACCGCCGCAAGCACCCTTATGGACGCGGGCGCTAAACGCGACATCATCATTGAAAATCTCTACCGTACAAAATCCGTGGAAACACTCCGTCTTTGGGGTAGAGCCCTCTCTCGCCTCAAGGCAGATGAAGAGCGTGGCCTCGTCTGGACAGTGCTCACTCGCCAAGACTTCACCCTCTCCGGCGCCAAAGAAGAATCTCTACACGACATCGTAGATGAAGCCCTCTCACAAACACCAAACGCCCGTGTAGTCGTCATCTTCTTTGAAAGAGTAGATGGCCTCACTGCCGCCTATCTCTTTGCGGAAAGACCACATGACGCGCTCATGCTCGGCTCACCATTCAAGGCCGCTGGCACAAGAGAAATCGCCACGCTCCTCTTCCCAGAAAAATCTCCAGCCGATGCCGAACGTGTCACTATCGAGCATTTAAAAAAAGCACTGCGCTAGCAGTGTCTTTTTAAATCCAATATCCTAACTCGAAACTTTCACACTTTTTACTTCAATACTTTATCCTCTCACTCACTAATTTCCGTCTACTCCCACTAACTACTTCCTACTCCCGCCTGCTATACTATAAACATGCTGGCCTCAATGTATGCCAACCACGTTCCTGCAACCGCTCGGCTTGGCCGCGCCGTTGCCGATGACGAGCGCATGCGCGCTATTTTTTCGTTACTCAGAAACAATCCAAACGCCGATGCACTACTCACCGGCGGCTCAGCTCGCGACGCCATCATTGGTCGTATACCAAAAAATACCCACATTCTCGTACGCGGTGTAACACCCCAAGCGCTCACCGCTCATTTTAATAAAAATGGCGACCAATTCACCGCACACGGACAAGGCCTTATTAAAGTACAAACAACGGGCGGATCACTTAACGTAGAGTTGCCGCAAGTAGAAACAAGAAAAAGCGCAATCGCCCACCACACGGCATCCCTACAACAAGATCTCGCCCGCCGTGACTTTACCGCTAACGCGCTCGCCTACTCCCTAAAAGATGGCATCCTGCATGATCCTTGGAAAGGTCTAGAGGACATTCACGCAAAGAAACTCAAAACAATCGGTGCACCAAAAGAACGATTCGCCAAAGATCCACTACGCACGCTACGCCTCATAAGACTCGCATCAGAGCTAGGATTTACTATTGATACAAAAACCTGGAACGCCGCAAGCCAAGCAGTTCCGAGATTATCAGCCACGCATCAAAACGATCTGGGTGAAACGGAATTTCAAATCCCTCGCGCCAAGGTCGGCGCAGAAATATCACGCGCCATCACAGCCAACCCGCGATATGCCTTTTCAATGCTCAGTAAAAGCGGCGTATTTGCGGAAACTATCAATCTCAACAACGCAGCTGAAGAAGCAACGGAAAAGCAGCTTGCGCATCTTGCCGATCAAGACTTCCTGCGCTTACACCGCTTAAAAAGCGCCTCTCCATCCATGGTTTTTGCTGCGCTATTCACGCACCTTGATGACGCCGGAGAAAAATTCGCCCGCAAAGCCATGGCAGGACTACACCTTCACCAAGCCCATGAACATGGTGCGCACGGATTCTCACATCTTGTCGTAGCAAAGCTACTCAAAGACCTCAGGAGCTTGCACAATCTTCCCTCGCACGGTAACCACGAAATAACACACCTTCTCGCAAGCGACCATGCCGACGAACTTCTTGCGCTTGCCCATGCCCACTCCCTCGCGCATCCTACAAATAGCACCTTCAAAGAACGTCTTCATGCACTTCGTCGTCACAAAGAAGAGCTGCAGCTTGTAAACCCGGTAAAACTCATGCGGGGCCGTGACCTCATTGCCCTCAAAATTCCACCTGGCCCACACGTCCGTACATTATTAAAACGTATTCGTAGCGCCCAGCTTACCGGCGACATCTCAGATAAAGATGAAGCGTTGAGCTTTGCTCGTTCACTGTATAACGCACTTGCCTAAAAATCCCTTCACGGGGATTTTTATGCTTGCTATGGTGCAATAAACTTGTCGTATGAAAAAATCACTTCTTGCACTGACAGCACTGGCATTAACCATCCCCTACCAAGCCCAAGGGGAAACATTGAGCGAACGTCTCGCTGGTCGCATTTTGCTGCAAGTAGAATCACGCGGCGAAGCTTGGTACATAAATCCGGATACCAAAACCAGATTCTCTCTCGGAAAACCAGAGGATGCCTGGAATATAATGCGAGAACAAGCGCTCGGAATTTCCAATCAAAATCTCGCCAAGATCCCAACAGCTGTACAAACATTCACTGGGGATCAAGAATTAAGCAAACGCGTATCCGGCAAAATTCTGCTTGCGGTCGAATCAAAAGGTGAAGCGTGGTACGTGGACCCTGTCTCGCTAAAGCGCATCTATCTAGGCCGACCAACCGACGCCCTAGAAGTGATGCGTACGTACGGACTCGGCATAACAAACGCTAACCTGACTCAAATCTCGATAGCGACTGATGAGAATGCCAAAATCACAAATGTCGTTCCATTTATCGCCCAGGCACCGCTCGGCGACTGGAGCGATCCACGTCAACAAGATGGCTGCGAAGAATCATCGGCGATCATGGCCGTCGCCTGGGCGCGCGGTGAAGATCTATCAAAAGAACGAGCGCTAGAACTCATAACAAGCATGTCCGACTGGCAAAATGAGCAGTTCGGATACTTTATGGATAGCTCTATTGATGACACTGCAAACAACCTTCTCGGTAGCTATCTCAACTTCACAAATTTCACAGTGCAAAAAAATATCACTACCGAAGACATTAAAAATGAGCTAGCCAAGGGCAATATCGTCATCGTCGCCGTCAACGGCATTAAACTACAAAATCCAAACTTCATAGGCGGCGGACCGCTTCGCCACATGGCGCTTATCGTCGGCTACGATCCCGGCACACAAACATTCCTTACGCACGACCCGGGCACACAAAATGGCGCCAACTACCCATATACAGAAGCCATCATTGCTGACTCCCTCATGGACTATCCCTCAGGTAACCACACCCCAGTTACCCCTATGCCAAACGGCATGATTATTATTGAAAAAGAATAGTCTAATCTCTTAAAAGAATTTTCGGCGATGCAATCTTGCGAACGAAAAACCTCATATGATTTTCGCTGGCTAGCAAACAGTCCGCAACAAATCGGTTGCACAATGCAATGTTTGTATAAAAAAATCTCTTAAAACATGTTCCAGCAAGGAAGAATGACACTGCAGGCCGAACCGTACCGATAGAGTACGGAGAGGCCGAAGCCAGTCATTCTGACACAGCTGGGGCTTATTTTAAGAGATTTTTTTGTATGGTGGGCGTATCTGGATTCGAACCAGAGACCTTCACAATGTCAATGTGACGCTCTAACCAACTGAGCTATACGCCCGCACCGAATTTGAAAAAAGCGGTAAAACTATACGTCCGAAGTTACACCATGTCAATCAACTTACCGCTGCAACCGGACGGCGTTTATCACGACGCTGAACACTGACTGCCATGACAGCAGACCCAAGCCCGAGTAACAAAAAGAACCATACAACACCGGAAAAAATCATCTCAAAGGGACCGCAAGAAAAGAGGGCCTGCAAACTTGAGCCACCGCTTCGTGAATCAAGTAAACAACGAAGGTGGGTGGAGCGTACAGCCAAGGGCCCCATCCAGGCAGCTGCATATGCCGTAACCATTGCACAAAGCGCGAACAAACAGCTGAAAATAGCTTTGTTAACTCGAATGAACTTAGAGGCCGCCACGGTTGCAAATAAAATTCCGCCTAAAATCCAATACGTCAGAAACCACAGGAGAAAGAGGGAAAAAGTTAAAGAAGAAAAAAGATTCGCAAGCATATTAGCCCAAGGCACTTAGTGCAATGTACGTAATAAATCCCGACCCAAGTGACGCTATAAGCAAAATGAAACCAAACGAACGCATCTGACTGTTCTCCTGCACGTGAGCCAGGTAGAAAAATGCGATCGAAAGCCCAAGAAGTAAGAATGGGATGAATATCATAGAAACATCTCTATTGTACCGCAGACAGATCAAACGGAAATTCTCACGAACAATTATCGCATCTTATTACGCGACAAAACCTGTATAGAGAAATGTTCTATAATTTTCGCTGGCTAGGAGATGGCCTGGCACAGGACGAAACGTACTACAAATGTACGTTGAGTCCGAGCCCAAGGCCGACGACACCGCCAGTCATGAAGAACATCTCACCGGAGAAACGCTTTAAAATTTTTCAGGACAAGGAGACGGCGAGCACCGACCGAGACGTACTACAAACGTACGTTGAGGCCGGAGCGCAAGCCGTCGACACAGTCATGGAAAATTTTAAAGCGTTTCTCGTGTGGTAGGCGTGCTTGGATTCGAACCAAGGACCACCGAGGTATAAGCTCGGAGCTCTAACCGACTGAGCTACACGCCCACGCCCGCCAAGACTAGCAAAAAAACCGAAAGAATGCCATACTCCCCCCATGAAAACCGTAAACCTCGCTATTACTGAACCAAAGCGTCTCGATGTCGCCCTTGCGGCCGCGCTTAAGGTTAGCCGCGTTCAAGCACAGCGCCTCATTAAAAGTGGCGAGGTAAAGATGAATGGCATAGAAGTAACACCTCACGTTATTGCCAATAACGAGGACGTGATCACTTTTGATAAAAAAATTGAGAAAAAGGTTAAAAAAGAGGTGGTAACGGTGCCGATTCTCTTTGAAAATGATGATGTTATCGTCGTAAACAAGCCCGCTGGCCTACTTGTTCACCCTACCGCAACAAGCAAAACCTGGACCGTGGCAGACACACTGCTTGCACACTACCCAGCCATAGAGGGCGTTGGAGGAGATAAAACCCGCTCGGGTATCGTGCATCGCTTAGATAAAGATGCTTCAGGCGTCCTTATTGCCGCTAAAAACGATCGTGCCCACGCCTTTTTAAAGGACCAATTCAAGAATCGTCACGCTGAAAAGATCTACACCGTCCTCGTCCACGATATCGTGAAAGATGACGCCGAAACGATCAATTTCCCAATCGCTCGCTCAAAAACGCGTGCCCGCATGGCTGCTCGCCCAACCTCACAAGAAGGAAAGGAAGCGATCACCCACTTTGATGTTGTAACAAGGTACGCAAACGCCACCCTCCTGCGCGTTCGCATCGAAACCGGCCGAACTCACCAAATTCGTGCCCATATGTTCGCCTTTGGCCACCCAGTAGCTGGCGACACCGTCTACAACCGCAAAGATCTAAAGCCATTCAATTTTGGCCGCATCTTCCTTCATGCTACGCAGCTAACTATCCCCCTGCCAGACGGCACCACCCAAACCTTTAGCGCACCTTTACCCCAGGAACTTGAGGAAGCTCTAACGACTCTCCACAAACTCTCCTAATCCTATGATCATCACCCTGGCAGGATACCCTGGCGCCGGAAAAACCACGGTGAAGGACATCTTAGCGAAACGCCTTGGATACAAAAGTTATTCAATGGGTGATTTACGAGGAAAAATGGCGATTTCACGCGGAATCACCATAGATGAGTTGAACGAAATCGGGATGCAAGACCCCTCCACCGACAAAGATGCCGACGCCTTTCAAATAGAGCTCGCGAAAGCCGAAGACAACTTCATCATTGACGGCTGGCTATCGTGGCACTTCATTCCCCAAAGTTTCAAGGTTTTCTTGAATATCGATCCAGCAATAGGTGCAAAACGCATCCTCGCTGAGCGCCAACAAACGAACAATCGCGAAGATGAGCGGGCATACGCAACAGTAGAGGAAGCACAAAAAGCCCTTGAAAATCGGGTAAATCAGAGTAAAGAACGCTATAAAAAGTGGTATAACGCTGATTTCTCCGATCTTGGTCATTACGACCTTGTTATTGATACAGCAAACCTCACCCCAACTGAAGTAACCGAACAAATCCTCAAAAACCTCCCTACCCCAGCCACAGCTTGACCTGTCTATAAAACTCCGCTACACTTCGCCCATCTTGTAAAGCCTATTTTAAGGTATGACCGAGCAAATGAACGCTACTCTCACAACCGCTGCCGAGCTCAAGCCAGGCATGATCGTACGTCTTCACGAGAAGATTCAGGATCTTAGTGCCAAAGGTGAGCCACGCGAGCGTGTTCAGATCTTTGAGGGCATGATCACCGCCGTTCGCGGCGCTGGCGCCTCCCGCAGCTTCACGATTCGCAAAGAATCAAACGGCTACGGTGTTGAAAAGATCTTCCCTGTTACTTCTCCAGCCATTTCGAAACTCGAGCTCGTGAAGGTGTACAAAGTACGCCGCGCCAAACTCGGTTTCATCAAAGACTTCGGCCGCAAGCTCAAAGAGCTCATCGCTGCTAAGTAAAATAAAACTCCCGAGCTTCATTGCTCGGGAGTTTTGTTATTTCGTCTTGCAAGCATTGTAGATCGTATCTTCAGAACCCGTCCCATTCCACCACTGCACAAAGTCATAACCGGTACTCGCCTCAACATACGCACTCAGAAGTGACTGCGAGGCCTCCTGCATTTCGCAGCCGGCTTTATTAAACTTGGCAGCGATCTGACATGGATCATTATTACAAACATCCGTAATTAAATCATAGACATTAGAAAACTCTACAGAAACAGCCAAGCCATTACCCGGTGAAACAACAACTTTATCGTAAACCGCGCAAGGGTTATCAGGATTCTGAGCAGCGTTAGTTGTCAACTGCTGACAATTCAACGCCTTGGTAGTGCTGTCACTGTAAACTGCAATGCAAGAAGTATCTGCGGTAACAAAAGCTGAAGAATACTCACACATGTAAACATTTCTCATGTTTGGATCAGAAACAATCTGATTCTTCTTATCAAGTTGCGTGAGCGTTGACTCTATAGAAGAACAAATAGTTTCAGAAGGTGTAAGCTCTCCCCAAATACCATTTACATTGTCACAAGAAACACATGTTCCCGTACCATCAGCTGCCACAACGCATGCCTGACCAGGTGTACCGCAAGCTAAATACTGACACTCATCCCCCACTTTCCAGGATGTCGAGTTCGTATCCTCAGGTATAGCTTGAATAGTCCCCTTATTACCGCACTCCTGACCACCACTTGGAGTAACACTAAAACCATACTGCTCCTTAAGGACCTCGCATGAAAGACTTGGATCAATAACCTCTGCTTCTTTAATCATTGGCACGCGCGCCAAATCAAGCTTCACAAGATCAGGACTAATAAAGCGCAAAATCGTGTACGCACCCATCAAAAGCACAAGTCCCATGAGCGCCTGAAAGATACGCTCCTTAGCAGCACCCACCTGCCCGGCATTACCTCCCGCGGTTGCATACTGAAAACCCGCAATCATGACCATAACAACGGCCATAATGGCACCCGCCGGCAAAAGCCACTGATAAACCAAGTTAACGTAGGTTGCTAAATTTGCTATCTGGGTAACACCTAAAATCGGCACGTTCAGCGTTAAAGGCAGCGGATCAGCATAACAATACCCAGTAGGCGCCCCAGATCCAGCTTGCCGCACACAGTATGGGCTTTGCCCACCAAAACTAGCGCCACTCGTAACGCCCGCTCGCTCTTTTGAATAACTATTACACTGACTTTGCGTCCAACACAGATTGTTAGCCGTTGGATACTGCTCCTGTTGGGTATAACAACCAATATAGATAGTGCCAACTTCATTACAAGTCTCCTGACAGGTGGCAGGATCGCTAGAAAACTCAACACTATCTGTTTTAAGAGCACCTAATGTTTCATCACCGCAAAAACACGTACAGGAATTTTTCTCCTGTGCTGATACCGAAAAAGTAAGAAAAAACAAGCCAACGATTAAGCTGAAAACCAGTAAAAAACTATTCTTGAGCCAAGAAAGCTTTGATGAGTTCGTCGAAAACGCCATAAGGGATCGCTCCTTCTACTTTAAGTCCATTGATAAAAAAGGTGGGAGTACCGGTGACACCAGCTTGAACGCCATCGGCCAAATCCTGCATGACTTCATCCTCATAAATGCCGCTAGTCATGCACTGCTCATACAATGATACTCGCAAACCAGCCTCTTGCGCAGTGACTACAAGTGAATCGAGTGTAAAAACTCCTTGATCGGCAAAAAGCGCTTCGTGAAACTCCCAGAACTTCCCTTGTTCTTGAGCGCACTCCCCCGCCATGGCCGCAAGTTCAGCGCCAGGATGTACATCAGTTAATGGAAAATCTCGATAAATAAGACGCACATCGTCCGGATACTTCTTCACAAGTGCATCAAGAACAAATCGCTCCTCAGCGCAGTACGGGCAACCAAAATCCGCAAACTCCACAATGGTAATAGCGGCGTCCGGTGACCCGATATGCGGATCATCGGTGGTTGCCAAGGCGCCAGAACCAGGAGCCCCTTGAACAAGCGCCTCTAAGCGATCAGTTGAAGCAACCGTAGAAGAGTAAGTACCCGGCGCAAAAACCACTGCCCCTTTCTGAAGTTTTTGATAATAACTAAAAACCTGCCAACTAAAACCAATAACAATGATAAGAAAAAGAACAAAAATAAAACCAGTAAAAAGCGCGGCTACGTTAAAAGGTGCTCGCTGAATAGGCGCGGAAGCCTGCTTTGTAGCAGTCGGCAATGCCTCTGATTTTCGCTCAATGTCCTCCAAAAAATCCATAACTACCTACAGTGTATCAAATAGACAAAAACCTTTACGAATAGCCCGTATTCTGATACGCTCGTGATATCTATGATTCTCACAATTCTCCAACTCGTCCTTGCCGCTATTCTCTGCGGTGCAGTATTACTCCAGGCTCGCGGTAGCGGAGCAGGATTTGCCCTTGGTGGAGACGGCAACGTATACCGCACGCGCCGTGGCATTGAGAAAAAGCTGCATGGCCTCACGGTTGTTGTTGCTATCCTCTTTTTCTGCGTTGCACTTCTCAACACGTTGTATACTTTCTAAATCAATAACGTGAATGTTGATTCACGTTTGATTTTGACGCTATACCTAAAAAAAGCTTTGCAGACTTCCTAGGTAGTTTTAAAAAACGAACCCCTCCGGTTCGTACTTTGCGTAAAACAAAAGAAACTGGGCGACCACAGGGTACACACCTTGCCATGCAGCAAGTGATCTCCATGAAATCTGGCAGAAAAATACCCTCACTTGCACAGTGGAAAGAACTTCCGCGCTTCATGAGCACCGGAGAAAAACGCCTGGTGAGCATCGCGCTTCTTATTGCACTCACCACAGGCGTCAGCGCAGCGCTACATGAGGGAAGCCAAAAAATCTCCTGGACCCCAGCCGCTGGCGGAAGCTACACGGAAGGCCTAGCAGGCACTCCTCGCCTTGTAAATCCACTCTACGCCTCACTAAATGATGTAGATGCAGATCTCACTCGTCTCGTGTTCTCAGGACTCATGGCCTATGAGCCAGGAGTGGGCGTTGTACCTGATATCGCGGAAAGCGTCTCGGTAAGCGAAGACGGCAAAATCTACACCACCACCATTCGCCAAGACGCCACCTGGCACGATGGCGAACCAATCACCGCGAACGACGTGTACTTCACAGTCACCGCCGCCCAAAACCCAGCATACAACTCTCCTCTCATCACACAGTTCACGGGAGTAACCGTTGAAGCAACCGCTGATCGCATCGTCACGTTCACTCTCCCTGAACCAAGAGCTGACTTCTTAAACGCTCTTACTTCCGGCTTACTACCCGCTCACCTTTGGAGTGATATTCCAGCACAAAATGCTACGCGCGTAGCATTAAACTTGAAACCCGTTGGAAACGGTCCATACATGTTTGAAAAAATTACTACCGATTCCAAGGGCAATATTCGGGCCATCACCCTGAAGCGCAATCCAAACGCCGTTAAAGAAACAAACATCTCAAATCTCACCTTTAAGTTCTTCTTTGATTCCACAGAGCTAGCCGACGCTCTACGTAATCGCAACATTGAAGGTGCTGCCGGTTTAGAGCAACTAGAAAGCCTCAAATTCCAAAACGATAAAAACGTTACGCTTATTAACGTACCAACGTCTCGTTACGTAGCAGCTTTCATAAACCTTAAAACAACAAGCGCCCTCAAGGAACTTGATGTACGCAAAGCTCTTACTCTTGCTACCGATAGAACTGCCCTGGTAACGCAAGCAAAAGACGGGCAAGCCACCGCACACGCTTCTATCATTCTTCCTGGAATGTTCGATCAAGCCGCTAATCCTGGCGTCGCAAATCCAGCCCAAGCCGCTACCACCCTAGAACTGGCCGGTTGGAAAATGGGTGAAAATGGCGTTCGCAGTAAAGACAGCGTTGAGCTCGTCCTCAATCTGGTAACAATTGATGATCCAGAACTCCTACGCGTTGCCCAGACCCTCAAAGAACAATGGTCGCCCCTTGGTGTAACCGTAAATATCACACCAATTGCCCCGTCTCGCCTACAGCCGGATATTCTTGCCAGTCGATCATTTGATCTACTTTTAGCAACAACCTCCTACGGCGCTACCCCAAACCCATACCTCTACTGGCATTCAAGCCAAGGCGCCTATCCTGGACTCAATATCGCTCAATTTAGCGACCCAGAAGCGGACGCTGCTCTTGATGCACTCAAAACAGCCACTACCCCAGAAGAAACAAAAGCTCAGTGGGAAGTAATCATGCAAAATATTGAAGAACAAGCTGCCGCCATCATCCTCTATCAGCCAACCTTCACCTACGCCCTCTCTGCAAGCATTAACGGTGAAAATATTCCAAGCATCATTACGCCATCCGATCGCTTTGCAGACATAGAATCGTGGTATGCTCGCACTAAGCCACGCCTTAAGCTACGTTGACCAAAGGCACCATCCGTGCTACCCTAGCAGCTGATTGTTAGCCCTGCATCAACCATGCGGATGTGGCGGAACTGGTATACGCGTACGTCTCAGAAGCGTATGTTGCAAGACTTGGGAGTTCGAGTCTCCCCATCCGCACCAAACAGATTTTGCTAGTCGCTTTATGTTGATACCAAACATCAACGTCAAACGACTGTCAGGATCATTCTGTGACTCTTAAAATTGAATGAAGATTTAGACAGTTTTGTTATGGGTAATTTCAAACCCCAAAGTAGTCCACGACCCCCACGCGCAGGCGGCCCACGTCGCCCACGCCCAGCTAGTCATGGCGCCCCGTTTCGTAAACCAGAAACGGCTATCAATACTCTTACTCCGGGAGTTATCTCAGAGCAGACTTTTCACGCCGGCAAACTGCGTGTAATCGTTCTTGGCGGACTTGAAGAAGTCGGCCGCAACTGTACGCTTATTGAATACGAAAACGATATCGTAATCGTAGACCTCGGCTTGCAGTTCCCAGATGAAGACATGCCAGGCGTTGATTACATCATCCCGAACACCTCGTACCTCAAAGGTAAAGAGAAAAACGTTCGCGGCGTTGTTATCACCCACGGTCACTATGACCACATCGGCGCTATTCCGCACGTCGTTTCAGAAATCGGCAACCCAACAGTTTACGCTCTACCTCTTGCTGCCGGCATTATCAAAAAGCGTCAAACTGACTTCCCATCATCCCGTGTAAACGTCAAAACAATCGCGATTGATACAGAATTGCAGCTTGGAGTTTTCAAAGTGCACTTCTTCCACATCAACCACAACATCCCAGACTCTGCTGGTATCGTGATCGAAACCCCGGTCGGTACCGTGTGTCACACGGGTGACTGGAAATACGACTTCCACCCAGTAGGCGCCCCACCTGCTGACTTCCACAAAATGGCTCGCCTTGGTGAGGCTGGCGTACTTCTCCTCATGGGAGATTCCACAAATGCTGATCGTGCTGGAAGCCAAAAGTCAGAAAAAGTGATCGGCGATGAACTCGCTTCAATCATTGAAAAGGCTCGCGGTCGCGTGATCGTTGGAACCTTCGCTTCCCTACTTTCACGTGTAAAGCAAATCATGGAAATCTCAGAGCGTCTTGGTCGCAAGATCGCGCTTGAAGGCTACTCCATGAAAGCGAACGTTGAAATCGCTAAGGAGCTTGGCTATATCAAAGTAAGTGAAAAATCGATCATCCCGATCGAACAGGTGAATAATTACCCAGCGGATAAAGTCACCATCATCTGTACCGGTGCGCAGGGTGAAAAGCGCGCCGCTCTTGCGCGTATCGCAAGCGACGAACATCGCTTTGTAAAGATCGATCGTGATGACACAATCATCTTCTCAAGTTCTGTCATTCCGGGTAACGAAGCTTCAGTACAGCGCTTGAAAGATACGTTCTACCGCAAGCGCGCTCGTGTCTTGCACAAAGACATCATGGACGTTCACGCCGGTGGTCACGCCATGAAGGAGGATATCAAGCTCATGCTTTCCCTCTTCAAACCAAAGTACTACGCCCCAATTGAAGGCAACCACTTCCTTTTGCGTGAAAACGCTGAGGTGGCGTACTCGATGGGATGGAAAGATGAAAACGTCTATGTTGCCGACAACGGTCAGGTGATGGAGTTCACCAAACTCTCAGACGGCACAACAGGCGGCGTTCTTACCAAAGAAAAAGTCCCAACCGAATACGTCTTCGTTGACGGTCTCGGCGTTGGTGACGTTTCGCAAGTTGTCTTGCGTGATCGTCAGGCACTCGCTGAAGATGGCATGGTCGTGGTGATTGCTCAGTTTGAAAAGAAAACTGGCAAGCTTATCACCCAACCGGATATCGTTAGCCGCGGCTTCCTCCACATGAAAGACAATAAAGAATTCATCGGTCTCACGCGTCGTCACTTGGAAAAGCTCTTGATGGATAAAGCCACAGGCTCCCCACTTGATCCAGATAATGTTAAAGGCATTATCCGTGACGAACTCGGTAAGTTCCTCTTCCAGAAAACAGAACGCCGACCAATGATTCTTCCAGTACTCATTGAAGTCTAAAGCGAGCAAAAACACCTCATCACGGGGTGTTTTGCTTTTCCATAAGAAAATCTACTACAATAGGAGCCATATGCGCGTCCTCACCGGAATTCAACCAACAAACATCCTCCACATCGGCAACTACTTCGGGGCACTCTTACCAGCCGTCGCCCTGCAAGAAGAGCATGAACTTTTCATGATGATCCCTGACCTTCATGCTATTACGGTGCCGCAAGATCCAAAAAAACTTCGTGAGAATATTCGCTTTGTCGCTGCCACATATCTTGCAGCCGGCATCGATCCAAAAAAAACCGTATTGTTCCAACAGTCACAAGTAGCATCTCATACTGAACTCGCTTGGATCTTACAAACAGGAACTCGCATCGGAGAACTTGAACGCATGACGCAGTTCAAAGATAAAGCAAAGGGCAAAGGTGAAAACGTCTCAGTTGGCCTCTTCACCTACCCAATCCTGATGGCTGCCGATATTCTCGCTTATCAAACCGAGGCAGTACCGGTCGGTGAAGATCAAAAACAGCATCTAGAACTTACCCGTGATCTCGCAGAGCGCTTCAATCGCGACTTTGGCGAAACTTTTACCGTACCAAAACCCCTGATTGGAAAAGTCGGCGCTCGCATCATGGGCCTCGATGACCCAGAAAAGAAGATGAGCAAAAGCGCAAGTAGCGCCAAAAACTACATCGCCCTTCTTGATGAAGCGGATGTTATTCGTAAGAAAATCCGCTCAGCCGTCACCGATTCTCAACCAATCATCACCGTAGATGACAATCGCCCTGGCGTAAAAAATCTTCTGACCATTCACCATCTCATAACCGGTGAATCGCTGGAAAAAATCGCTACAAGCTATGAAGGCAAGGGCATGAAAGACCTAAAAGACGACGTCGCAGAAGCGCTCATCGTGCATTTAACTCCCATGCAAGCTGAGATCAAGGGACTAATGACGCACCCGGAAGAACTCGATAGAATAATCACCGAAGGCTCACAAAAAGCCGTTCACGCTAGTCAAAAAACGATCGATCTTGCAAAAGAGCGTCTTGGTCTACGCTAATTGACCAAAACAAAACAACCGGGCATACTAGTCCGGTTGTTTTTATTCCCACAACAACGAGGTGATCACGTCCATGATGGATCCATTCTTGCGGCGCTTGCGCCAACGAGAAGCAATGCACGCAGACCAGCCCGTCCCTCACAAGGCCATCATGAAGGCTTTCACGTTCGGTTCACTTGGTGGTGCACCGATCGGACTCATCATCCTTCTGGCCTGCCACCAAGCCGACCTCGCCAGCCTGAACACCCAGAACATCCTCGGCTTCAGCGTCGTAGGCGCTTACCTACTGTGCGCCACTCTCGGGTCGATCGCTGAATCGTCCCCCGTCGCCCCCGAATAGGGCTCCAACTCGTGCCACGCCGGCACGAGTTGCTCTTTTTTTAATATTCTGCTAATGTTCGCGAGCTTTACCGTGGTTGGTGAAGCGTGAAACTCAACAAGGAGAGTCCCTTGCAGACTGCATCGCACCACGCCGCCCACGCCCGCTCCTTCCCGCACGGCCACCGCGGCCCGAGCCGCACCCCCTCCGAGCGCCGCCCGGCACCGGAGACGACCCAGGTCACCACCCGGGTCCGCACCTCCACCGTCAAGAAGCGCGTGGCCCGCGGCTTCGACGCCGCGAAGAACGCGATCGTCGCGCACGTCATGCGGCCTCACCCCGCCATCTGCGCCATGATCACCATCAAGTGCGTGATCGAGAACTCGCCCGAGCTCTTCCTGGACTCGCGCATCCGCGACATCATCGGTGCCACCGAGCGCGCCGTCCGCATGGATGGCGAGAAGCTCAAGGCGCACAACGCTTGGCGCACTCAGTGGGCCAAGTTCTGCACCGCCACCTCGATCAACAAGGCCATGACCCTCGCGGTCGTCGAGCAGATCACCCAGACCCTGATCCGCGGTGACCTCGTCCGGCTCTCGAGCGACGATGTCATGCTGCAGCGCCACCTCCAGGACGGCGACATCCTCCTCTTCGCCGACTGCTTCTGCGGCGTGAACGCCCGCTCGAGCCGCGAGAAGGAGCTCGCCGCCCGCCGGCAGGACTTCCTCTCGCCGGAACCGGCGGAGATGGTCGCCTCCGCCAAGTAGACAGCGTCCTCAAGACAGCACCACCCGCACCGCCCCATTCCTCTCACGGAACTGGGGCGGTCTTCTTTTCACCCTACTTCCTACTTTCCAGTCCTAACGTAGTCCGCTAGGATGAAGTGGGCCCTAACCCCTTTTCTTGCTAATTTAAGCCATTCTGCTATACTTCGTACGCATCCACTCCCGGGTGCGTCACGTCCAATCAGAGGTCAACCTTGGAACTCCGTTCTGTCACCCCCACCGCCACCCCCGTGCCTCGTGAACGCCGCCCGGCCCGCACGAGCAAGTCGCAACCGCCCATGCTCTTCGCAGAGCAGGAGCGCGCGCGCAAGTCCCAGGAAGCGTTCAAGAAGAACAGCCCGGCCAACAACCTGACCAGTCAGGCGGACCGTGATCGGTTCCAGGTTCTCACGGACTCGCTGAAGCGCAACGGCATCGACGCCCTGCCGAAGGGCAAGATGCTCGTCGAGGCCACGCGCCTCTGCTACCCCGAGGAGTGCCCGAATCACGACACGCTCTCCGCAAGCGAAGCGAGCCAGCTCGTGCGTCGCGCTCGCAGCGTGATGTTCTACTGTGTGTCGAGCGAAGCGAAGCGCGACTCGGTGAACAACGCGTTCATCGAGCTCCAGGACCAGATCACGAACCAGATCAGCACCGAGGCGCTCGCGCGCTTCATCGGCGCCGCCATCAGCTAGTCGACCGCCCGGTCGACTGTTCCTACATCACTACCTCCACATTGGCCGCCCGGCCAAAATATACGTGCCAGCAACGCCCTCGTGCGACTGCTGGGTGACACTCGACGCCCTCGTCTTCGGACTAGGGCGTTTGTCTTTACTTTCCCCTCTTTTTCTGCTAATATAAAACCCGCAGGCGTGCCAGACGACCGCGCCCTCCATCCTTGAAAAAGGGTGAAAAGGTGAGGAAAGTCCGAACACCCGTGTGTCGGCAACGGCACAATGAGAAAAAACGTCGCTAACGGCGACCAGGCATACCTTCGGTGGTGAGGGATTGGATTGGCTGCACGCAGCTATCCCTCACTTTCGAGGCAAACCTAGGGAAAGTCTCGAGAAAACGAAAGAATTTTCGGGGTACTGCCTACTGGAAACGGTAACGTAGTACGCAACAGAGACAGACTATTCACCCTCGCGTAAGCAAGGTGAAGAAAAGTGAAACGTGTGCGGAAGGTGCGCTAGGTAACTAGCGTGCAACCACACTCCCTGCATGGTGACATGCAGTGGCGGCAAACCCGTTTTGGTGCAAGAGCAAGATTCGGTCGCTCGCTAAAGTCTTGTAGCAATACAAGAACAAGAGAGATGGTCGTCCTGACTTCTCATTGCGTCGCAATAAGAAGTGAGACAAAATTCGGCTTATCGGCACCGCCTGCTGAAAAACCCCGTTTCTACGGGGTTTTTCATTTTCTCGCCCTAACAATCGTGCTACAATCAGCAAAGTATGAAGCGAATCGATCTCATGTTTACGGGCGCTCTTGTCCCGCTAGACTATCTCCTCCTCGTGGCTGCCGCTGTTACCGCCTACGCCATTCGCTTTGCTCCGCTCTCAACAAACGTAAAGCCTGTGCAATTCAACCTCCCTTTCGGAGATTTTTTACCAATAGTTCTTGGTCTAGCCATCGTATACGTGGGTGTCTTTGCAATCGCTGGTCTTTACTCAGTGCGTCCACCAAAAGTAGCAACCGAACTATCCCGTATCTTCCTCGCAAACTCTGCCGGCATCGCCTGCGTCCTTGCGATCGCCTTCTTTTCCCGAGAGCTCTTTGATTCTCGTTTTATCGTCTTAGCAGTTTGGGGCCTATCAATCGCCTACATCACTGCCGGTCGTTTAAGTATTCGCTACTGTCAGCGCCTATTAAAAACCTTTGGCCTCAACGTAAACAACGTAGTTATCATCGGCAAAACAAACATCGGCAACGATCTTGCAACATGGTTTTTACAAAACCCAACCCTGGGGTATCGCGTACATTTACAAACAGCTCACTTTACCGAAGAAACCGCTGAAAAACTCCAACACCTCAAAAAAACACGTGGGCTAGATGGTATTTTTCTTGCCAATACGCACGCTGATAAATTTGAGGTAGCAAAAATGAAAATGTTCGCCGACACCGAACACATTGCGTTTTACTATGCCCCAGACCTCTTTCCCGGTAGCACGCTAAAACCAATTGTCCATAATTTCGGCGGCCGACCGATCATTGAAGTACCCAAAACCCCACTTGATGGCTGGGGTGCTATTTACAAACGCGCTTTTGACATCATCATCTCGCTTGTCCTCATTATCATTACCTTACCAATTCAAATCGTTACCGCAATCGCCTTATTCATCGAGCAACCAGGCGGAATACTTTTCCGTACCCTTCCAGACGGCCAACCAGTAACACGCGTAGGCCAAGGAGGAAAACCATTTTCCTATTTCAAATTTCGCTCCATGATCAAAAACGCCCACCAAAAGCGCTTTGATCCAAAATTCATAGAAGAACATGGCAACGATCGCTCTGGAACCCCGCTTTTTAAACTCAAGGATGATCCGCGCGTAACTCGTATCGGTAAATTTATTCGAAAATACTCCATTGACGAGCTACCGGAGTTCTATCTTGTCCTCATTGGCTCAATGAGCCTTGTGGGCCCTCGGCCACATTTGCCTGAGGAGGTAGCAAAGTACCAACCACACGAACGTCGAGTCCTCACCATCAAACCGGGGATTACTGGGCTTGCACAAATCAGTGGGCGCGCTAATCTTGCCTTTGAAGATGAGGTAAAGCTTGATATGCACTATATTGAGAACTGGAGCCCCTGGCTCGACCTCATTATTCTCGTAAAAACCCCAATTGCGGTACTCTTACGTAAAGGAGCCTACTAAAGACCCCCTGTCGATTCAGTGAATATGCGTGTCGCGCTCATCCATGATCATCTTGTCCAACACGGCGGCGCAGAACGCGTTCTTTTAGCCATGCACGAGGCATATGAAAAGGCACCAATCTTTACCTTGGTATACGATGAGAACTCCATCGGTCCAGATTTTAAAGATGCCACAGTTGTCAGCTCATTTCTCCAAAAAATTCCCTTCGCTCCACGTTTCTTGCGTTGGCTTCTACCCCTCATGCCAGCAGCAACCGAGGGCTACGATCTTTCCGACTTTGACGTAGTATTATCCTCCTCAAGCGCCTTTGCTAAAGGCGCCATTCCAGCACAAAGTGCGATTTCTATCTGCTACTGCCACACCCCAACACGCTACCTCTGGTCAGATACCCACTCCTACGTTTCTGAACTACGCCTTCCTAACTTCATAAAGGCGCTACTTCCCCTCTTCTTAAGTCGATTGCGTTCATGGGACTGGCACGCCGCACAACGTGTAGATTTTTTTGTTGCCAATTCAAAAAACGTTGAACGTCGTATCAAGAAGTATTACCAAAAAAACAGTACGGTAATCTACCCTCCCGTTGAAACACACAAATTCCAGATTCAAACCGGTGAAAAAGCCTATCTTTTGATCGGAGGCCGTCTTGTCAGTTACAAACGTTTTGATCTTGCCATTCAAGCGGCTAACAAGCTAAAAATACCATTAAAAATCTTTGGCACCGGTCCAATGGAAGCTGAACTCAAGAAAATGTCCGGACCAACTGTTGAATTCCTAGGTCGCGTTAGTGACTCCGAGCGTACAAAGCTCTACGAAAATGCCATCGCCTTCCTTCACCCACATGAAGAGGATTTTGGTATTACCGCCGTAGAGTCAATGGCCGCCGGTCGACCAGTTATCGCTTTTCGTAGTGGCGGTGCGCTTGAAACGGTTGTAGAAAATAAAACCGGCATCTTTTTCAACGATCAAAACGCCGACGCACTCGCACAAGCCATTGAAACCCTCCAACAAACCACCTGGGATCCAGCACAGATAAAAACGCATGCCGAAAAGTTCTCGGTAGCACGTTTTCAAAAAGAGCTGCAAACATACGTAAAAAATAAGTACGAAGAGCATCAAAAAATGCTCGAACAATAGACGTGTGCATCTTGCTATCGATATTCGCTGTCTAACAGGAGGACAAACGACCGGTATTCCGCAATACACCCGATCCCTTATTGAGGCTCTCGCAAAACAGGATCCGGAAAGCATGTTCACACTGTTTGTTGCCGGAACAAAATCCACAAGAAACATGGTGCCGCATTTCTCACTACCTAATGTACGTATCGTTGAGGCAAAAATTCCAAATCGTCTCTTATCGCTACTTTTCAGCCTAAAGCTAAAAGCAATCGACGACTACCTGCCAGAAAAAGCTGACGCCTGGCTTCTACCCAACTGGGACGTTGTACGAGTAAAAACTCCATACATTCTCACCATACACGACCTCTCTTTTGAAATATTTCCCGAGTTTTTCACGTTTAAGGCAACAGCAAAAATGAAGTATGCAAATATTCGCCGTCTAGCAAGAAATGCCGCGCATCTATTAAGCGTCTCTCACGCCACTAAACGCGATCTCACGGAACTTTGGAGCATCCCTGGAAATAAAATATCGGTAACACCCTTAAGCGTCGATCACAAAATATTCTCTGAAATTCCTTCAAAAGAAGATGTGCGAGTTCGTGCTGTTCACGACCTCAATCGACCATATATCTTCGCTCTCGCCTCACAAGAACCAAGAAAAAACTTCCTGGCCATTATTGAGGCATACAACCTATTTAGACTCAAAAAACCAATCGCTCCCCCACTCGTACTAGCCGGCGCCGCTGGCTGGAAAAATAAAGCGATCGCTAAAGCAATCAAAGCTTCGCCTTTTGCTAAAGATATTGTGAAGCTTGGATACGTGCCCGACGCCCATCGACCTGCGCTCTACCGGGGAGCTAGCGCCTTTATCTTCCCCTCATTTTACGAAGGCTTTGGCCTACCACCACTTGAAGCAATGGCCTGTGGCACGCCTGTTATCGCAAGCTACACCGGAGCCGTTGCTGAAGTCATTGCTGAGGCAGGCATCCTCATTGACCCGATGAACGTCTCTGACATCAATCAGGCGCTCCACGAGCTGTATAACGAACAAGATGGCCATGAACTCATACGTACTCTTAAAGAGGCCGGTAAAAAACGAGCCCACCAGTTCACACAAGAACAAACCGCTGAAAAAACACTCATCGCAATCAAAAACGCCATCGAGGATGCAAATAAAAAATCTCCCGCAAGCTAGCGGGAGATTTTGTTATTCACCTTGCACAACTCCTCGACCATTTGCCACACTATCTGCAAGAAGTTCAGTGGTCACAGCTTCAGCTGCACCCTCTACAAGCGCCTTAGTAACCGAATCTGTCGCCCGTAGCGTAGCATTACCAAGAAGCTTCATGTACGCCCCCTCATCAGCCGCAGAAGACAAGGCGCGTACCATAAATCGCGCTCGCAGCGTACCGCTATCATCAGCAGTTTCCCGAATCGTCCATCTTACAACGCGATTCGCTTCGTCATACACCACCTCTCCGCTATCCGCCGACCAGCCACCCGCATAAAAAACTCCCGGCGCAAGTGGCGCAGATACCACAATGTCCTCAAGTGCATGCGGCGCATAAGAAATTACAAAGGAAGCTTCGTATGATGTTTCCTCAGAAACAACCGGTGGAAACTGCCCAACACCAACAACCGTGCCATCAGTAGCATAATAACGTGCCTCCGTGGCAAGTGCCGCATTCGCATTAACACCAAGAGTTAATGGCGCCGTTTGCACACGCACACCACCCGCTTCAGCTACGGCAAATACCGTAAAATTCGTTAAGTCCGTCGGTAAAAGTTCGGCTTTAACAGGAATAGAGATGTTATACGCTTTGCGCATACCAGGAGCAAGCATTCCTATAGCCGATGCATCAAACAAAATACCGGCCGCCGTCACTTTGCCAACATCGTAGACACCCTCTTTCCAAACAAGCGGAATTCCCGATCCTGGCTGAAAATCAAGAAGGAGCGAGGTATTGGAATATGGCTCATCACCAACATTCTCCAACCGAAGTGAAAGCCGCAAAATACCACCGGGAGTAACAGACGCCGTACTTGAAGAACCATTTGCAACAAGCGTCATGCGTAAATCACTCCCCTGAACATCGGTAAAATAAGCAAGCTCCCCCTGAGGTAAATCACCAGAAGGAAGAGGTAAAAGTAATTGAGCCTGCACCTTTTGGATATCTTCAATATCGCTCCCGTAAGCGCCGGCAACCATATACGTGCGCTTCTCCCCTGGTGCAAGCGGGGCCACATCAAAGACAAGCGCTTCACCGGTTGGCAAAACCGGATCAGTACCGGTTACAAAATATCCTTCCGGTAGCACAAGCTGTAACTTCATTGAAGAACTTACTGCACTTCCCATCTGTTCAACATGATAAATATAAACTGCCTCAGAGCCAGGAGTGCTTTGTGCCGGCCCCTCGGCTGTTAGCTGTACAGTTGAAGAAAGTGTCTGAACGCTCGCTGAAGCAATCTTAGAAAAATCAGCATTAAAGTTACCCGGTCTATATGTTGCAACAGCCTGCACCAAGCCCTGGGAGGGCACGCTAGCCTGCCATACGCCAGTAAGCACAAGCTCAGCATCAGACTTGCGACCAAGTGCACCAATACGATAAATGAGCTCTTCAGGGTCAGCTGGCTGCAGGCTTGTACTCGTTAAAGAAAATCCTGGCGGCAAATTAATATCAAGTGTTAAGTCAGCAAGTGGCGTCTCGCTGACATTGCGATAAGTAACGGCAATGGAAACCTCTTCACCACTACGAACCTCTGGCGCCGCTACAACTCGTAGCTCAAGTGCGCTTTCCGGAGCCCCAGTCTGAGAAAATTGATAATACGCAAAAAATCCTCCAACAACACACACTGTAAGAAACGCGAGCAAACCGACCAGTCGAACAAGAAATGTGGTAATACGAGACTCACCTCGCTCTACGGTATGAAGATCGTCTGTCTCTTCGCCATAAATCGCCTTCAATCCTTCACTAATCTCTTCATCACGCGTGGCAGCTAGTTCTTGAATATCAACGTCATCAATCCGCTTATCATGCGGAGCTTGTTTTATATGACGTTTTTTCCACTTATGAACTGCCATAGTTATTTGGCTTCAAATAACCAACCAAATAAACGATCACGGTCATTAGTAATCTCAGTTGTCATCGTTTCGCCACCAAGAGATGACCAAACAGGCGCCACCGTCTCCGGAAGCGAAACCCGCACAGCAGTAGAACGAGAAATAATGCCCGGCTGCTTCTGTACAAAAAGCGTATAACGATCAGCCTGACGTACGCCAAGACTATCCTTAGCAAGCGTAAGCCACTGCGGATCAGTCGATGGTGTAAGAACCGTAAACGGAAGCTTATATGTAAAGCGTACCACCTGCACCTCCCCCGGCGCCGTCTGCATCCAATTACCAAACACCGTTTTACCTTGCTCATCCCAAACATCGCTGCCACTTTGAGTATGCTTTCGAGGATTACCCATGTGAAGAGCTAGATCTTCATCAATAGCAAGCGGATACTCAGGAACTTCAAAAGCTTCATCAAGTGGCACCTCAAATCCCTCAGCTACCAAAAGCTCACTTCCCTGAGGAACATATAAACGTAAATAATCAACGTTATTAACGCCCGTTAAAAGGGCTGACTTCATGCCACGGTGAGTCTTAGTGATAGTAACGGTGTTCTCAACAGATCCATCACTTGCAATACGCACGTCAACGTCTACACGTTGATCGATAACAGTATCTGTTTTACCGCCACCAAGGTTAGTATTAGTAACCATGAGATAGTCGCCGTCAGTCTGCTTGATAGAACCAGTCCAACCAAGCTGCTCCATGCGTGACTGCACCTCATTGTCAGAAAAATACACAAGTAAATCCTTCTGCTCTAATGCCGTACCAACGACGTCTAGAGAAGCAAGAAGTGTGGGCATGTCAGCATCTTTCATGCGTTCAAGAAGAATCGGCGCAAGCGATGAAAGAATCGCCTTGGGAGCGTCGCCACCGTCTTCATTAGCTTCATCAACAATACGACGCGTTTCCCAAATAAAATTCTCGCCATCAAGAGTAATGCCGTACTCAGGTAGCTCTACCGGCCCCAAAACAGTCAACATGCGCTCAACAAATGTAGCGTTCACCGCTACGACACCATCCATAGTTGGGCCACCTGCCTCACCTGAAAACCACAGCATCTTCTCAGCTGACGTTGGAAAATCTGGGAACCAATTTGCATCCTGAAACTCCCAACGCGCCGAAAGGAGCTGGAGCGGCCCAGGAGCTGCTACAAAAGCCTGCAACTGCCCCTGCACGGCATATGAGCCACCAGGAGGCACATGCAAACGAACAATCTCACCATCTTGAATATCTACCTCAGCAAAACTTCCAACAAAGCCACCTGTGGGACGAATTTCCGTGTTATTTTGAAATGCAAATAAATAACGCGTCTTGGCGTCAGCGCCAAGAATCGTTACAAGAGCGTCTGAAAAAACGATAAACTCCCGCATCGCCGTTGCAACCTGCGGTGTGCGTTCACGCAATACCTGGACAGAAGCACTGTACTCAGCGGGAACAACGGTAAGGTCAACACGCTCTAAAGACCGCTCCGCAGCTTCAATATGAGGTAATGTGCTTTCAATATACGTCACCAGTAGCTCAATCTTATCGACCGCTGTTGTACTTGCGCCGCTCGAAATATCTTCCGCAGCCATACTCATGATACGCGCCGCTTCAGATAGCGATCCTCCGGCAGCAACCAGCCCCTCAACCGTAGAAACGGTGCGATCTGTCTGAGGAATGACCTTTACAACCGCCGCCGCTGAACCCTGAAGTTGCGAGAGGCTTTGCTCGGCTTCCAAAAATGCCGAGGCTGCTCCTTGAAAATCCTCCTGCGCTGAACCAAATTCCTGACCGGTCGCACTAGTAGCACCACGTAAAAATGCATCAAGCGCTCCCTTGCCTTTATCAAGAACCGCCTCCCCATCTTGCCGAGCAAGCGCAATCGCTTGAAAGCCCTGAACAGGCAGCGCAACAAGAAGTGCCAGCGCCGAAAAAGCGAGCGTTGCTCGTAGTGGCGACGAATGACGCACACGAGTCGCTTCAGGAAGGACCGGATACTGAGTCAAAGATACGCTAGGACCCTCATGCAAACGCGTTAAAATAGCATCATAAACATCCTCAACCGGCGGCACGAGATGCGCAGAAACGTATTCAACCTGCCGCTCAATAACCATCTGGCGTGGCGGAACAATCACCGCCGCTCGCACTGGGGCAATTTCACGCATCTGCTCATCACGAAGTTGATGAGTAACATCATCCGCACGAATAGCTAAACCATGCTGATCAAAAACCGCTAAATCAGCCTCCTCCTCACCATCAATTAAATCCTGATCTTCAAGTTGCTGAGCTAAATCACGAATTGCTTGAAAAACTGCCTCATCGGTCTTTCTGTATAAACGAATAATGTACGGGCTAGGCAAGAGCGGCTCGCCAATAGTAATGCGGGGATACAAAATCTCATCTGAAGACGCAAACATATCTGGAGAAAAGCCAGATGACGGTGATTGCGATCGATTGAGATTATTATCCATCACAAGCGGCGAATGCCATGCGATAAGTATGCCTCTAAAGTCTTCCCCGCTGCGTCCTCCCATAAAAACTGATGAACACGCTTTTTGCCATGATCGATCATGCGCACAACTTCAGGCTTACGAGCTATAGCCGCAAGAAGGGCCTGAGAAAAACGTTGCGGATCATCCGGAGAAACAGTCTGGGCAGCGTCGCCCACAATTTCTGGTAGTGACGTAGTATTTGAACAAACAACCGGAGTACCACACCACATAGCTTCAAGAGGCGGTATACCGAAACCCTCAATCTTTGAGGGGTACGCCAAAACGGAAGCGTGCCGATACAAAGCGCCAAGCTCGTTATCAGTTGGTAAATTAATAAATCGAAAGTGCTCCGAACCAAAACCTCGATCCCGCGCCTCTTGCTCGAGGGCGCGCGAAAACTGATCGTGCTTCCCGGCAAAAACAAGCTGCATGCGTGGCAACTGCGCGTGAACTATAGAAAAAGCTTCCAAGAGCATAAAAAGATTCTTATGCGGATAGCTATTTCCTACATACAGTATATACGGTTCAAGTACGCCAAGTTCCCGAAGCGAAACCCCCTTACCGTCCTCCGGCGCTCGAACACCGTTATGAATAACCGTAATCTTACTTGGGGCTACTGAAAAATGCTTCAAAATCGAACGCTTAGTAGCCTCAGATACAGCAATAATATGGCGACTCCTGCGCACCGCCGCTTCTAAAACTAATCGAAAACCTAAGTACTTAGCTCCGTGAACAATAGGACCACGAGTTGTGGCTCGTGCCGATGACGGGTCATCGAGCAAGATAAGATCGTGAATTGTAACAATAAACGGCACTTGGCAAAAAACCGGCACATTCCAATGCGGAAAATGCATCATGTCCACCTTTGCTGCCAAAATTTCGCGGGGCAAAACGGTTTGCTCAGCAAATGAGTACCATGCCACATCAACGAGACGCTTCGTGATGTTTGGCTTAGTAACCTTAAAATCAGCAAAATTTTCTTTCTTCAAAAAAATCACGTACTCATTGCGCTCATCAAGCATCTGCAAATGGTTCACCAATTCCGAGACATAGCGGCCTAAGCCGCCGCCCCCAACACGTGGACCAAAAAATCGTGCGTCAATACCGATACGCATAGTGCTATTTTAGCACCATTCTGTGGATAACGTGTGCGTAAAATGTCGCTAAGTGTGCACAACTTTCTCGCCACAAAAATACAGTTCGCTACCATGCTCCCCGGAGGCTTCCATGACTCATCAAAACGGGTCGCTCACACTCATCGTGGGCCCCATGTTCTCGGGTAAAAGCGACGAACTGCTTCGTCGCTTGAGCCGCTTGAAGTACGCAAAACGCAACCACCTGCTCTTCAAGCCAGAGCGCGACACGCGCACGAGCGCCCTCGCTCGCTCGCGCACCGGCACGCAGCTCCAAGCACTCACCTTCGCAACCTTCGCCGACCTGCTCGAACTCGTGCATGCACAAGACGGGCACGATGACGTTCGACCCGTCATCGGGATCGATGAGGTGCAGTTCGCGCCGCGCAATGGCGTCGAAACCGTGATCACCACACTCATGCGCCGCGGACACGATGTCCACATCGCTGGACTCGACCTCACTTTCAAGGGCGAGCCGTTCGAGACAACCGCCGCCCTCCTCGCCATGGCGCACAAGGTCATCAAGCTGAACGCCTACTGCAGCGTCTGCGGCCAAGATGCCCACTACTCACAACTTCTTGTGCTAGACGGCGTCGACGACAACCACATCAAGGTCGGCGACTCCGAATACTCCGCTAGGTGCCTGGCGCACTTCACGCCACCCGGCACCTAAAATGAGGCCCCCGCCGCGCGGGAGGCCTCATTCTTCTTTAAGGTCGTAATTTCTTGGCCGTTCTATACAGGAAGTACGCAAATCTCTGAATCGGAATTTCGTACGTGCCAGGCATGATCAATCGATCTCCTCCAAAGCCCATCTTAAATCGCGTAATGCCGTGCCAAGCGTGCTTTTCATCGTCATCTGTTGGCGCCACTCCCCAAAAATCATAGGTGCGCATGCCCTTTTCTTGCGCATCTCGAATCAAATACGCATGAAGCGCGTACGGTGCCATCACCTGCCGCTCGTCATTACTTGAAGCTCCATGCAAATACGTACGCGTATCAAAAGCATCAATCATTAAATTCGCAGCTAACGGCTTATCATTATAAAAAGCAATCGCTAAATACGACTGAATATCTTCATCATTTACAACCTCAAGCATGGTTTTATAGCGCTGTAGTTCATGAATAGAAAACCCATCACGCTCCGCCGTCACCTTCATGAGTTCAGCAAACTCTGTAAAAAGCTCAACTCCCCCAACTTTAATAGTCACCCCTTTTTTCTCAGCTAATCGAACATTGTAGCGAGTCTTTGACTTCATGCCAGCAAGGAGCGACTCATAGGACTTTGTCAGATCAAGTACTGTAGTCACTGCCGGTTGACGATCATGCACTTTTTTTCCAGAAAAAACCGGCAAACCACCTTCTACTGTCAAAAACGCCTCGTTAGAAAACGTTTTACGAGCTATATCATAAAGTGCCGTAGCGTCCATGTCGCCAAGCGGTCCTTTTGGTAAATACCAATAAGCAAAATCAAAAGGCAGCGGTAACCGAATAGCCTGACCAAAACCCACCCTGCCAGCTTCGTCTTGCTCATGAAAGCGTCTAACCTGAAAACCAAGTCGCTCCTGAAATTGACCCCAGGCAAATGACTGCAAAAATGCCCCGAATAGCGGCGGATGTTTACGAACGAGTGCGTTCCAATTTTCTCGATCCATACTACCGCTTCGCTCCAAGTATCTTAAGCGCCTCTTTCAAACGAACTTCAGTTCCCCCATGCGCTGGCACATGTTCAAGTACCGCTTGAATATCCTCTTTACTATAACCGATCCCCTCAAGCGCCTCAGTAACGTCATCACGCATCATACCGCCCGGGGCTCCTGACACCAAAACACCCTTAAGCTCTAGTATGATCTTTTGCGCAGTTTTCTTACCAATTCCAGAGATGCCCCCAAAAAATCCAACGTCTTCTCGAGCAATGCTTTCAATAATCTTTTCAGATGATCCGGTTGAAAGAATTTTCATTGCTACCTTCTGCCCTATTCCTTGAACACCAATAAGCGCTTCAAAAAGTGCTAAATCCTCCTTATGAGAAAAGCCACAAAGATCATGCTTATCTTCACGAATAATTTCGTAAATGTATAACTTCACCGTTTCTCCAACTTCAAAAGTTGGTCGCGCTACGGCAACTCGATAACCAACGCCGTGCACATCTAAAATCGTACTATCGATATCAATTTCCGCAACAATTCCCTGCAAAAATGCAATCATAAAAACGGCAATTCCTCCTGAATAATCTCAGCTCGTGCCCGGGCGATGCGTGGAAGTAAAGTCTCAGTCTGAGCGCCAAGTTGTGGCACATACCCCTCCTCACGTAGCGCATGGTACACCTCATGCATAACCTCGCCACGCTGCGGCCCCACCGGGGTCTGCAGTAAACGAAAGAGCACAACCGGCGACAAGTCATGACGCTCTAAAATACCCTGTACTCGCTCACGAATAACACGCTTTTCACCTGCCAAACGCTTTTCATGGCGCTGAGGAAACGCTTCACGCTCGGAAAGAAAATAATGCCGTATAACTGAAGCATCAACCACAAAACCACCATCACGAACCTGCAAAATACCAAGAACGCCATCAAGTAAAAGACATGCCGGCAACACATCATGAAAAAGCTCAACATTAATTCCCGCATGCCGCGCAATAGCATCAAACGCCTGCAACCGCCGCACATCCAGCTGATCAGTCCAGGCGCTTAAAGCGTCAATGTGTAATCGAATAAGCGTTGATAGAAAACGCGCGTAACTATCATCAAGCGTAAGTTCGCGCAAAATCGCTAAACGAACCTCACCATAATGAGCACTCGCCCCTAAACGATCATGAAGCGGATAGTGTGCGTGCACATTCAGCTGAACAAAAGCCTGACGCGCCAAAGTAGCGGAATCGTTCTTGGAAAGGGAAACTGCTCGCGCTAACTTCAGATAACGCTCGCGCTCAGGCATGGTAACTACATGCTGCCCAAGAAATCCTTCGCGCTCCCCCACGCTCCCCGAAACACCCTGCAAAACAACCGTCTCAGCCTTAGCAAGATCATGCGTCAAAATAAACGCTAGTAAAAGATCCTTATGACGTACGCAGGTTGCTTGAACATCACGAATAAAAAGCTGCAAATCATGATCTTGCCAAACATCAAGGCGCAAAAATTGTGGGTCATGACAAACAAGCTCAAGCGCTGCCATCATGCGAGCCAGGTGATCAGCAACCGTTAAACCTTCCCCATGCCAAGGGGGCGTTTGTGGAGTTGTAAAAAGTGCGGATAGAGCGGGAATGCGTGCAGAAAAACTTTGCAGCTGCAAAAACGCCTGTGCCTGCTGCAAAGAAAGGACCGATGTCGCCCAAGAGAACAAAATCGGTGATGAATTGTTTTGCTGCTTAACAAACTCCATATTTACGCCTCATCAGCCGACTTCCATGCTAAATCAAACATGAGCGTCATCGTATCAGCAATAATCTGATGATCGATCATCACAACCTCAAAGCCATTACGCATATTGAGCATAACAACTCGGTTTGCATAAATCCAAACATTACCAAAAAATCTTGGAAAATCAGAAGATAATTTCTTTTGCTCAACATTCACGCGAGGCTTAATGCCCATATCAACCGGCTCTCGCCACAACATACGCACCTTTGTTCGATCGTAATTAACTCCTTTGCGAGCCTCAAGCATGATCTCTCGCGGAATATTGTCACGCATGCTCTCAAGATCCACAAATTCACGCAGCTCAGTTGGCGCGACGTACTCAACATCATCAAAAAGCGCCTTCATGCCCTCTTGGCCAGAAAAATAACGTACTCGCGGCTTTGGACCAGAGCCATAAAGAACACGCAATTGCGGCAACACTCGGCAAAAAGCATCAAACTCACTCTTATATCGTTCAAAGTCAACAGAAAAGTGACCATGAAGGCGATCAGGTTCTTCAGCTGCAAAAACCGTTACCTTGCCCTCAATAATCGGCGTCATGAGACGCTTAGCCTTCAAAAAACCAGCCGCCTCATAAATCGCCGATCGCGAAACACCAAGTTCACGCGCTAAAACACTCGCCGAACTCGGCCCAAGTCGCACCGCCAGTAAATACAAACGCGATTCGAGCTCCGACAAACCAAGCGACTGCAAAAGCGCCGGTAAATCAAAGCTCATACTGACGAAATAATCTCTAAAAGCTCAAAAAGTGTTGGCAGAGTATCTCTGCCACTTGTCGGCTCCTCAAGCATTTTCCCCCAACACAACCCTTTTCCAAACTGATAACCACCAAAACGTTCAGATAATGTATTGGCAAATAACGTATTTTGCACACTCACCTTCCCATCTCGCTCAAAGATAATGGAAGTCGGTTCTTGATCAGGATAATGCTCAGCAAGAAGGAACGATAGCTCTTCACGAATCCGAAAACGCGCCTGCGCTCCCTGAAAAATCAAAATGCCATCACGCTCTTCCCGTGCTTCAAAAATACGTCGCGCTTCATCTGCAGCCTCCGGATTAAAAAGCGCCAACTCATCACGAAGCGCCAAATAGTACGCAATCGCCTTACGCCGATCCTCTTCAGAAAACCCTTCCTTTGCTAATTCCCAAAAAAATCCTCGATCGATCACGCCAACTGACCTCACAAGGAGTGGATCAAAGCCATGTCGTTCAAGATCAACGTTCTCAATCGCAAAAAAAGACAAAAACTGCTCCAGCGAACTTTCCTGCTTCATTCGATCAAGCCCCGGATATCGGTGATGATCAATAATGGAAACCTCATAACCAAGCTCCACTAAACGTGCCTCCATCTCAACGCCGGGCATTTCAATAACCACCAATCGCTTTGCATGTGAATAATCATCCGCAAGACGTTGTAAAAAATCTGGTTCTTTTTCAAGACGCGCCCCGTGCGGCTGCAAAGAAACGAAACAAGGTATCTTAAAAGCTTCGGTAATTTTAATGATTTGCAGCGATTCTTCATCGTTACGAGCGCAAACAACAACAAACTCAGTAGCGTCAGACAACATAGGCTATTTCTTAGGCACGTGAATCGTATCCGCTCCTCTTTTAGCAAGCAAGAAGATCTCCTTAATAGCTTGGGCAATGGGTGCATGATCGATCGCAAGCCCAAAAATCTCCTTACCAAACGAAATAATTGTCACCGTGTTGCCATAAGAAGCGATCTCAACCGGCACCGTATAGTCATCAGCTCGCACCAGAGTACGATGAAAGTTACGTTTCTCATCATCTACATGCACTACCCCGTCTTCCGGCGTAATGCCATACACCCGAATATTTGCCTCACGCTGTCTTTTCAAAAAATCCTTAAACCACGGACCAAAAACCACATTATAGACATCCGACTTCTGAGGTCTGAAGAAAAAATGACTACGATTCTTCAATTGGAGATGCTCGTCATAAATAGACCGCACCCCCTCAACACCTTGAAAATAGCGAACAACCGGCTTCTCAGATCCGTGTTCATAAAATACCTGCAATTTTGGAATTTCGTCCTTGACCGAGGCTAAATCATCAATTCGCTGACGAAGCAATTCTTCAGCTTTATCTTTTAAAACCGTCGGCGCCTGTGGAGCAAATACAAATCTTGCGCCCTTGCCCCGCTTTTCGCAAGCGCCATGATCAACAAGCTCATCAAGAAGCTTGTAAACATAAGTACGCTGATGACGGCTCTTCTTAGCAATCATTCCCGCCGCCGCTGGGCCTTGTTTTAAAAGTATCTCGTAAATTTCCGCATGCTCAGCCCGCAAACCAAGCTGTTCAAAAAGTGAGATGAGTACTTTTGTCATAAATCTGTGACATATTATATCACCTACAATGCCTATTTTCTGAGATTTGTGTAAAAAAGTACATTTTGCAAGGGTAAAAACATTGATTATTGCAACTGGCCGTGCTACGATACTCCGTCAAGTTGGCGTCAGTGCCGCATGACAACGCGTTACCTATCCGGCTTGCGATCATCTTTCATGAAGCCCACCGGGCATCATAAGGACCGCAACAGGAGGACGGTAAGGCAAGGCGTTCACGCACGCTCAATGCTTCCGGAGAATGCATTGAGGGACGCTCTGAATCTTCAATACCGTGCTTATTGAAGATTCAGAGTCGTTTGCACACCTCTCGCTCAACGCCGCACGTTGAGCACTCCACTGAGTCGAGTATGGGTAACCATAGGCGATTCTCAGAGTTCGGCCACGCTCAGGTCTATCTCAATGTCGAAAGACAAAGGGTAAAGGGGAGGCATACCCCGAGCAAGACAGGAAGGAGAACCCACGCGACGGCGTGGAGTGGGGTGAGTACATTGGAAGGTAGCCCCCTTAAACTCCGAGTCCTTGCGGGTGCTTAGCCCAACAGCAATCTAAGCTAGTCCCTTACCCACACAAGTGGGGTGCCGTGCGCGACCAATCGGCGCATCAAGGCGAAAAACGGGCAAGACTACGGTCACACAGCGACGCGCTCATGCAGAGCAACTACCGGAGGTTTCCGGACGCTGACATACCGTCCCCACGGCCGCGTGGGGTGTATGTCAACCTTCTCACCTCGAGTGTTCGCGCTCGAGGGTCCCTCAATGCCGATGATCATTCACCAGCATCGAGGGACCACCCCCTACTCCCTACCTATAGCCCCAACGTAGTCCGGACCTACCGGACGAAGTGGACCTATACCCCACCCCCATTTTTATACACTAATATTAGCCAAATAATCATCAAAAATCATTGACAAAAACCAAAATTTCTGCTATACTAGATCGTTAAGTTGTTGCATGAACAGTCATGCAGGGCACCTCATAGCTGAGAATCACTTCTCATCTGCGAGGTGCGAATCACTCGTTCCTTAACCGGTCGCCAGCGTGCGACATTCACCGCAGAGTTCATCACATGACCGCCACCGCCACCGTGTCCGCCGCGATCGAGAGCCTCAAGCAGAGCGTCGCCGACGGCAAGACCGAGGCCAAGCACCTGGACGGCCTCGTGCGCGTCAACGACGTCACGGGAAACCGCGGCAGCTACGTGGAGAACATCTCGACCCTCGACGACACCGTCGCGCTCCTCACGGAGACGCTGGAGTTCGAAGAGAAGTTCGAGACCGATCTCCCACCCACCGCCTTCTTCTTCAAGGCCCGCTACTTCCACGTCAAGCTCCCCACCGGCCTCATCGGCCGCACCGGGGTCAAGCTGTACGGCGATCTCACGGACAACGAGCGCAAGCTCGTGCGTCTCGTGGACGGTGCGCACGGGCCCGAGCTCGTGATGCCGTGGCAGGGCGAGCTCGAGAAGACGAGCGACATCTGGGTGATCGTCGGCAAAGAGGACGGCATGCTCTGGACCTGGTACCCCGGTCCGATCACGCCGCGCCAGACCGCCGAGCTCTCCCCCGACATCGAGAAGATGCTCGCCGGCGAGGTGATCGACGACGACAAGGTCCGCCTGATCAACTCGCTCGCGGTGAAGCTCCAGCTGAGCTAGCCGCCTCGCCTGACCGATTGCGCAAGCACTCGGTCAGGCCTCCCATAAAGACACTATCAAATCTCTGATAGAATCTTTCCAGGAGGCGTCTCTTGAAACAGAAATCTCAACCCGTCGCGCCCCCAAAGCGCGACCCGAACAAGATTGTCGTTCGTGCTCCCAAGCAGAGCACGCGCGACAACATCGTGAATCGCCACACCGGCCGCTTCCAAGACCGCACCAAGGTCAAGAACAAGCGTGCCTGCCGCGGCCCGTCGTCCTCCCACTCTCGGGAGGGCGATTTATTTTCATGCACATCACCTACTCCCTACGTACTACCGCCCACTCCCTGTATACTTCACGCATATGCGCCAACTTACGATTCTTCGCGGCATCCAAGGATCCGGAAAATCGACGTTCGCTAAAACACTGGAGGAAGCAGTGATTGTTTCTGCTGATCATTATTTTGAAAAACCCCACGGCGGCTTTGATTATGATCCCGCCAAGCTCCCGCAGGCACAACGCACCTGTTTTAAAAACTTCCTTGAACTCACAGGAAACGGCCACAAACACATCGTCGTTGATAACATTAATCCGCTTGCTGAAGATATCGCACCGTACTACCTCGTTGGGCTAGCAAGACGCTACGAAATCTCCATCGTGACCATGGTTTGCGAACCAAAAGTAGCCCTTCGTCGCAATATTCATCATGTGCCGTGGGAAGATATCTGGAAAATCTACACCCTCATCAAGCGTGAACGATTACCAAAAGAATGGTTCTGTGAAGTTGTAGAGAATAACTAAAAAGAGCACCGACTCATCATCGCGTGCTCTTTTTTTCTACTCCCTACTTACAGCCCCAACGTAGTCCGGCTCTGCCGGACGAAGTGGGCCTATTCCCTATTCCCTACACCTTAAACCCCACCCACACCTCATGCTCAGCAACTCTAAAACTTGCCTGTGCAACCGGTTCAGTGATCTTTCCAAACTCAATTGACGCACTCAAGGTGTCAGCAGCAATCGCGTCACCATGCTCCTCAAACATCTTCTGCACTTCAGCGTCATCACTCCAAATAGAAAGTGCGATACGGTGTTGAATAGTGAGCGCCGTCTCCTTTCGCAAGCCATTCACCTTACGCGTTACCTCACGCGCCATGCCCTCACGGATAAGCTCCGGGGTCAACGTGAAATCAAGGGCAACCGCTAACTCACCCTTCTGGATGAATACATTTTTTACGTTCACTTCGTCCTTAAAGACGGAAACGTACGCCTCTGAGAGCTCACCCTCTGGTAACGTAATAGAAGCTGAAGCAAGCACCTGTTTAATTGGCATTCCAGCTGCCTCGCGCGCCTCAAGACCACGAGAAACAAGTCCACGTAGTTCCCCCATCGCCTCAAGGACAGATGATTGAGCAAGTTCTGTATTCACGTCCGGCCACATTTCAAGGTGCACAGAAACCCTCTCCTCCGATCCCCGATCTCCGATCTCCCGGTATACCATCTCCGCCAAAAACGGCATGAACGGCGCAAGCATCTTTGCAAAAGTCTCAAGCACGGTTCGTAAAGTCGCAAGCGCCTCCGCTCGATCCTCTCCCGCCTCTTTCATACGATCACGACTGCGACGCACGTACCAAGTAGAAAGATCTGTCACGAAGTGCTGAAGCACACGTGCCGCGTCTGGTAGCTCGTAAGCTTCCATTGCCTTCGTTTCTTGCGCGAGCGTTTCATACATACGCGCCAAAATCCACGCATCAAGCACATGTTCCCCCTTTGGCTTTCGGCCGTCATCATGTTCGCTGTAAAGCGAGTAGAAAGCGGCGACATTCTTCAAGATCGCAATAAACTTCTTTGAAATCTCATCAACACCCGCCTCGCTAAAGCGAAGATTCTCACCACGAACAACCGGCGAGGAAATAATGTAATAGCGCACCGCATCAGCACCATACTTCTCCATCACCTCCATCGGATCAGGGTAGTTATTGAGGCGCTTACTCATCTTCTTGCCATCTTCCGCCAAAATAATGCCGCTCACAATCACATTCTCATACGCCGGCTTATGGAAAAGCGCATTAGAAAGCACGTGGAGCGTATAGAACCAACCACGGGTCTGATCTTGTGCTTCGCCAATAAACTGCGCCGGCAAGCGCTGCTCAAATAGCTCCTTATTCTCAAACGGGTAATGCAGCTGAGCATATGGCATAGAGCCAGACTCAAACCAACAATCCAAAACTTCAGGAATACGGCGGAATGTCTTTCCGTTCTTTTCAATCGCCAAACTATCAACCACGTGCTTATGCAAGTTCGTTACCTTATGGCCAACGTACCCTTCAAGCTCGCTAACGCTCCCAATAACGAGAATCTCGCCATCTTCCGCACGCCATACCGGAAGCGGCGTACCCCAAAAACGTGAACGAGAAATCGCCCAATCGCGCGCGCCCTCAAGCCACTTCCCAAAACGACCATGCTTCACGGAATCCGGTACCCAGTGAATGAGCTCATTACTCTTCACAAGGTCCTCAGACATCTCACTCACCCGCACAAACCAGGAACTCGCTCCGTAATTCAAAAGCGGCGTATCACAGCGCCAACAGTGTGGGTAGCTATGCGTAAACTTCTCTTTGGCAAACAACTTTCCCTTATGCGCCAACCATTTAATGATTTGAATATCAATCACGGAGTACTCCCCCTTAGCTTTCATCGGCACACCTGTAACCGCATACCCCTCTTCAGTTAGCGGCACTGCTACCTCATCAACATACTGACCATTCTCCTTCACGTGGATGATCGGAGCTACATTTTCCGCCTCACCAAGCGCCATGTCATCAGAACCAAAACCAGGAGCAATGTGCACAATGCCCGTTCCATCAGTATCCGTTACAAAGTCTGCGGAAACTACTCGGAAAGCATTCGCGTGCGTTCTAAAGTAAGGGAACAAAGGATCATACGTTGATCCCGTGAGCGTACTACCAGAAGCCTTTTCTACAATTGAATACTCCTTACCCTTAAAAACCTTGTCGATCAAACTACTAGCGAGCACGTAACGAACACCATCATGTTCAACAAGCGCATATTCCATGTCAGCACCAACTGCCAAAAGCACGTTTCCAGGAAGCGTCCATGGCGTGGTTGTCCAAAGAAGTGCCTTAGCGCCCTTCCATGGCCCACTAGTTAATTCCACGCTCGCCGTTACCGAAATATCAGTCGCGTCAGCGTAACCCTGCGTTACCTCAAAGTTAGAAAGTGTGGTTTCGCAGCGTGGGCAAAGCTGCATCGCCTTATGCCCCTCATAAATCTTGCCCTTCTCATAAAGCTCCTTAAACGCCCACCAAATAGACTCCATGAACGGTGTGTCCATGGTCTTGTAGGCGTTATCCATATCAACCCAGCGCCCCAAGCGGCGAATAACGGTATTCCATTCCTTGGCATACCCCATCACAAGCGCCTCACAACGATCATTAAAAGCACCAACGCCGTATTCCTCAATATCTTTCCGGCTCTTTAAATCAAACTGCTTCTCAACCAAATTCTCAATTGGTAAGCCATGACAATCCCAACCCCACGTACGCTCAACTCGGTAACCACGCATCGTAAAATAGCGCGGCACCGCGTCCTTCACGATTGATTGCAGCAAATGACCATAATGCGGCAAGCCCGTTGCAAACGGCGGACCATCGTAAAACGTATACGGCTTGCTCTTTGGTCGCTCATCGACTGAACGCTGAAATACCTTATGGGCATCCCAATAGGCTAATACTTCATGTTCAGCTTGGGCGTGGGTCATCTTCTTGGGCTCGGACATATAGGAGGATAGTAGAAATTTCGCAGACGAAAGTCAAAAAGATCGATTCTATCGTATACTTTTCCCATATGGACGCAAAAACTATCTACCTCGGTGCCGATCACGCCGGCTTTGATCAAAAAAACGTCGTCAAAGAACATCTCAATCTACAAGGCCACATCGTAGAAGATCTTGGGGCTCTTACCTTTGATAAAAACGATGATTATCCAGTCTACGCCACCAAAGTCGCTCAAGCCGTGCGACAACACCCCGGCTCAGTCGGCCTGCTTTTCTGTGGCAACGCCGAAGGCATCTGTATGGCGGCTAACAAATTTGACGGCATCCGTGCCGGCATCGGTTACGCTATTGAGGCCGCAAAAACCATGCGCTCCGATGACGACGCCAACATCCTCTGCTTGCCAGGTCGAATCACAACCAATGATGACCCGCTTGGAATCGTCGACATCTTCCTCACCACCCCCTTCTCAAATGAAGAGCGCCACAACCGCCGCCTAAACGCTGTCAGCGACATCGAAAGTAGAAATTGAGTTCACTCATAGCTGATACAAACATTTTTCGAAGAAGGCGAGAATAGCAATCATGCCTGCCGATATCCAAATATATGTCGGCAGATCAGGATTGCTCGAGCCTTCAAGAAGAAGGTTTGTATCAGCCTTATAAAATATGCAATCAATCCTCCCCGCCGTTCTCGCCCATAGCGAACACACCTGCCTCGGCAGTCTCAAACATCCAGATCTCAAAAACATCGATGTCTTTCATCTAGACGTCATGGATGGAACGTTCACCAAAGAACGATCATGGTTTGATCCACGTAGTTTACGCAAACACAGCAACCTCCCTAAGCTCGAACTCCATCTCATGGTAAACGAGCCGCTAGAGCACCTCTCAACCTTTCACGGCTTACCTGTTGTTCGCGCCATCGTGCATCACGAAACATTAAAAAACGCTCACACAACTCTCACGCATATTAAATTGCGCGGCTTAGAAGCGGGGCTCGCATTCAATCCCGAAACCGCGATCGATGTTGCTCAAGAACTATGTGACGTCATGGACGAAGTGCTCGTCATGGGCGTAAAGCCGGGCGCTTCTGGTCAACCATTTCTTGGCGATAGCGTCATGAGTCGCATCAAACGCCTACGATCGCTTTGCCCGAATCTCACTATCGGTGTCGACGGCGGAGTCAGTCTTGAAAACATACAGCTACTCCAACAAGCCGGGGCCACTCGCTTCGTAGCAAGCTCCGCTATCTTCGGAAACCCTCACCCGCACGACGCTTACCTCACCCTCCAAGAAAAACTCACTGCAAACTCCTAACATACTTCACGCTACTATTATCTATTCTCCCCTTTTAACTTTAATCTTTACTCTTTAATACTAAAATCTCCCTAATCCACATTTCCCCATTTGCAAAAGACAAAAATGTGCTATTGTCAGTGCTGAACTAATTCATAAAATAGTCTATGACGCGTACTCGCATTGCTATCTCTATTGCCGCCGTTGCTTTTGCAGCTTCAGCAGTAAGCCTCGCCTTCTTAGCACAAGGAGCACAGGCTGCTACAACCGTTAACTCAGGTGATCTTGTGCGCGGTACTTCATTCTCCGCCGTGTACTACGTTGGTGCCGACGGTTTCCGCTACGTTTTTCCAAACGACAAGGCGTACTTCACCTGGTACAGCAACTTCAATACCGTTAAGACCATCTCAGACGCAGAACTTGCCAAGATTCAAATTGGCGGCAACGTTACCTACAAACCAGGCGTACGCATGGTAAAGATCAACACTGATCCAAAAACATACGCCATTGATGAGAACAGCACTCTTCGTCACGTAACCTCAGAGGCTGTTGCTATCGCTTTGTACGGCGCAGACTGGAACAAGAAGATCGATGACATCGCTGACGGCTTCTTCTCCAACTACACCATCGGTGAAGCCATTGAAGACACCGGCGACTACAACGTCACAACCGCCATGGAGAATGCTTCAAGCATCAACAACGATCGCAACCTTGTAGCTCCAAAGGTGATCAACATCGGTACAGACGGCTTCTCGCCACTTGATGTCACCATCAGTGAAGGTCAGGTTGTAAAGTTCATCAACAACACTTCCGCCCCACACTCCGTAACCGCAGATGACTTCTCATGGGGTAGCGGAACAATGAATAACGGCGAAACATTCACAAAGCGCTTCACAGAAGAGGGTATCTATTCCTTCTACGACGGTTACGACAGTTCAAACTCCGGCGCTATCTACGTCGAGTAATCACAAAAACACCCTGCGCTAGTCGTAGGGTGTTTTTATTTTAGGTATACTGCATACATATGCTTCGCGCCCTTCATTGGATCATCTTCATCCTCGCCTTCTGGACGATTCTCGTCCCATTTATCGGCGATGACATTGCTCGCCTTATCCCTTCCCTTGCAACCGCTACAGATGAAGAGCTCATGCAACTCCTACGATGGGATGACTTAATTATCGGCTTAAGCATTAGCGTACTTTCACTCCTTGTCGTAACGCTTGAACAGCCAAACATCAAAACCGCCGGTTTACGCGCCATGCACTGGATGCAGTTCGGACTCGGTGTCTGGATCGCAACCGCACCCTTCGCACTCTTTCTCACCATGCGTGAATTCACCTGGTCACACTTTATCACCGGACTCTTTGTTGCCATTTTTGCACTCGTACAAGTAAACCTAGAAGACGCCAAGCACTAGCCTATGCCAACAGTTCGCAGAAATAATCCAGCCATCACCGATGAAAAAATTCGCGGACTCGAACTACTGGCCAACAAAGTACGAGCCGATATCTTAACCATGCTCGAACACGTAAAAAGCGGCCACTCAGCGGGACCGCTCGGCATGGCTGATATTTTTACTGCCCTGTATTTTCACGTCTTAAATCACGATCCACGCCGCCCACACTGGGAAGACCGCGATCGACTCCTCCTAAGTAACGGCCACATTGTTCCGGTGCGCTATGTAACAATGGCGCACGCTGGTTACTTTCCTAAAGAAGAACTCAAAACCTTGAGAAAATTTGGCTCTCGCCTCCAAGGACACCCAGAGCTTCGTCACTTACCAGGCCTAGAAAACACCTCCGGTCCACTTGGAGATGGCTCCCCACAATCAGCTGGCGCCGCCTACGTTGCTAAAATGGATAACAAACCATGGCACACCTACTGCGTCATGAGTGATGGTGAATTAGCAGCCGGCATCACTTGGGAGGCCGCGCTCTTTGCTGGAAAAAATAAACTCAACAACCTCACTTGGATCATTGATCGCAACAACATCCAAATCGACGGCTACACTGAAGACATCATGCCTTTGGAGCCACTGCGCCAAAAATTCGAAGCCTTCAATTTTGCCGTACTTGAAATCGACGGTCACAACATGCGAGAAATCGTAGAGGCCTGCGATCACGCCAAGACGATTTGGGAAAAACCAACAGTGATCATTGCGCACACCATTCCCGGCAAAGGTGTGGATTTCATGGAATTCGAACCCGCCTGGCACGGAAAAGCACCCAAGCCAGATGAATTACATGACGCTCTGCGTCAACTGCGTACGTTGAACGGAAAAATCACCTCTGAAGGCGAATAATATGAGCGTACCAAAATCCGCCAAACTTTCCGGCAAAATATTCATGGACTCCATCCCCCAACTTCCTACCCGTGACGGTTTTGGAAGCGGTCTTGTTATTGCTGGCACAAAAAATGAGCGCGTTGTTGTGCTTTGTGCCGATCTTACCGAGTCAACACGCACAGAAGCCTTTAAAAAAGCCTTCCCAGAGCGCTTCATTCAAATGGGTGTCAGTGAGCAAGCACTAGCCGCTATCGCTGCCGGCATGGCACTTCAAGGAAAAATCCCCTTCATTGCAAGCTACGCCTGCTTCTCTCCCGGTAGGAACTGGGAGCAGATTCGCACTACCGCCTGCTTGCAAGAAATGCCGGTAAAAATCGCTGGCGCCCACGCTGGCGTTTCAGTGGGTCCCGATGGCGCAACCCACCAAATGGTAGAAGACATCGCTCTCATGCGCGTTCTACCAAACATGACAGTGCTCGTGCCATGTGATGCTAAAGAAACCGAAAAAGCCACCATCGCCGCGGTTGAACATGATGGCCCGGTCTATATTCGCTTTGCCCGTGAAAAAACCCCCGTCTTCACCACTGATAAAACCCCCTTTGCAATTGGTACAGCTGAAGTCTTTCATAATGGCACAGACGTCGCCATCGTTGCTTGCGGCCCACTTGTCTACGAAGCACTCAAGGCTGCACACGAATTAAAGAAAAAAGGCATTGAAGCTCGTGTGATCAACGCCGTCAGCGTCAAACCGCTAGATGAAGAAGTTATCGTCAAAGCCGCGAAAGAATGTGGAGCGATCGTCACCGTAGAAGAAGCTCAAGCCGCCGCCGGCCTCGGTGGCGCCATTGCGGAGCTCGTCACGAGCACCTTCCCAGTTCCCGTGGAGCGTATCGGCCTTGCAGACGTCTTTGGTCAATCCGGCGAACCAAACGAACTTCTCGAGCACTACAAGTTAACAGCGCCTTGGATCATCAAAGCTGCACAAAAAGTAATTCGTCGAAAAAAATAACGAGGGGCAACTGCCCCTCGTACGAAACGACCGCACCGCTACGCCGCGACCTCGCCCAGTTCCTCCTCGATCTCGTTGAGGAGGTCCATCACCTTCCCGTAGTCGCTACGAGAAATCGCCTGACCCATGTCCTTGCGCCTGCCCACCCGATCCGCCAGGCTGAGCAGCCTGGAATTGAAATCATGGAGGGCATCCTGCATGTTCCGACCCAGATCCGAGAGCCGCTCCGCGCACTCAGAAATCTCTTCACGAAGGTTTCGCACACTCTCCAAAGCACACCTCCTTTCATGGCTAATATAATACAAAAAACGTCTTTTTGGCAAGTCCAAAGAGACTTTTTTTGATAAAAGCCCAAAACTACAATAAAGTGCGGCTTTCGTGTAGAATGAAACCATTTCCTTATCGTATGCCCACCCCAAATGGCGATGTCCGCCTCAATAAATTTCTCGTTGATCACGGCATCGCTTCACGCCGGGGAGCCGATCGCCTGATTGAAGACGGTGTCGTCACGGTAAACGGCACAACCGCCGTCCTTGGCCAAAAAATAAGCGGCACCGATCACGTTGCTGTAAACGGTAAAGCAGTAGCCGAACGCTCAAAGCGCGTCTATTTAGCCTACAACAAACCGGTAGGCATTATTTGTACCAGTGATCCAAAGGCTCAAGATAACATCATTGATGCCATCAATTACCCTGAGCGTATTTTCCATATCGGCCGACTCGACGTCGCCTCTTCCGGACTCATTCTCCTCACAAACGACGGCGACATCGTCAACAAAATCCTACGTGCAGAAGGTGAACATGATAAAGAGTACGTCGTAGAAGTCCATAAGCCGGTCACACAAGACTTTCTATACGCCATGAGTAACGGCGTCATGCTTGATGATCGCAGAACTTTGCCAGCACGCGTCTACCGCATCTCACCAACGAGCTTCTCCGTCACCATCGTTGAAGGTCGTAATCGCCAAATTCGCCGCATGTGTGAAGAACTTGGATATGAAGTCGTTGCCTTAAAACGTATCCGCATCATGCACATACACCTTGATAAACTACCATCAGGTCATTTCCGCCACCTCACCAAGCAAGAAGAAGATACCCTCATCAAAAACCTCAAATAATGTATGCAGTGGATCCTTTGGATCATTGTTCTTGCTGTCATCTTCTCAGCCGCTATCGCCGGTCTTTCTGCAGCTCCCTGGCTTCCTACTAAGCCGAGCCAACGTCGCCGACTTCTAGAAAAAATAAACTTCTCAAAAGCAAAGACCGTCATCGATCTTGGCTGCGGCGATGGATCGGTTCTCTTTGCGATCGCCAAACAGCACCCCAAAATAATCGCCAAAGGCTGCGACATCAACATCCTCCCCTTTCTTGCTGGCGTGCTCAGAAAAATCGTTCGTTTTAAAAAGTATCGCCATGTTAAACTCGCCTTTTCAAACCTCTACACCTACAAAGTAAACGATGCCGATCTAGTTTTCGTTTTCCTGCTGCCGAACTCCTATCCAAAACTCATCAAAAAATTCAACACTGAATTAAAAGATGAAGCTACGGTCATCGTTGAAGCCTGGCCATTTCCAAACATCGAACCAACACAAACAATCAAAGAAGAAGGGTTACTCCCAATCTATCTATATAGCGGCCAAGATCTGCGCAAACATGTGCAAAAGGCCTCCGCATAAAAGAGTGCAGCAAGTACAATGGCCAAGAAATAAGCTCTCTATGCTTGATCTCTTGACCATCGGGGACATCAAACTAAATTCCTATATCGTCATTCCAGAGGCAAGCGTCATGTGCGAGCTTAAAATGCCGGAATGCCGACTTTGCATTTCCTACGGTAAAAAAATTCCTGTCGATGCTTTTGTCACCCAAATTGCCGGCAGCGCCCCAAATGTCGCAATCGGAGTCGCGAAATACGGATTGAACACGGCCGTTTTCAGCATCATGGGAGAGGATGACACCTATGAACATGCCGTGCGCTTCTTGAATAAACACAAAGTAGGCACAAACTACGTTCATACGCAGAAAAATATTAGTTCTAGCACCTCAGTCGTCCTAAACTTCAAAGGTGAATCAACGCTCTTTGTCGCGCACGCCAAGGCTGAGTACCGCCTACCAAAAAAGATGCCCGCAAGTAAATATCTCCACATCTCTGAACTCGGAGAGGGCTACGAAAAACTCTTTATTGAAGCTACAAAAATCGCTGTCGCTAAAAAATCACTCATCAGCTTCAATCCTGGCGCTATTCAACTCAAAGAACGCAAAAAAGAACTCATGGGACTGATCGCTTTTACAGATGTCCTCTTTCTCAACATGACCGAAGCCCGAGGATTAATCGGCATGCAAAACGGTGAAGAAATCCACGCGCTCATGGCAGGCTTAAAAAATCTCGGTCCACGCATCGTAGTTGTCACGGATGGCAAAAACGGCGCCTACGCCTTTGATGGAAAACAACTATCATACGCCCCCATGTTCCCGGGAGAGCTCGTGGAGTCAACCGGTGCAGGCGACGCCTTCTCTGCCGGGTTTATCGGAGCCATACTCAAAAAGAAATCTCCTGTCGAAGCGTTGAAGTTTGGCGCCGTAAACGCCGCATCCGTCGTGGGTCACGTCGGACCAACGGCCGGACTCTTACGCCCAACTCAAATCTCAACTGCTCTCAAGAAACATCCCTCCTACAAAACCCAAGAACTTTAATCACCCTACGTGCTACTTCCTACTCCCTTCACCCCTATGAAACTCCCCCTCTTCGTACTTCCATTTGATCACCGCAGCGGCTTTGCAAAAGAACTCTTCAATACCACATTCCCCCTCAAAGGTGCTGATAAAAAAGCCGCCACCGAACTTAAAAAAATCATCTACGAAGCCTTTCTTTTTGCAAAAGGCAGCGACATCGCAAAAGATGCCAATTGGTGCGTTCTCGTTGATGAAGAACTGGGATTGCCAATTTTAAAAGATGCTCACAAACGAAAAATTCCAATTATCGTTTCCACCGAAGCAAGCGGCACCGATGCCTTCACCTTTTTACACGGCACAAAATTCGGACCAGCTTTAAAAAAACTACACGCCGATTTTGCAAAGGCGCTGGTACGCTATGAGGTAGGAAATGAAAAAGTAAATAAAAGGCAACGAGCAAAGCTCAAGAAACTTTCAGATTACTGTATCGATCAAAATCTACCATTCATGCTAGAGATTCTCGTATGTGGCAAAGGTGATAAAACAAAACAGATCTGCCAAGCCATTGAAGAATTCCACGCTGCTGGGGTCTGGCCAACTGTTTGGAAACTAGAAGGACTCGCTCGATCATCTGGCTGGAAAAAAGTCCAGGAAATCGCCCAAGTGCCACTCATCATTCTTGGTCGCGGTGAATCAAATGCCACTGTCAAAGGTTGGATTAAACTCGCCGCCGAAAGCGGTCACGTTCATGGTTTCGCTGTTGGTCGTACCGTATTTCTTGAGCCGCTCAAGAAATTTCAAAATAAAAAAGCTGATCGTAAAGCTACCGTTGCCGCTATCGCTAAAAACTTCCTTGAGTATGTAAAACTTTGGGAACGTGCAACAAAGTAATCACTATGCCTCAATTCTCCGTCGTTACAATTGGCGCTGCCGTTCAAGATATCTTCCTGCTCTCAGAAGCTTTTCAAGTTATCCGAAGCGCCCAGTTCGCCGGTGGTCTTGGAGAGTGTGTAGCTCTTGGCTCAAAAATCGGTGTTGAAAAACTCGTAATAGCTTCGGGCGGTGGCGCCACCAATGCCGCCGCAACCTTTGCCGCCCTCGGTAACACCACCGCTATTTGTGCACGCATCGGAGATGACGCAATCGGTCGAGATATCGTTGACGATCTTTTAAAGCGCCGAATCGAAACCCGACTCATTAAAAAAGTTTCAAAAGAACAAACCGGCACAAGTGTGCTACTCACCGTTCCAAACGGAGAAAGAAGTGTACTCACCTATCGCGGTGCCTCTGCTTCCTTCAAAAATGCGGACCTCTCCCCCGCTTGTTTTGATACAACCGCAATCTACGTAACCTCGCTTGGTGGAAATGCCGAACTTCTAAGCACCATCGCAAAACGCGCTAAGGCAAAAAAAGTCGTGATTGCGGTAAACCCAGGGATGGGTGAAATAAAGCAACTCCGCCTCTGCAAAGAAGCGCTCGCAAATGCCACCGTCACCATTGTAAATACCGAGGAAGCTCAAACGCTACTTGAATCAAAACAGAAAGATCCGGTTGAACTCGCCAAAGCGCTAAAAAAAATCACTTCACCAGTCGTCATTGTTACCGATGGACCAAATGGCGCTGCCGCCATTGATGACACCGGCACCTACTTTGTAAAAACAACCGGCAAAAAATCAATTTCACGCACCGGTGCTGGTGATGCCTTTGGCTCTGGAACAGTGGCTGGACTTGTGAAAGGACTCACCCTTAGTGACGCATTAAAAATCGGAACGCTAAACGCCGAGAATGTCATTCAGCACTTTGGTGCGAAGGCTGGTATACTCAAGGCATGGCCAAACAAAAAGGCCCTTGAGCGCGTCATTGTGCGCCAAGTTCGCTAAGTAGAAACTATGGAGGCAAAACACGGCTACCTCGCCGCGCTCTTTATCGGAGCGACCGCGCTGTTGGTCGTGTTTTTTGCATTAAGCGCCATGTCACTGCGCGCCATTCTTGCAGGTGAGGTAACGCAAGTAACGCCGAGCGCCACTACAACAACGCCATCAAGCACTACCCCACCCAAAGTACAAACCATCATTGAAGGAGCAAGCGCCAAAATTGTGGAGGTAGACGATTCCGGTAACCCAACGCGCGTCATCTACGAATCACTACTCACAGACGACGTCGCCGACTTCAGCGCCTACGCCGTCCCCCAATCACGCTACACGGGTACAATATTTGTTCAAGCAGTTGTAGACTCAATATTGCCACTTTTAAAGGTCTATCCGCTCAATGTTGAAACAGGAGTCATCGGTCCATCCGTCATAAATACCGCCGGAGATATAAACGCGCTATCACCAAATGAAGAGTACGTAACAATAACAACCGTCCATGACGTCACCTCCTCTGGCCGACCAACCGGCCAAGGCCGTATCGAAATATTTGACCTCATCACCGGTCGATCACTCGTCAGTCAAAATCTCAGTAGTTCAGAATGGCTAGTAAGCAATCCCGAATCACCACAGTCGCTAGAAGCAGGAAACTGGGACGCCGATAGTCGCTGCTACAACGTCACGATCTGGATCGGAACCTATGAACGTCAAACGCTTTTAACAGATCAAGAACTTCGACGCTTTTGTCTGGAATAAAACATCGCTGTGTCAGCGATGTTTTATGTTACAATTTGCACAATCACTACGTATGAAAAATATCTTTGTCACTCGAGAAATTCCCGACGAAGGCCTAAAAATGCTAAAAGCAAAAAAGGGTCTGAAGATCACCATTCCAAAAGGTGATAATCGTATTTCTCGTAAAGATCTTTTAAACGGCGTAGCGCATGCAGACGTCTTACTTTCGTTACTAACAGATAAAATAGATGCGGAAGTAATGGACGCCGCACCAAACCTGAAGCTCATCGCAAACTACGCTGTCGGCTTTGACAACATCGATCTACGCGCCGCTATGGAGCGTGGCATTACTGTTACAAACACTCCAGCTCTAGAAGTTTCAGAGGCCGTCGCGGAGCACGCTATCGCTCTTATCTTTGCCTTAGCGCACCGTGTTGTAGAAACAGATAAATTCGCACGCGCCGGCAAGTACAAAGGCTGGGGACCACAATTACTACTTGGTTCAGACATTCATGGAAAAACGCTCGGTATCATCGGCTCCGGCGCTATCGGCACCGCCCTTGCTCGTCGCATGCACGACGGCTTTGGCGTAAACGTCATCTATACCGATCTTTCACCAAACAAAACCTTAGAACAAAAGTACGGCGCCAAACGCGTCTCACAGACTGAACTTCTAAAAAACGCCGATATCGTTAGCCTGCACATCCCACTCCTCCCCTCGACCCGCCACCTCATCAGCACCAAGGAGTTAGCGAGCATGAAAAAGACTGCCTTACTCATCAACACCGCTCGCGGCCCCATTGTTGATGAAAAAGCGCTCATCAAAGCGCTCATGAAAAATGAAATCGCTGGCGCCGGACTTGATGTCTTTGAATGCGAGCCACTCATTGATTGCGATCCATCGGACACCCTTGAGCTACGAAAGCTCCCCAACGTCATCCTAACGCCCCACACAGCAAGCGCCACCGTCGGCGCCCGCCAAGCCATGAGCCGCGTGGCCGCCGAGAACATTCTCGCTTTTATCTCAGGTAAAAAGGCTCCGAACGCCGTCGACATGTCACTTTTCAAGAGCAAAAAGACTAAAGCCAAGAAAACCAAAAAATAAGGCTAATAACAGCTAAAAAGAGCACCGGCAACCGCCGCGTGCTCTTTTTTTTACACTACTCCCTACTTACTACTCGCTACTCCCTTCACACTTGACACTTTACGCTAACCCTGGCACAATTTCGCGGCTTTGCTCACGCAGGGCGCAAACCAACGGCCACCAGGCCACTGTCACAGGGTACCTTCAACCATGCGCACTCAGCTCTTCGGCCTCCTCAAGGCCCCCCTCGCCCTCTTCCTCGCGATCGCGGACTTCGACTCCACGGCCTTCGTCGGCATCGTGGACAACACGAAGATCAAGCGCATCGCCGTGAAGGACGTCGACGGCGTCCTCGACATCGTGATCGACACCGTCAACGGTCCGATGAAGGACGGATACCTCGAGCTGGACAAGGTCCAGGTCGTGGACACCGACAACGGCAAGTTCTACATGATCCTCGGGCAGACCGGCTTCAAGGAGCTCCTCGAGAAGGAAGGCTTCAAGGACCAGCTCGGCAAGTTCCTCGAGGCCACCATGAAGAACACCGACGACGTCGTGACGTTCGGCTACGCCGACGACACGTACACGAAGGTCGCCTTCGGGATCCTGGCCGCGAACGACAACGACACCTACGTGGTCACCGAGAAGACCGCCATCGTGGACTTCCAGAAGCTCGACGACCGCATCGTCGCGAAGCTGACGGACGACACGACCGGCTACATCGACGCGAACGAGGTCATGAACGCCTTCATGGACGCCGACTACGTCCACATCGGCGCCTGCATGCCGCTCGAGAACGGCGACAAGTTCGCCCGCGTCAAGAAGGGCGACATGTCGATCGCGGCCTACACCCGCAACGACAAGCTGTTCTTCATCGACCGCGACGACGCCTCCCAGCTCGACGGCAACCCGATCGACCTGAAGAGCCCGGACATGAAGAACCTCGGCCTCTTCATGAACAAGGACGGTACGTTCATCGTCGGTCAGACCGGCGAGTGCGACTTCGCCTACAGCCGCTTCGACGGCTCGATCGAGCAGATCTCGGCCTGACAACCAGTCCTGACGGCGCCTCCTCTGCCGTCATGACCCCTCGCCCCCGGCGCGCGCAAGCGTGACCGGGGGTTCTCTTATACAGTTGCATGGTTTTTAAAAACAAGGTACACTTTCACCGGTTCATTTGGGCCAATAGCTCAGTTGGTAGAGCACCTGCTTTGCAAGCAGGGGGTCTGGGGTTCGAATCCCCATTGGTCCACCACCCCATAACGCTGAAGAATCTCTTAAGCGCTGCGGGGTGGTTTTTTATTTGTGCTATCTACTCACTACTGCCTACTTACTACTCCCTGTATACTTCACGCCATATGTACCGCCCCGCCATCATTGCTCTGCTTTGCGTGACCGCTCTCACGCCGCTTATCACAAAAGCTGAAACAAATAGCAATCAATCGGAGGTAATCATCATCACAACAAATGGCGAGATACAAAGCCGCTTCAATCCTTTTAAAGATGACTCTGGCTTTGCAGGCGGCATTGCGCTGGCCGATCTTGGCGGCGACGGAACTGATGAAATAATCGTTAGTGCCGGCAAAGGCCAAAAACCACTTGTACGCGTCTTGCGTCAAGACGGGTCAATGATCGGTGAGTTCCTCGCGTATGCCGAAACCTATCAAGAAGGTGTAACCGTGGCTGCCTGCGATCTAACAGGTGATGGTGTTCCTGAAATTATTACCGGCACAAAACATGGCGGCGGACCACAGGTTCGTGTCTTCAATACTGACGGCTCGTGGTCCGGTCATCACTTCTTTGCCTACGATCAAAACTTTCGTGGCGGCGTAAACGTGGCCTGCGGCAATGTAGCGCCCGGCATCGGAAATGAAATCATTACCGCCCCTGGCATCTCGGGAGGCGCTCATGTTCGTGTGTTTACAATCGATGGCACCCTAAAAAACGAAGCCTTCGTCACCGACGCTCCGGCAAACGCCGGAGCAAGCGTCAGCATCATTGATCAAAATAGTGATGGCACTCATGAAATTTTGGCACGATCCCTTGCCTACAGCAGCGAACCATTCATTAGCATGACCATTGGTGCAAACGGCGCCATAGCCCAACAAGCACACGCGTCATCCTTTACAGACAAAACGCACGGAGCCTCAGCAATAATGATTGGAAGCGATCTCGTTGCAACAAACGGAGCGTACGTCATGCCTGTCATCAAAAAAAGTTCATGGGCAACAGATGTTGTACTAAACGATCAGCCCTCGGTATTTGAAACTCGTCTTGCAACAAACAGCGCACAAACTCTCATTGTGGCACTCACACTACCAAGTGACCTTGGCGCAAATGCCGAAGATCAATATATCAAAATCGATATCTCTGATCAGAAACTCTATGCTTACGAAAACGGAATTCTAGTAAACTCTTTTCTCGTCTCAACCGGAAAAGATGGGCACAACACTCCGCTAGGTACAACAACCGTTACTGATAAACTTCCGGTACACACCTATACATGGTCATACGGAGAAAATGATCCACGCAACTACTCACTCGCAGGAGTAAAATGGAATTTACGATTTAGAAAGCATTACTACATTCATTCCGCATACTGGCACAACAATTTCGGTCGTCGTGTCAGTCACGGTTGTGTAAATCTCAACATGGAAAATGCAGAATGGATTTTCAACTGGGCAAATGTTGGTGCTGTTGTAGAAATTACACCGTAAGTTATGCACACCAACACACTAAAAACTCATAAGAGTGCAAAAAATTTGCTATCATTTTCCTAGGCCGTGACAATTAACGCGGCGTTAACACAGGCGAAATTATGGCGATGAAGAAAAAAGCCGCCAAGAAGAAAGTTGCCAAGCGCCCAGCAAAGCGCAAGGTAGCTAAGAAGGCACCAGCAAAGCGCAAGGCACCAGCCAAGCGTAAAGCGGCAAAGCGAAAAGCTTCCAAGAAGCGCTAAGCACAAAAAAATTCGCACGCGTAACGAGGATGTACTCCTGGAGGAGGTTCTCGTCACCGAGCGAATTTTTTGTTTTACTCAAGGAGTGATCCTTGAAAAGAGTTTTTCTGTTCCTTGTCAGTAAAAACTCGAACAACACCAAATTTACCATCAAATCCTGGAGAAATCTGCACATCATGTACACGCATTCTACGTACTGCTTCCGCAATTTTTGCAGTACTAGCATGAGCGATATCAGCAATCGATGCCTCTAACAAAATGTAAAACTCACTACCAAGTTCGGAGACCAACTTTTCATAGTACGCTGAAACTTTCTTTCCAGTTGTCGTTCTCACGTGGCATGCGTCAGCAATAAGCATCGGTAGCGGTACGATCGATTTAAACGGCACGTGACCCTGCATCACCTCAGGCGTACGCAGCCTATCTGCAAGATCATTCACGCGCGAAAGAACGCCGACGGTAATAGGCTTACCGCATGTCGGACACTTCCCACCCAGACGTTTAGTCTCATCTGGTTCACAAGAAAAATTACACGCCAGGTGTCCATCAATGTGATACTTTCCTTCTTCAGGAAAAAACTCAATCGTATACAAGAAAGCTTTTCTATCTCGCTCTCGCAAAATACGAATCATTTCATCAAAAGAATACTTGGATGCTTCAACTTCAAATACATTTGCTTCCCTGCCAAAATTCGCAGGACCATGTGCATCAGAATTTGAAATAAGCGATACACCATCAAGTAAAGAAAGTGATCGATTCATAATCGGATCACTCGAGAGGCCAGTCTCAATAGCGTACACATAAGGCGTCATTGATCCAAAGCATTCCTCAAGTGAATCAAAGCCAGACTTTGATCCAAAAACAGAAAACCACGGTGTCCACGCATGAGCAGGTGTAAGTACAATACGCTCATCAATGTCTCGTAGGTGCTTATACAGCTCTTCAGAATCAATGCCAAGAATCGGCCTGCCATCAGATTTCAAATTATGGCCACGATCAGTAAGCCAAGCTATCACTTTTTTCGCAGAGGAAATACTCGGTACAAAAAGAAGGTTGTGAATGCGGCGTGTCTTCCCACCTTTTTTATAAATTTGCGCCACCTCAGTTGTAATCATGAAACGCATCTGCGCATGTGATCCATCTTTCAACCCAAAAAGACCAGGCTCACGCTCGTCAAGATGTGTTTCAATTTCCTTAAACCAATCTGGGTGAGTAAAATCGCCTGTACCAAGCAGATTAACACCCTTCTTCATGCAGGCCGCGGCGTTATTATGAAGCGTCAGTTCCTGAGAACAAGCTCGGGAGTACTTTGAGTGAACATGCAGATCAGCGACGATTTTCATATGTTGGCAGAGTCAAAAACACCCCTACAATAAATACCCCACAAGAAAGCAAAAGAATGCTCAATGACTCTCCCGCGGTATACGCACGCACCATAACAAGCTTGCTCATGTGCCAAAAAATCTGCGACATGAAGAGTGTAGCAAAAACAAGCACCATGGCTGATCGAGCCTTAACGTGAGCAATGCTAAGCACAGCAAGAACAATAAGCGCTAATCCTAATAAAAGAAAAAGAAGTACAGGAGCCGTCAAAACCAAAACCACAAAAATCGATGCTGCAAGTGCCAAAGCACGCAAAACTTCCCGCGCTCTACCCCCTAAGAGCACCTCAGAAACTCCTGTTGTGACAGCGCTAACCGCAAAGTACCCAATCACCATGCGCGTAGCATCAGTTAAATCACTCGTAACAGCACCAACAGCCCGCGCACCAAGCACTGCATCAAACCACACACCTAGGGCATGAAGAGTCAGAACAGGAAACACACCCTCAGCTACCGCAAGTAATAAGAATAGTGGTCCAAAAACACCCAAAGCCTGCAATGTCTTTCCAAGATCGCGTGCGTAATCTTTGAAAGAAGCGATAAGCATGTAGGCCGGGTGACGAAAATGAGTATGCACCTCCATAAAACAAATTATCCGTGAATGGACTCAGCAACCTTAAGTTCGTCAGGTGTATTCACACCAATAACCTCAAGAGCATCAACCGACTGAGTAACAATCTCAATCCCTTCACGCATCGCAAAAGCAATGACATCGGTTAAATAGTACTCACCAGAAGCATTCGCATTCGACAACTGAGGAAGTGCTCTTCGCAAAAGCGAAAGTGGAAAACAATAAATTGCTGGATTCAACTCTGTGATCGTTTTCTCTTCATCAGTAGCGTCCTTTGCCTCACGAATAGCAATAACCTTGCCTTGATCATCACGCACAATTCTCCCCCAAGAAATAAAGCCTGCGTACTCATTAGTAAAATGTGGAACCTTTGCGGTAAGCATGACAAGCGCTTCCGGCTTCTCTTGTGCCATCGCAGGAAGCGACTGAAGAAGCGCAGCGCTCAAAAACGGATGGTCACCGTACAAAACCATAACATGCGTCGCTCCCTCACGAATAACTGAAAATGCCGACATAACAGCGTGCCCTGTGCCAAGCTGCTCAATCTGATGAGCAAAAATAACATCAGCATGAAGTGCCTTTTGAAAAAGCTCCTGATAATCCGGATGAACAACCACAATCGGACGTGGATCGATAGCTGCTTTCTGTAAATTCTCAAGTAAATGCGCAAGCATTGGCTTACCAGAAATAGAAACTAGTGGCTTAGGAACAGAGCTGCCCATTCGTTTCCCCTTACCTGCCGCTAATATAACGACTTGAGTGGATTGCATACTAGACCATGGTAAAAGACCGGAGACTCTTTGGCAAACAAAAAACCGAACCATACGGTTCGGAAAACATTGCATTGTCCTGGCGGCCACCTACTCTCGCCACACTTGGCTACCATCGGCCCAAACGGGCTTAACTTCCGTGTTCGGGAAGGGAACGGGTGTGTCCCCGCTGGAAATGCCACCAAGACAATGAAATGTTTTTTTATTCGTTTAGCAAACGCGTGCGATTTAACGCACTCAGTGAATGGAGAGCTGGACCGATTAGTACCGCTCGGCTAAATGCATTACTGCACTTACACCTACGGCCTATCAACCTAATAGTCTCTTAGGGGTCTCGTAATGAAAACTAATCTTTGAGTCGACTTCGCGCTTAGATGCTTTCAGCGCTTATCCGAACCAGACTTCGCTACCCAGCGATGCCCTTGGCAGGACAACTGGTACACAAGAGGTCTGTCCATCCTGGTCCTCTCGTACTAAGGATGGGTCTCATCAGTTTTCGACGTGTATAGTAGATAGGAGACCGAACTGTCTCACGACGTTCTGAACCCAGCTCGCGTACCGCTTTAATTGGCGAACAGCCAAACCCTTGGGGCCTTCTTCAGTCCCAGGATGCGATGAGCCGACATCGAGGTGCCGAACCTCCCCGTCGCTGTGGACGCTTGGGGGAGACTAGCCTGTTATCCCCGGAGTAGCTTTTATCCGATGAGCTTCCGCCGTCCTATGTCGCACGGTCGGATCACTAGCTCCTACTTTCGTATCTGCGCGGCGTGTCGGCCTTGCAGTTAAGCTGGCTTGTGCGCTTGCACGTCCGGCCCGATTTCCATCCGGGCTAAGCCAACCTTTGTGAACGCCTCCGTTACTTTTTGGGAGGCAACCGCCCCAGTTAAACTACCCACCAGCCACTGTCTCAACAACCGGTTTCACGGTCATCGGTTAGAATACACATAACACAAGGGTGGTATCTCACTGGTGCCTTGCGGCTCCCACCTATGCTGAACATGCGGAACATGTATTCAATGGCAAGTTGTAGTAAAGCTTCACGGGGTCTTTTCGTCTAACTATACATAGAGAGCATCTTCACTCCCCTCGCAATTTCGCCGAGTACATGGTTAAGACAGTCGTCAAGTCGTTATGCCATTCGTGCAGGTCGGAACTCACCCGACAAGGAATTTCGCTACCTTAGGACCGTTATAGTTACGGCCGGCGTTCATCCGCGCTTCGGTCAGAGGCTGCCCCAGTAAACTGGATGACCCCCTCCCTTAACGTTCGGACACTGGCCAGGCATCAGCCCCTATACATCATCTTGCGATTTAGCAGGGACCTGTGTTTTTGATAAACAGTCGCTTGACGTCTTACGCTGCGGGTCTCCCCCTCCCGGGGGAAACCAGGCCTTATCCCGAAGTTACGGCCGTTGTTTTGCCTAGTTCCTGAACCATGTTTCTCTCGTACGCCTTAGTGTTCTCACACTCATCCACCTGTGTCGGTTTACGGTACGGGTACCTTACGTTTAACCCTAGGGGCTTTTCTAGTCCCGTGCTCTACCCCCCTCCCCTTGGTTTCCCAAAGGTCGAGATGATCAGAAGTTTTAATGCTGGCGGATTTGCCTACCAGCGACTCCCGACCCCCAGCGCTATAGCCATAGAACGCGGGGATATCACACAAGCGTCCCCCCATCGGAAACGCAACGTAGTGCAGGAATATTAACCTGCTGTGCATCGATTACGCCTTTCGGCCTCACCTTAGCTCCCGACTAACCCACAGTCGATTCTCGTTGCTGTGGAAACCTCAGATTTTCGGCGGACAGGATTCTCACCTGTCTTTCTGCTACTCATTCCAACATTCTCTCTTCCCATCGCTCCACCACAGGTCACCCTGCAGCTTCTGCGCAATGGAAATGCTCCCTTACCGCTTACATAAAATGTAAACCCTCAGCTTCGGTACGTTATTTAGCCCCGGTATGTTTTCGGCGCAAAGAAACTTGACCAGTGAGCTGTTACGCTATCTTTAAAGGATGGCTGCTTCTAAGCCAACCTCCTGGTTGTATAAGTCTCTTCACCACCTTCTACACTTAATAACGATTTAGGGACCTTAGCTTGAGATCTGGGCTGTTGCCCTCTTGACCTATGGAGCTTCGCCCCCATGGTCTGACTGCCGGGAACACATACTGGCATTCGGAGTTTGGCTGGACAACCTACCTTGCGGCGGCGAATCCAATCAGTGCTCTACCTCCAGTATGCTATTAACCGACGCTAGCCCAAAAGCTATCTCAGGGAGAACTAGCTATTACCCAGTTCGATTGGAATTTCTCCGCTAACCACACCTCATCCCCGTGTTTTGCACAGCACGTGGGTTCGGGCCTCCACAAACTTTTACATTTGCTTCACCCTGGGCATGGTTAGGTCACCGGGTTTCGAGTCTATCACCAGCCACAAGCGCCGATTAAGGCTTGCTTTCACTGCGGCTCCGTCCCAAAGGACTTAACCAAGCGGCTGACGATAAGTCGTTGGATCATTCTTCAATAGGAACGCCGTCACCCTTGCGGGCTCCGACTCCTTGTAAGTAGACGGTTTCAGATGCTATTTCACTCCCCTTCCGGGGTTCTTTTCAGCTTTCCCTCGCGGTACTGGTTCACTATCGATCTGTAATTGTATTTAGTCTTACCACATAGTCGTGGTTGATTCCGACAGGATTTCTCGTGTCCCGCCGTACTCAAGACAATGTTCTTCGCTTGCGTTAGAAGTTTTCGCGTACAGGACTATCACCTTCTTTGGTTAAGCTTTCCAGCTTATTTCACTAACGACAACGCTTCAACGACCCGTTTCGCCAGAAACGGAACGAACACTGCTTACAACCCCTACAACACAACGACTGGCGTCTTTCGCTTCACCTCAATCTTTCCGAAGAAAGACCTTGATGGGCTTCATGTCATAGGTTTGGACTGTTCCCATTTCGCTCGCCACTACTCTGGGAATGTGAGCTCGGTCGATCATCTTGCCTCTCGAAGCATCGAGTTGCAAGATGATGATCGAACCCTTTCTTTTCTTTTCCTCGTGGTACTGAGATGTTTCACTTCCCACGGTTACTTTTGTGCATCTATATATTCAATGCACAATATCTAGGCATTCCCCTAGATGGGTTTCCCCATTCGGACACCCTCGGATCAACGGTTGTTTGCCACCTTCCCGAGGTTTTTCGCAGGCTACTACGTCCTTCATCAGCAATTACAGTCGAGCCATCCACCGTCTACCCTTATAATGCTCTCCATTCACTGAGTACGCATGACCTTTTGGTCATGATATCAGTGCGTTTGCTTTTTCTTCGTAGAATATTTAGTTGTAAACGTTCAGAAGGGCGCGCTGGACTTTCGTCCAAAAAGCTCTTCTGAAGTGAACTTTTGTTCACGAACAGTGCGGCGGAATAGTACAAAAGCTTTATAAGCCTGTCAAGGATTACCTCATCCCCAGTTATCCACCGTTGCCAGAAAGAAAAAATTGGGCTAAGATACGCCGTTATGCTGCGAATAACCTCCATGACCATTGGCGAAACTCCCCGCGGACCATTTTTGGAAATTGCGACTAATTTAAAGCTGCATCTCAAAAAATTTGCCCGGTTTGATCATCGTACCTACAAGAACGAAGCGACCCTCACAGAAAGCCTGCCTAAAGACGCTTTTCTTGTCGTATTAGATGCAGATGGTAAATCCTTCAATTCTGAAGGATTCGCAAAAGAAGTTGGACGCTGGGAAGACACCGGTCTCCATGTTGCTATTGTTCTTGGTGGTCCACATGGCCTGTCAGACGAACTAAAAAAACGTGCCCATCTACGCCTCTCCCTCTCCCCAATGACAACAACCCATGATCTTGCGCACATCTTCTACTTAGAACAGCTCTACCGTGCCTGCTCTATAGTAAAAGGCATGAAATATCACTATTAAACAAAAATCCCGCCACATATTGATGGCGGGATTTTTTATTTACTCTCCGGAAATTTGCGTAGTAAGTGAAGGCGTTGAGGTCGTAAAGAATGGCAATGTATCACCCGAGTAATACACCGGCAATTCACCGTCCCAACGGCGTACAGCTTCAAGATTAATGAGCGAGTTACTTGTAGTGAGCGCCTGCGACTGAATGCGAATGCTCTCAGCCTCAGCCTGCGCACGCACTACCGTCTGCTGGGCCTCAAGCTCAATACGCCTCAAATCATTCGCTGCTTTCAATGCCTGCTGCTCTGCTGTCTGTTTAGCCTCAATGGCTGCATCAAACTGATCAGAAAACTGGAAGTTAACAATGGAAACATCTTCAATAATCAAGGAGCGATCATCTAAACGATTCTCAAGATTGGCGTGAATTGCCGCTCGAACCTCTGGTCGCTTAGTAATAAGTTCCTCCGCGGTAAACTGAGCGGTCGCAGCCTTCACTGACTCCTGAATAGCTGGCGCAATAACCGTCATCTCGTAATCAAGACCGACTTCTTGATAAAGAGTCTGCACGTCAGCAGTATCAATACGATAGTTCACAGCAATAGTGGCGGTCACGCTTTGAAGATCCTTGCTTGCACTATCAGCCTCAGCCTGAAGAATCTGCGTGCGAACATCCATAGCAACCACGCTCATGAGCGGATTTTTCCAGTGCAAACCCTCACCGTAAACCTGGTCCTGAACAGCTCCAAAAAGTACCGCAACTCCACGGTGACCTGCGGAAACAATCGTAAATGGCGGGAAAACAAAGACAATAAAAAGTATCACCCCTAAAAGACCTAACACACCCGCGCTCACACTCTTGCGATCAAACAGTGGTCGACGCATATACACAACAGGTTCTTCAGGCACTTCAAGTTGAGGTGCGTGATTTGGATTCAAGAGATTCATAAAGGTAAGCCTGAAAAGATGATAGATCCGGGACAATCGGCCAATCATTGTCCAACAAGATCTCCCCCACCTTTACCGATAAACCCTGACGAGCAATCTGCACAACGCCGACCTTCGGCGCCTGCTTACGAACATCTTGTAGCTCAAAAGCACTATCGTCAAGAAAGTAACTCACGCCGCCACCGGTCGCCGCCTCAGCTAAAACTTGACCTTTTGTTTGCAAACCATGCACGTAATAGGAATCAGTAAACATTCCAGTGATTAAACGACATGCCAGAAACTTACGTTGCTGAAGCTCCGGAGCGCCAAAAGTAAGAAGAAAAAGGTCAAAATCTTCTTGCAACTGCAAAAGGGTCGAAGCTACGTCAGAAAAAAGCAGCTCGTCACCAAGCTCAGTTCGAGAAGTAAAAAGTATGCGTGCCTGTTGCTGCTTTTCTTGAGAAAGACCTAGTGCACCTACATGTCGCTCAAAAGAATACCCGCCACGCTTAGCCTCTAAATATGCTTGCTGGTATATCGCTTCATCAATATATGAAAGAAGAAACTCCCGAACCGGCCGCATCATGGCGTCTACATCAAACAATGTTCGATCAAAATCTAGATACACTGAGCCGCGCTTAGCGGACGTCGACATACTCATCATCAAGCGACTGCCCTGGGGCGTACACAATCGGCTCTTGAGCAATACGCAAAATTTCATTCAAAATATCTGGATACGATTCGCCATCAAAATGACCTCCAAGTTCTGGAGTTACAAGACGGGCATGAAAAATATCAGCGTAGCGCTGCGCGGATGAAACCGGAATAACGGAGTCATCCTTAGCATGAAGAACTACAAACTTACTTGCTCGCCACATCAAAACATCGTGATCGAGTTCGGTTAAAAAGAATCCGGAAAATCGCTCGTCTCGAATCATCCACGGTGTCGAAATTAAAACACACGCATGCGGCGTGGTACGCGCCTCCGCCGCCTCCAAAAAACGAAGTGCTGCAGCCCCACCTAAGCTATGACCGACAATAATATCCTTATCAGAAAGCGGGGCTACTGCATCTAGTAGCGCCTGAGTCCAAAGGTCGCGATCAGGTTCGGCTGGATTAGGAAGCTCAGGAATAACAACCTCAAATCCGCGGCCACGCAATTCTCGCTCAAGCCACGGCCAAAAATTCTTACCCGGAGCTGATTTGTAACCATGAATACCGATAACACGCATAAAAGCTAAGCAATACGACCAAAATCATCATCAAAACGCTCAATATCATCCTCGCCAAAATAATCACCAAGCTGCACCTCAATAACAATAAGCGGCACCTCTCCTGGATTATGTAAACGGTGCTTCATCTGGCGCTCAATAACAACAGTAGAGCCGACTTCATGAAGCGTCACTTCTTCATTACGCGTCACTTGAGCAACACCACTCACAATGATCCAATGTTCAGTTCGGCGTTGATGACGCTGATAGGAAATACGCTTCCCCGGATCAATCGTCAAACGCTTCACCTTGCAATAATCGTGATCTTGTAAGACGTCAAAGCGCCCCCAGGGTCGAATATCAAATTCGCTAGACATAGCATAAGAAAAGATAACACGTTCACAAATCAAAACAAGGCCCTGAGGCCTTGTTTTGTGAGTGCAGGTTACTAAGCGCTAGTAACAACTGGCTGCATTTTATTGTTCTTATACCAGTATAAACCACCGATAATGCCACCGATTATAAGAAGTACAGCGATGATAAGTGCAACAAGTGAATGCAAGATCATGGATACGAGGATCGTCACGATAGACAAGAGCCCCGCAATCAAGAAAGTAACACCGCCAATAAGCGTACGTGATAACCGACCAAAAATTGGCAAGATATCAAGAAGAGCTGATATTGGACCAAAAACCATGGACAAGCCGATCCACATCATCAAGAAACCAACAAAGCGGAAGATCCACAAGGCCATAACATACTCGCCATGCATGGTAGCAAGCGCCTCATCACGACCACCTTCAAAGATACGGTAAAAAGCATTGCCGTTCTTATCCGTATAACGTGCAATCTGACCATTTGCCCCATCAACCTCACCAAAGATTGTGCCATCAAAACCCGGCATAAGCGCCGTATATTTCACTCGCTCATCACCAATGTCAGGAAGCGCAGGATCTGCACCATTTAAGTAAACGTAACCGCCGGAAATCTGGGCGCCAGCCGGAAGTGTAACGCGCTCCTCGTTAAGCGTGAGCTGCTCACCTCCAGGCAGATCAACAGAACGTCCATCAACAGCCCAGGCGCCAACATTGATAGATTCAGTCTGTAGTGAAGTTTCAGTCTGCGTTTGAACTTGATTCTCATGACCAGTAACCTCCTGGAACTCTGAGGAATCCTGAGGATCTGAAGTCCAAGCCTTCTCGTAGGTATACGTTGTAGTTGTGGTTTCCGATCCACCGGTATTAGTGGTTGTTTCAGACTTTGAATCCTCTTCCCAAGCGTAAATCTCGGCAATGCGGGAAATGCTTAAGTACATGCCCGGAGCAAGATACAAACCATCACCAAGGGTGCTATCAGTAGTGACCTCACCAGAAACAGAAGCAAAAACGCCATTCTTATTGGCATCTACCTGACCAGCTGAAACAACTTCTGCTTTCTTAGCAATTTTAGACAAATCAACTCGGCCTTCATTCCAAAACAAAACTCCAAAAGAGGAAAAAAACAACACTATACCGAGTAAAACGCCGCCAACGGATTGCATAATCCGTTGAAAATACCCCGTAGTGGTGACTACCTGTACCATAATAAAGATGGTAAAAAATAAACTAAAAACAGTGTAGTCCATACAGTACAGGGTGCAAGTGACTTTTCAAGAGTTTGAAAATAGAGTTCAATACTCTCCGGTATGGGCGAGTGGCGGAATTGGTATACGCGCATGTCTTAGGAACATGTGGAGCAATCCATGAGGGTTCGAGTCCCTCCTCGCCCACCAAAAGCACAATAAAACATTGAAAGTTTCTCAGTTGTCCACATCTATATCTTGTCGATCACAGCTAGGTAACGCTTAATAGAAATAACAAACGAACTCCCCACCTTCCTTCCGAGGCTTCGGCAAGGCTGGTGGGGTTTTTCGTTTGTGGCGCCGGGACTTTGATCGATCACCTCACTTCAATCGTCAAGAAAGACACCGTCTTTCTATGAAGCTACTGTATGGGCTCGCAGGAATCGCAATCCTCGTGTCCGCTGTGCCTCTTGTACCCACGAACGCGCAAGGATCATCCGGGATTCTCATCTCGGAAATCAATTGGGCGGGGTCGGAAAAAAGCCAAGCGGATGAATGGATCGAACTCGTAAACACGAAAGATACCGCTACGGATATTTCCGGTTGGCTGCTCGTAGGAGCTGCAACCGGCGGCGACGCAATCGCCTTACCCGACGCCACTATCCTTCAACCACAGCAGACGTTACTCATAGCAAACTACAAAAGCAGCGACGAAAAATCAACGCTAAGCACCGAACCGAACCTTGTTACAACCGCCCTATCGCTCGCTAACTCTAGTCTCCACGTATTTCTTACGGATCCGCACGGTCTCGTGCACGATTCGTATGAAGATACGGGCACTCCGGACTTTGGCAACACATCACCTATTGCAAGCATTGAACGAGATATCGTCACCAAGGCTTGGCAAAATAGCGTGACAACCCTTGGGCTAACAGTTGAAACACAATTCGGAACGCCGGGCCACGTAATATTCACAGCGCTGACAGAAAATGAGGAAGAAAGCCAACAATCAGAAAACGATATACCACCGGAAATGCAAACGCCGGAGATACAAACGGTGAACACAGAAAGTACGTCACAAAACGAAGTGTCACCACCTCAAATCGACACACAAATATCTACCGAAGAAAATACCGCAGATGATGCGGAAAATTCTACTAACATAAGCGAAGAAAGCTCGTATGAATTCGTAGAAATAATCGAGGAGGAACCGTACGTGGAAACGACCGAATCAGAAGCCGTGGATACAGATAGTGTTCAGAATATCATTACCCAAACTGACACGAATCAGACGGTCGAATCAACCACACATATCGTTGAAATACCGGAGAATGAAACTCCTGAAGACATCGAACAAGAAGAGCAAGAGAGCCCACATGTAACACCAAAGAGAACTGGAAAAGCTGGCGAAATCCGTATCAACGAAATCGTAAGCGCGCCAAGTACTGGCGATGAGTGGATAGAGATCTATAACACAACGCAGGAAACGTTCACGCTCGACGGTTGGACAATTACGGATGCTTCCGGAAAAGCAACTGTACTCTCTGGAGATATTGCAGGAAATAGCTATCTCATTATCAAGAACCCTGCAGGAAAACTAAATAATGACGGCGATGAACTAACAATAAGAAATGAGTACGCGGACGTTATCGACACTCTTACTTACGGAACGGATGAAATAGTCGCTCCAGAAAAAGATCAAAGCCTCAACTACACCACAAACGGCTGGCTCACGGGAACTCCATCTCCAAATCAGATGAATACAGAACCCACTATCGAGCCATCTATTGAAAATATAAGCTCGACTGACGAGCTAATCTATGCGCAAGACAACAACACTCACACCACTAAAGTGGATTCTGACACCAGTGCTCCTCAATTGGAAGAGTCGAAGCTTGCGACGACCACCGATGCCACCAATGGTATTCGCCGGATTATCGCCATTGCGCAACCGGTAATCGAAGAAGGTGTAAAAAGCTCTACTAGTAGCACCAAAGTGACAACGAAAAATGAGGAAAGCGTGCCGCAAATGACAACAACTGAAATAGCAAAAATGAACCACGGCGACAAAGTCTCAGTAACCGGAATAGTGATTATGGAGCCGATGAAAATAGCAAAACAAGTCATGTATCTTGAAGGACTTGAAATCTATTTTCATGCCGCCGATTGGTCAAAGCTTCCCGTAGGAAGCAGTGTAACTATAACTGGGATCGTAGATCATGAAAGCACAAATAGCCGCATAAAAGTAGCCAATGCAGAGGATATTGTCTTACATGGCACAAACGAGGAAACGCCTCCCATGATCGCATCAGTAGCTGATCTTGCCGCCATTGGCAGCGGACGCCTTGTCACAATCTCTGGTGATCTTAGCCTGCTGACAAAAACCGGCTTTACCTTGAAAACAAAAACCGGCGATATCGCAGTAAACGTCAAAGCTGCAAGCGATGTAACAAGCGCCAAGCTGACTACTGGAGCTATAACGGTAACAGGCGTGCTCGTAAAAAATAAGGCTGGCGCCTATGAAGTCTATCCGCGATCGTTTGAGGATTTGAAGCAGGATACTGCAACAAAAACCGTACCCTCAACGTCCGTACCGCTAGGCACAATAGCGCCAACAAATAGCGCCGTTCCTGTTACTGCAGCCGGAATATCGCTTGGCGCAGTCGCGCTGGGACTGATGAGTTACTGGCTCTTAAAAACAAAACCTGAATTACTTACTTCACTTACCTCTCACCTAGAAACATATGTCCGATGAAAAAACAACCGGTCGCTGGTTCACTGAACTCACTGATAAATTCCAAGCCCTCATGCGCAAGTACGACATGCCGGAAGATATCGAATGGGAACTTCAGCAGTTCGTAGTCTCAATCGCTAAAGACCAGTACCGAGCGGGTAATCGCTCCGGAATCTCCTGGATTCGCAAACAGATGGCCGGAGCAGCAGCGCCAGTGCCAACCTCAGCATAAAACAAAAGACCCGCGGTTTTCCGTGGGTCTTGAAATATGAGTAAATAAAAAACCTCAGATAATTTTCTCTGGCAAGGAGATGGCCCGGCGCAGGACGAGGCGTACTAAGAAAGTACGACGAGTCCGAGCCTAGGGCCGACGACACAGCCAGGGGAAATTATATGAGGTTTTTTGTGGAGCGGCGGAAGGGACTCGAACCCTCGACCCTCTCCTTGGCAAGGAGATGTTCTACCACTGAACTACCGCCGCCGGTAGTCTGAACGAGTGGCAATATAACGGTTTTTCAAAAAGTCGTCAACGCACCTGTATACTAAGCCAAGAATCACCTATGGCTATCAGCAAACGCTCATCCTTCCCCTACATTATCCCAGCAAGCATAGGCCTCATTTCCTTTGGTCTGGCGATAGCATTTCCAATTCTCGCTCCTTCATCCCCAATCGTACAAACGCCCCAGCCTGAACCTGAAATAACCGAGCCAACAACCGACACCCCAACCCTAGAAACACCCATAGCGCCAACCTCAACCAAACTTCTTTTCGTAGGCGACATCATGCTGGCTCGAGACGTTGAGCGAACGATTAAAAATCGCGGTGCCGACTGGCCATTCATGCAACTCACTCCAGAGCTCCCAAGCCTTGCGAGCGTGATTGTTGGCAACTTAGAAACCACCGTAAGAGAAACGGAACAGATTGAAGAGGAAAACGTACTTAACTTCGATACCATTCCTAAAAACATAAAAATACTCAAAGACGCCGGCTTCACCCACCTATCATTAGCCAACAACCACACCGACGACTTTGGCCAAGAAGTAACAATCGAAACTCGATCCGCCGTCGAAGAATACGGGATCATCCCCTTTGGCGATGCAACTGAAAGTGGAAAGTACATCGAGCGCTTTACATTAGGCGATCAAAACATTAGTCTCATCGGCTTTCACGCCTTCAATGAATACGTTATTGATATTGAAGATGCGATTAAAGCCGAACAAGAAGCGGGGCGTTTTATTATCATCTATCCGCACTGGGGAACCGAGTACGTCAATACGCCATCAATCTACCAGCAAGAAGCCGCAAAACGATTTATAAAAGCCGGTGCCGACCTTATCATCGGCGCACATCCTCACGTCATACAGCAATATGAAGAGATAGACGGCGTTCCTGTTATCTATTCACTTGGAAACTTTTTATTTGATCAGGATTTTTCTGAAGAGACAAAGACGGGCCTAGTCGCGGTACTCGAAATAACAACAAGGGAAATCAAAATCGAGTTCCTCCCCATTCGCATCGTCTATAGGCAAGTACTCTTTGATGACTCATGGAACGATGAAGCGCAAGCTGCCTTGAATATCGACAATCTTGTTCTGACTATTCCGCGGCCAGTAGTCCAAACTCCGTAAGTGCCGCCAAAATACCTGGCCGCTTCCCTTCCCAGGCTCCATCAACGAGTTCTTGAGGTGTGCCCCAACGAACTTCAGCAAACTCTCGTCCGTGAGCGTCGAGATCAAGGTCGGCCAAGTCACCGGTGTACTGAGCTAAAAAATAACGCTGCTCTTGGCCAACGTACTGCTCAGAAATAGGTCGAGGCGGGAGAGACGCTAAATACTCAGGTGTCCACGTATACCGATAAACCTCACGCGATTCAGCTAGTATCTGAAAAGAGTCTGGGGCGATGCCAAGTTCTTCTTGCAATTCACGCTCCGCTGCTTGGCGTGCGGTCTCACCCTCATCAATCCCGCCTTGTACAACCTGCCAATGCTGCTTCAACGTGTCTTCAATGCGCTGACATAACAAAACACGTCCTTTGCCATCGGTCACAATAACTGCCGCATTTGGTCGATAAACTTCAGACATACTAAATGAGTTTACTCTAAAACAAAAAAGAGGAAAGTCCTCTTTTCTTATACTGTGGGTTGTGGAGCCTGGGGCGGTCGCTGACGCTGTGCAGGCGGCGTATGGTGATGGTGATCCTGACATTCAGTCGAAAGCTGAATGATCGAAATCTTCACCTCATCTGGATTATCAACATTCTTGAAACGAAAACGCATTTTTTCACCGGCAGTCTGAATGTATACATCTCCATACGTAAGGAAAGTCTCCAAGAATCCCAACGTTTCACTAGTGACATCCTGAATCTGCTCCAAACGCACCTCGGAAACTAAACGATTAAATAATCCGTGCTGTTCAGTATTGATAATACGCTCCGTTGTCACGATCCACACATCAAGCCAGTAATCAGTAATCTCAGTAATCGTTAAGGTGAAAAGAAGAAATGCGTAAGAAAACAGCAGTGAAATGGAAAGTGGCGCATAAACCGGATGTGACAATACATCCACCTGCACGACAAAAATAATCCCAAAAACCGCTGCCGGCACGAGTGCTAACACTGCGGAAAAAGCTAAAATACGAAGTAAATCAATCCAATGGCGACGAAGCACAAGTACAACGCGCTCGCCTGGTTGACTATTAGGAAGCTTATCAAGATGCATCATAAACCGTATTGAGACGCGCCACCGTTAAACATAGCCGGCAATAAATCAGCAGCATCAACAACCAAAAACCAATCATACGAACTCAAAATCGCAGCGCCAATTCCAAAGATAATCAAAAAGCCGACAACATAAAGCCCCATGAGCGCCTCAGTCTTCCAGCCAGTAATCGCGTAACGCTTTAAGTGAAAAATATTAAAAAACAAAAACAAAAGGGCAAATAGGCTCACGATAACAAATGGCAAAATGAGGTACCACAAAGGCATAGCACCTCTATTGTATCACCCCTAACAAAAACAAAACCTATCCCTGTTGCTCACGACCAAGATGAGCATAAGCACGCGATGTCGCCATACGACCTCGCGGCGTTCGCTCTAAGAACCCAAGCTGAATCAAAAATGGCTCAACAACATCTTCTAAAGTCTCCATCTCTTCCTGCGTAGCGGCTGCAAGCGTGGTAAGTCCAACCGGTCCCCCACGAAACTTCTCAATAATCGTTTCAAGTAAACGTCGATCAACAGTATCTAAACCAAGTGGGTCAATAGAAAGCATGGTAAGCGCCGCATGAGCAACGTCATGTGTAACTATCCCATTATTTTTCATCTGCGCGTAATCTCGCACGCGCTTAAGGAGTCGGTTGGCAATGCGCGGCGTCTTGCGGGATCTACTAGCAACTGCGCCGGAAGCGCCTTCGGCAAGATCGATCTTCAAAAGACCGGCACTACGCTCAACAATCGCCGCCATATCTTCATCGCCATAAAAATCGAGATGAAAAATGGTACCAAATCGATCACGAAGCGGAGCGGATAAAAGCGAAAGCCGGGTCGTAGCACCAATAATCGTAAACGGCTCAAGTGCTAATCGCAGCGTACGCGCGGATGGCCCCTTACCAACAACAAGATCAAGTGCATAATCCTCCATCGCTGGATACAACACTTCCTCAATCGCTTTTGGCAAACGATGAATCTCATCAATAAATAAAATGTCACCTTTTGCTAAATTGGACAAAATTGCCGCCAAATCACCCACGCGCTCCAGCGCCGGACCGCTCGTAACTCGCACATTCGCACCCATTTCGTTTGCAATAATATGCGCAAGTGTCGTCTTGCCAAGTCCAGGATTGCCGTAAAAAAGCAGGTGCTCCAAAGCCTCACCACGCGCCTTTGCGGCCGATAAAAAAATATCTAAATTAGCCTTCAGGTCCGGCTGACCGATGAAATCCGAAAGTCGCTGCGGACGAAGCCCGACCTCAATTACCCGCTCCTCTTCCCCGGCTTGCGGGGCAATGTCACGCTTAGGTGGAGTAAAGTCATTCTCCTCAATCATACGCACCTAGTGTACGAAGGATGCGGTTTTTTGGGAAAGGCCACCTGTGGCTTGTAGAAACTTTGTTTTTCAGACAAAATATCTCACGGTACGCCGCGGTGATGGAATGGTAGACAGCGGGGACTTAAAATCCCCTGACCGAAAGGTCGTGCGGGTTCGACTCCCGCCCGCGGTACCAAAAAGATGGCTGAATCAGCCATCTTTTTATTTCCTACGCCCTACTCCCACTTCTTCTCGATTGCAATCCCTTGATAAAAATACGTCAGAATCTGCTCAAACGTCTGACCGTCATTAGCCATACAAATTGCCCCGGATGCCGAGATACCAACCCCATGTCCCCAAAGCGTACGACCCTGATCACAAGGCACGACAACTGACCGCAAGTGATCTTGCTTGCCTGCCCAAACATCATCCCAGTCTCGAGTCATGCCATCTGAACGAGAAAAATACGGAGTAATAACTATCTCGCCCGCAATCGTCACTACCCTACCTCTCGTATCCTCAACCGCTTTTGTGATGAGTGGATTTCTCGCCTCTTGATCATAACCCCAGTACACCTGATCCCGATAAGCATCGACATCAAACCCTTCATCCGCATGCTTATTCTGACGCGTTAAGTGAAAATACGCATACGTACGAGCAGCGGTAAGAATGGCTTTCTGGTACTCCATTGGCGAGCTATTAGACGTTTCCGCCAAGCCTCGCAAATAGTACTCCATGGCAATCTCATTGATAATCCATGACCGATCATTATCATCATTGTAACGAAACTCAAGAACATTTCTAAAGGTATTATTAGCAAAACTCGTGCCTCGAGTGACTCGACGATCAAAGTTAACAATCGTCATAACAGCATGATCAACCTCAGGCACAAAGCGTAGTGGCGTAGTGCTTGATTGTGCCTTAGCTTCCGCCGTTGTGCCGTACACATACTTACCGCTTACATAGGCCGCCCACACAATGTCACCAGCATCATAAGAACCAAGAACATCACCTGCCTCATTGGTAAGCGTAAATGCACTTGTTTCAGACGTAATCGCCACCTCGTTATTAGTCTCCTCGTCAACGATCAAAACCCCAACGCGCATGATGGGCTCTTCAATATAAGCAACCGTCGGTTCAATATCCTCACGAAGCGGCGCCTGCACAATCTCCCCCGATCCACCCGTCACCGTAACCGGCAACTCAATAAAAGCCTCAGGAACCGGGTTGCCGTTTGCCGTCAGCTGCAACTTCACGCTGTGTTGGCCATTCTGCTGCGGAGCTGTCAGAAAAAACGACAGCTCAGCCTTAGCTCCAGGCGCCACGCTAGCGCCATCAACGACCGCCAACTTCGTTCCCTTCCAAGAAGAGTGCGCAAAAGAGGAAGAGGTCGCTGACGCCATGCCATAATCTCCCGTTTGTAGACCATAAGACGACCAAGTCTTTGTGCCCGTATTTGTAAAAGCCGCCGAAAGCACGATCGATTTTCCGGCTTTCATTGCCAAACTGTTGGCGCTCACTGCCAACAAATCTGCATCAAGTCCTTCAGATGGATTCACCGCGACCACAGGCGCTGTCGAAACAGCTTGCTTGCTAACGTTTACAGTCAAGGTAAATTCACCGCCCGGCACCCATGACAAATCCTCAGCCGCCAAATGAAAAGTCTCTTTATAAGCACCTTCGGTCTGCGGCGCACGCAGTTCAAAAGTTACGCTTCCAACTGCCCCTGGCGCAACACTAACTTCACTCAAACGGCGCACCTGCTGTGCAGACAGCCACGTACCAGGATCAAATGCGCTCTTGCGATACTTTGGTCCATAGGTATAAAGCGAAATATAACCATAACCATCATTCTTCCACGTACTACTACCAGCATTCTGGAAACTAACCGTGACCTTCTTCACGTCACCAGGATTCATGGATAAAACGCCACTTCCAGTGGTGGTAACACGAATCGCCTCAAACGAAAGAGGGGCAGCTTGGGTAGCTAGTGGTAAAGACGGTAGGCTGATCGCGATCAAAACGGCGAAAAACAGCGTTCTCAAAAAAGCGCGCATATGAATTTGAGTATACAATGTATGGAAAGAGTTGCACGCTAAACGTTCACAGCCAATATGTCGCACCAAGTAACAAATGCTCTCGCCAAAAGCACCGCCCTTCAAGTTGCGGGCAAAGTGATCAGTACCATATTTGGACTAGCCACCTTCTATCTCCTATTGCATATCTTTGGCACGAGCGGATACGGAGAAATAACAACCGCCACCACCTACGTCTCCATCTTTGCGATCATCGTCGATTTCGGACTCACGCTCACCACCGCACAGATGATTTCTGAGCATAAAGCAGATGAAAAACGAATTCTCGGCAACCTACTCTCACTTCGTGTCATAAGCGCCCTTATTTTCATGGGACTTGCCCCGATCGGCGCTCTCTTTCTTCCAAGCGAAAACATCCTGCCGCTCATCTTTGTAGCAACCGGTTCGTACTTCTGTTCAGCCGTGGCGCAAACCTTCATCGGGGTCTTTCAAAAACGCCTCACACTCGTAATTCCTGTTGCCGCTGAACTCGCAAATCGCTCACTGGCCCTCGGCGTTATTGCTCTTGCCGGCTTTTGGCAATTACCGATCATCTTTTCAACCATCGGCTTTTTTGTTGGAGCGCTAGCACAGCTCGTCATCATGGTTGGCTTCGCAATCCATGCCGTACGCTTCACTCCACGAATGGAACTAAAAATCTGGAAAGAAATCATTACCCGCAGCTGGCCAATCGGACTCTCTATCCTCTTCAATCTCATCTATCTCAAAGGCGACATCTTCTTCATGTGGATCTTTAATCGAACCTCTGAAGAAATTGGTCAGTACGGCGCCGCCTACAAAGTAATTGATGTAGTGACCATGATCCCGATCACGTTTATGGGCCTCATTCTCCCCCTACTTGTGGCAGCATGGACGCAAAAAAATAAAGAACTCTTTCATAAGCGCCTGCAAGACGCCTTTGATTTCTTTGTTATTTTTGCTCTACCTATTGCCGCCGGTGCCGCGCTTGTTGGCACATCCTTAATGACGTTTGTAAAACCAGACCTCATTCTTGCCGGTCATTTGCAGTGGATCATGGGCCCGGTAACCGCTATCGTCTTCTTTAATACCCTCTACGGTCACGCCATTGTCGCGATCAACAAACAAAAACAGATGGTGCTTGGCTATCTTGTCGTTGCGCTCCTCTCAATCATTGGATACATCACCTTCATTCCAACGTATGGTGCCTGGGCAGCCGCCCTCGTTACGCTCGTATCAGAAGTGCTCATTACTGCTATTGCCTTCACTTACGTAACAAAGACCACCGGCTCCCTCCCTAAAATTGGCATGGCGTTACGAGCGCTAATTGCCACCATAACGATGAGTACTGCAATCTTCTTCCTCCCAATGCCAAACCCCATTATGTCAGTGGCCCTCGGCGTCATCGTGTACGGCTGCACACTCATTCTTGTCGGCGGACCTAAGCCAAGAGATATCAAGCTCCTCTTTCTCCCGACAACGCCCGGAACCAGCTAATCTATGTTGCTCATCTTGGCCGCACTGATCGTCATTGGATACGCCATTATTGCTTGGCGTGATTTTCCACTGGCCCTCAAGGTACTCATGGCGCTACTACCTACATATCTCCTGCGTTTTAACATTGGTCCAATCCCAACAACCCTGCTTGAGCTCCTCGTTATTGCTAGCATCATCATTTTTACGATCAAGTACCAAGCCTGGAAACTCTTTCCCTTGCAGATTCTTGGTCCATATCGCACCCCTCTCCTACTACTTATTGCCGCAGCCTCAGTCAGCGCCGCCCTCGCTCCCGACATCTTTTCCGCACTCGGCATTTGGAAAGCATTTTACCTAGAACCAATGGCCGTACTCATAATGATGCGCGTCACGTGGAAAGCAAAAAATGACTATCTAGAGGCCATTGGCGCTCTTGGGGCAAGTGTCGGCATCATGACCGTCTTTGCCTTATTTCAAGTGACAACCGGATTCGGAATTCCGCTCCCGTGGGATATCGAGCGTCGTGCTACCGGCTTCTTTGAGTATCCAAACGCACTTGGCCTTTTTGTAGCGCCCATCGTCGCGCTAACTACTACTCTTGCCATCCTCACAAAAAAGCATCGAAAGTCGCTTCTTAGCTTGAGCGCCATCGGCATACTCGCAATTCTTCTTGCCCAAACCGAAGCCGCACTCATCGCCATTCCAATCGGCATGCTGTGCTCCCTCCTATGCGCCAACATTTCAAGCAAACAAAAAATCGCCCTTATTGGAGCGACCTGTCTTCTTGGCGTCACTGCTTTACTCATCCCAATCACTCGAGAAAAAATCCTGCTCCGTGACTGGTCAGGCCAAGCGCGCCTCCATACCTGGCAAGAAACCTTTGAACTTCTCAAAGATCACCCGCTCAAAGGTGCTGGCTTAAACGGCTTCCCAATCGCCATTACTCCATACCATGATGCAACTCTATTTGAGACCTTCCAATACCCGCACAACATCATCCTAAACGTCTGGGTCGAGCTCGGTGCTCTTGGCCTCATCGCGCTCATCGCATTTATGCTCGCAACCGCAAAAGTCGTCAGGTCAAGCAATCATGATCCACTAACCTTAGCCGCTTTTGCTGCCTTGTGCACACTTTGTATTCACGGCTTGGTAGACGTCCCATTAATGAAAAATGATCTCGCAATCATCGGCGCACTACTCTTTGCAATGATGTTAAGTCGCGCTCAATCAACTCCCCTTCCCGAACGTAAGTGATGACCTGGCCTACTTTCTACTAACTACTTCCTACTCCCTAAAAAGAGAATCCCCCGACCCGAGCGAGTGCTCGAATCAGGGGATGAGTACCTCCTCGCCCCGCGTGGGCAAGGAGGTATTTGTTACTTCAGCAGTCCGCACCGCTTGGCAGTGGCGCAGCTCTTGAGGCCGGGCGAGAGCGTGCAAACGTCCGGAGACGCCTGGAGCATTCGCTCGACCTTCTCGCAGGCCGCGTCGCTCGTCGAGATGACGGGCGTCGCTTCCTGCTTAGCTGCGGGCTCGACCACTACGTGCTGCGCCACCGTGACCTGCTGACCGAGAGCCTCGCCCTTGAACCAAGGAACGAAGAGGGTCGCAAGGCCAACGACGAGCATCACCTGGCCGAGGACACCGGGAACGAGGAACGCCCGCTTGGCGTACTTCTGCCGCAAGTCGAGCGACCAGAAGTTATCCTTGTCCGCTGCCGTCAACTGCCGATTGCCACGGGTGTACATGATCGCGGAACCGCCCGTGAGCCAGCCGGAGCCAAGCAACATGAGCGCCGAGAACAAGCCGCCCGAAGCACCGAACCAGAACGCCTGCGTCGCGCTACCAACACCACCCACGAGGGAGACGATGATGACGACGGTCGGCGACCAATTGCGGAACCACCGGAACTGTACCGGCACATCCGCCGTGCCCTGCCCCTCGACCGTGCGGCCGATGATGGCATTGCGCGTCGCGATCCACGCCCTCGTGATCGTTCCGGCATCCCGGCCGAACCGCTCTCCGCGCGTCAAGGCCGCAAAGCCGTTGACGACCGCGTCGAACAGTCCGACGAAGAAGTACCAGATCCACATGAGGCAGATCCCCACCTGGAAGAGGAGAACGCTCGGGTGCGCAAGAAGCGCAGACACGAACGACACCTGGAACACGAGGAGCGCTGCCGCCGCGATGACGATGGCCGCCTTCCACGCCGTGCTCAGAGAGCTCGTGAGGAGACGCCCAGCGATTCCGACCTGGATCACGAAGAGGAGTCCGAGAAGCGCCGGAGCCACGAACGTCTGCTCGGCCACCATGGTGATACCCATGAGGCAGAGCGCGATCCCGGCGATGAGGAGGCTATTGACCCCCACAAACGCCCAGGCCGCAAACTCGAACACCTGTCGGCCGACGTCGACCGTGAAGCCGAACAGCCGCTCCGCCTGTTCCCGGATGACTCGCGCCGAGTTCTCGGCGAAGTCACGGGTCATGCCGGGGATGCCGGCCTCCGAGAGGTTCTGGAGCTGACGCTCCCAAAACTCCCGGAACTGGCGACGCTGTTCGTCCGTCACGTTCGCATCGAGACGATCGAGCGCCCCGATGACGATCGAATAGGCGCCGTTCAGGTGGTGATCATGGGCGAAGAGGGCGGCCTCGAAGCGCATGTAGCGCCAGAGCACCTTCTCCACCTCGATCCGCGCCTGCGCGGCCATCTCGTCGGTCGGCCGGTCCTCGCTCACGTTGGGCGCCGTCCAGGTCTGGAGGGTGCGCAAGTGCGCGAGGGTGGCATCGATCTCCTTCTTCTTGAGCTTCGGGAGGAACTGAACCGCGATCGGGCTCGCCGACAGCCGGCGCAACAGCGCCTGGTACCGCCGCGGCTCGGTCGGGAAGTTGAACGCATCCGTGAGGCGAACCTCAAGGATGCGGTGCAGAAGCCCGAGGGCATCGCCCTGCTCCTGCGTGAGCTCGAACGCGGGTGCCGAGGGCGTCGCGGGAGCCTCCGGCTTCGACTCGATGGTCGTCGTCATGGGGGTCTCCTTCGCGAGCTGCACAGCCCACTCGACAATCTTCTGTTCGATGTTGTCAGCGGTCACACCATGTGCCGCCAACGAATTCTCAGCGAGACGCGGGATACCGCGCAAGATCGTGGCGACGATGAGGTTGACATCCCGACCGAAGGGCAACTTTTCCTGCGCAACAGCGCCCAGAAAAGAAAAGCCGCCCAGGATCGTGTTCGGATGCTTAGCCACGCGCTTCGCGATTGCTCGCGCCGGCGGACCCCAGAAGTGGGGCGTCGCGAGGAACGGCATGGGATTGATCCCCTTACCGATCGTCTCGAGCCACTCTTCTCCGATCTCGCCAAGCGTCTGCTCAACGATACGACGATTGTCTCCAGTAGACTCCGTGGCCATGGCGATCTCCGATTGTCACTTTGTGACTGCAGATTGTGAAGTTGCTTTCGCGAAATGGGCGATGTGCCGCACTTGCGAACACTATATAGTAGCATAAAATCGACGTTTTGTCAATGGGATAAGTAAACAAAAATAGCTAATATTAGCTATAAAATGCCATTATTAAAAGTATTGAAAACTTCCCCGAACGCAAGTGAGGGGTCTAGCCTTCGTGCCAAGAGCCAACACATAACCAAGATCCCTAACTTTCGTTCGGGAAGGTCTCAACAAACAATTACATGTATCGTCTTGCGATCCCGAACGAGTCTGAATGCCGAGTTGAGAAATCTCCGTGTAGCAATCACAAAAAAGCATTTCAATCCATCTCCGATCCCCGATCTCCGATTTCACATTTTCTTCTAATATTAGCCAAATTATCTCACTAACCCCCTTGACTTTTTCCAAAATTTGTGCTATAAATATGTGTTACTTGAACTGGCTAATACCTGCCAGGTAAAGTATCCGCTCCTTCCACTGTGAGGTCATCCATGATCCGCTTCATCACCCTCGCCGCCCTCGTCGCCTTCGCCACCCCGGCCCTCGCCGGTGGCAACCCGAACGCGACCAGCCGCCCGACCGCAACGGTCGCCGAGCGCAGCCCCGCTGCACCCCGCACGCAGACCAGCGGCCGAGTCGACGCCACGAGCAACACGCAGCTGACCGGACGCCCCACGGTGTCGGTCAACGCGTGCGGTGTCACGATCGACGCCGAGCACGTCAGCGCCAAGAACACCATCGAGATGATGGGGCAAGGCGTCGGCTGCATCGACGCCGCGACGCGCCAGGTCGACGCCGGCACCCGCCGTGACGTCTCCCTCGCGGGCATCGAAGCGAACGTCGCGACCTACGCCGACGGCGACCTCATCGCCACCGGCCAGGCCGCCCCGTACGCCGCCATCTCGGTTGGCAACGGCGGCATGTTCATGCCCGGCATGGCCATGCCGGGTCTCGGCCAGATGGGAACGCTCGCGTTCCAGTCCGCCTCGATGGGCCAGATCACCCCGCCGCCCGCCTCGCCCGCGCCGTCGACCACCACCTCCTCCGCCACGGACGCCCGCGTCCGCGAGCTCGAGAGCGAAGTGGTCTCGCTCCGCGCCGCGAACGACGCGCTCGCAGAGTGACTACGTCCCGTTCGGCTTCTTCCAAGAAGTCCGAACGGGCACCCTACTGACCGTTCATCACTCAAGATGAGCTGTCTGCGGGTTACACACCTAAGGAACCACATGACCGCGTCAATCGTCACAATCTTCTTCTTCGCCATCGCAGCCATCATGCTCTACGGAGCCTGGACGTTCGCAACTAGCTAACTCGCCTTTCGCAAGAAGGGCACTCCACTGGCACCAGCATCAATCATGATGCCGAGGCCTCAGAGTTCACTCGCCCTTTCAAGTTCGGAGGTTCCCATGATCCGCACCCTCATCGCGTTGTTCACCCTCGTCCTCGCCTTCTTCGCCCCCACGGCGGCCCTGGCGGGTGCCGGAAGCACGAACAACGCGCAGGTGTTGTTCATCCCCACCGTCCAGAACGAGTGGGTGCTCTCGCCGCCCGCGGGCTGCGACAGCAACCCGCTGTGTCTCGAGGTGCGCAACACCACCCAGTGGTGTCTGCGCCCGAACCTCGACGGATCGGGAAATCCGAGCGCCGTCATGACCCTCACCGAACAAAGCGGGATCGAAACCCGGATCGCCATCGGCCTCTGGGTGTCACCCACCGAATTCGTGAGTTGCATTCCGAGCGGTCGCTCGGCCTGGACCATCCTGTCCACGCCGCGCGTCCAACTGTCCGGTTCCACCTACGGTGGCGCTGTGCCGGAAAGCTCTAAGACCATCAGCGTATACAACGGGATCGCAGTGTTCGCACTGAACTCCATGGCCGTTACCGCTGCTGGCCCCGCCACGGTTGCCGGCAACAAGGTCGGGAGCTGCAACAGCCTCGCCCACATCATGAAGGACAGCACTCTGTGGAGCCGCCGCTCCGAGTTCAATCTCGGCCGGTGTCCCACTCGGTGATCTCACGCCCCATTCTCTTCGGAGAACTGGGGCGTTCGCTATTTATAAAACAAAAAAGACCCGCGGTTTCCGCAGGTCTTTTTAAATTGATTAGGAACCGGAACCGGTCGCCTCGATAAGCGCATCAATAACGAAGCTACTGATCGCGTACGCTGAGAGCAAGATCACCAAGCCCACCACCGAACGGATCATGATGTCCTTAGCCGTGCTAACCTTGCCCTCATCACCACCCGCTGTCATCCAAAGGAAACCAGCGTAGATGATAAGTACCAGGAAAATAACACCCAGGAGTCCAAGCATGGCCTGGATAAGCATACCAAGGGTGGTAGTCAAATCCTGATCACCTAATCCTGATTCTGCCTGAACATCATCCAAAGTAGACTCAAGTGCACTTTGTGCGTGCACGCTAGGAACAGCGGCAACGCCAAACGGCAAAAGAGCAAGCGCACCAGCTACGAACACCTTCTTTAAAGTAGAAATCATAGTGCTTTTAATTATGAATATAGTGTATCACATTATTAAACACCTCCAATAATCGTCTGTGACGTGGCAGCTGCAACATAACCCAGCACAAAGAAAGTAATACTGTAGGCAGCGAGCACGATCACCATACCTATCACTGCTCGCACGAGCGTTTCTTTGGCCTGCTTGACCTTGCCATCATCACCAGCTGCCGTCATCCAAAGGAAGCCAGCATAAATAGTAAGGAGTAAAAAAATTACTCCCAAAATTCCCAAAAATGCTTGAATAAGTAAACCAATCGTACCGGCTAAGCTAGAATTTGCATTATAACCACCTTGAGTGGCGTCAGCGACGTCAGGTAGTCCGTCAGTAAACTGCCCAAAAACAACGGCTGGAATAAATAAAACAACTGATAAAATAAGTGTCAAAATAAGTGAGCGGGAAATTTTCATACACTATTCTTGGGTAGAAGTAGTTGCCGCAGCTGTAATACTACCCGTGCTCAAGGCGTTAAAAACTGCCGCAGTCAGAACATAAGCTGAAGCCATGATCACCGCCCCAATAACCGCCGCCACCAAAATATCTTTTGCTTTCTTAACCTTGCTATCATCACCTTGGGCTGTCATCCACAAAAATCCCGCATACACTGTCAGTAAAAGAAACAAAATACCCATCAAACCAAGTACTGGCTGAATAATATAAGTACCAAGATAAGTGCCGATATTGCTATTGCTGGTCACGCCCTCACCGTATCCGGCCTGCGCCGTATCATTCAAACCATAGTTATCACCTGGAGAAAGCTGTGCCAAAGAAATACCCGGCAGCAAAAAGCCGATCGAAAATAGTGCTGCAACAGCGAGTTTCTTCATAGCGGAACCCCTGAACATTTGTTCAGGAGAACCGTTAGTAAAAAACCTAGAGCGAATCGGTTGAGGCGTTCAAGATTGAAGTGAGTAGGAACGAAGCAATTGCGTAAGCGGACAAAATAATGGCTAGACCGATAACGCCAGCAATGAGCAAGCGCTTAGCCTCGGCAACCTTCTCATCATTACCACCTGCTACCATCCACTTAAAACCACCGAACAAGATGATACATACCGCGATCACACCAAGAAAACCAAGGGCAACGCGGATCAAATTACCAATTGTCGTCTGCAAGTCACTCTGACCAAGGCCCGTAGAGTCAGAAAAGTCATCTGACAAGAAATCTCCCGAATCAAGTGGCTGAGCATGAGCAACCGAGATTGCTGATGGAGCCAAACGGAGGAACGGAAGAGCAAGTGCCAAACCGAGCGCAACACTCATCCCGAGACGTACCAAAGACTTGATCATAGGCATAGGTTAATTTTTTTATATTATACATGAATTCCTAGACTCTGACGGTAGGTGTGTATGATTCCTCATTGCTGCTAAGTGGTGGTTACATTTCCCGTCGTCAAACCAAGAATAATGGCATTCACAATTACGTAGGCGCTCGCCACAATAACCAGGCCAAGGGTAGCCCAAATAAGGATCTTCTTACCCTTCATAACCTTATCACTCTCACCCATTGAGGTAATCCAAATAAGACCACCATACAGGAACATAAGTAATGCCAAAGAACCAACAATCGAAAGAACCGCCGCAATCAAACGTCCAATAAGTAAACGTGGATCATTGCTCCCTTCACCAAGTGGGTTAATGAGTGTCACCGCCTGAGCGTGAACAAAAAATGGGAACAGAAACAATCCAATGGAAACGCCAATTTGTGAAATACGTTTTAAAAGCATCATATGTTTATTCAACGGTATTAACTACCGCACCAGGATTACTACCAGGAACCGCGCCTTCAATAGTGCCCTCAATCGTTGGCGAAGCTGCCGGACCTTGCCCGGTCGCTACAGAAATAAGAATATTGATCATAGCGTACGAGCCGAAAATAATCGCCAGACCAATAGCAGCATTAATCATGGTATTTTTACCACTTTCAATCATGCTTGGATTGCCTTGCGATAAAATCCACTGCAAGCCACCCCATACAAACATGAGAAGCACGATCGATCCGCTGATACCAAGAATCAGAATGCTCACATTCACAAATAACTGCAAAATATCATCCAACTGACACTGGCCAACATCCCGACACGCACATGGAGCCGTGGCGCTATCACAGATGCCGGCAAAGACAATTCCCTGACTTAAAATATCCTGAAATTCTGATTCAACCTCACCCTGCGCTTGAACTTGCACCGGTACAAAACTAAAGAACAAGCCAAGAACAATCGGGATGAAAAAAAAGGCGCGTCGACCCTGCATATACAAAAAGTATACACCAAGCAAAAAAGCCCGTCAGGGCTTTTTTGCAAATACTCCCTACTAACTACTTCCTAATACGTCTGCGAAATAATACGAGCCGCTGACTCTACCTCATCTTCCGGTTCAGCTGAGCCGTTCAAAATCGCATCAATAAGATCATAGAACGCCTGTTCAGCTGCAAGCGCATCCTTTCCGTGATACCAAGAATCTGCAAGAAGAATCTGGGAAGCAAATACACCTAGAAAATCATCCTCAAGCTGCGCATTGATCACGCTCCTAAGCGCCGTAGGTTTTTGGGCCTCCTCAAGATATGAAGCTACATTCTCAGCCTTAGCAGCGTACGCGAGAAAATCCCAAGCATAGTTACTCGCATCTGTATTCTTAGAAACGCCTTCTATCCAGTAGTTAGCATAATTAACCTGTCGACCACCGGAAATCTGTGGCGCCGCACTAACTTCAAAACGTAATTTCGGATTAGCCGCGGTAATAAGTGGCGCATGATAACTATAACCAAGGAAAAAAGCCGTTTGACCACGAGTAAAAGCATCAAACGAATTCGGGAAGCTATCGTTCCAGGTATATGTTTCTTTAGCTGGGTTGGCAAAATCAGTATAGAAACGCGTAGCATCAAGCGCTGGAAAAACACCGCGCTCCGTTCCTACCGGAATAGTCTGAAAGGCAACCCGCCCCCGATCATCAGTCATCTGCGTGCCATTCTGCATCATGAGAAGTGCCAAAATATCACTTGATCGCTCAACGTTCTCAGATGTACCAAGCGCGGCACCGGACTGCGTAACCTGACCATTGGCATCAATCTTTGTAAGCTTAATCACTGCCTCTTGAAACGCATCCCAAGTAGTTGGTGGCTCGGCAATGCCAGCCGCGTTAAGAAGATCCTGATTGTAATAAAGCGCCATTGTGTCTACCGAAAGTGGCAAACCGTAAATACGGTCAGTAGCAGGCGTATCTTCATCAGGCTGATACGGCAATACCGCGTCCTCAGCTACAACATCAACAAATTGCTGTTCCAATTGCTTTTGCGTATACAACGTAACAGTCTTTGGTACATAGACCGTCTCTTTACGAAGCGATCCCTGAACTTCAAGCGTAGAAATCTGTACGGATGCCGGCATTGGCTGCAAAAGATCCTGGAACTCAGCTACACGTGAATTGTGTACAGAAAAAATATCTGGCCCCTCACCTTTTGCGAGCGCCTTCAAAAGCTCTTCCTCATATTCTTCTGCACGGAGTTTGCGATACTCAATCTTTACGTTCGGATGCAAAACTCGATAAGAAGAAATGATCTCAGTAAATGCATCTTCATCATCAAATACTCGCCAATAGGTAAGCGTTACCGGCTTAGTGGTATTTGCCGTACTTGCACTATCACCACTACAGCCAGCACCTACCATGACAAGTGTTGCGCCAAGAAGGACGGCGCCAAAAATTCTTCGCATGCGCATAGTGATTGTATTGTAACAGAAATCAAAAGAGCACCGACTCATCGTCGCGTGCTCTTTTCCTCGCACTACCCCCCCCTACTAACTACTTCCTACTCCCTTCTCTATACCCTATTTCATCTTCTTCAAGTACTTAGCAAGCTCAGCCTTCACCTCACCGTGCTCAAGTCCAAGTTCAATTTGTGCAATGATGAACTGCAACTTATTTCCGCAATCATATCGATTGCCTTCAAACTTACAGCCATACATTGGTCGCTCCTTCAAAAACGTCATGAAGGCATCAGCTAAACGAATCTCGCCATCCTTACCCGGTTTTTGATCAACCAAAATCTGCATGATCTCTGGCGTAATCACATATCTTCCGACAGCAGCCAAGTTTGATGGAGCGTCTTTCGGATCAGGCTTCTCCATAAAATCCTGAACCTGCCAGGTATGCGCATCCAATTTTGTACCGTCAATAACACCATAACTAGAAACACTTTGTTTCGGCACCTCCTGAATAGCTACCACGGGATCCTGATACTTATTGTAAACATCAATAAGTTGACCAATAGCCGGTTGTTTCCCGGTAATAATGTCATCACCAAATAACACAGCTACCGCTTCATCTTTCCCAACAAAAGGCGCAGCCGCTAAAATTGCATGACCATCCCCAAGTGGCTTTTGCTGACGAACGAAAGCAAAACGAGCAAGCTTACCTATACGCTGCACACTCTCAAGCTCCTTAAGCTTCTTCTTTTGCTCTAAGCGATACTCAAGTTCAAAGTTACGATCAAAATGATCTTCAAGCGCCCTCTTGCCCATGGCGGTCACGAAAATAATCTCCTCAATACCAGCCGCCACCGCCTCTTCAACGATGTATTGAATAACAGGCTTATCAACGACCGGCAACATTTCTTTTGGCTGAGCCTTGGTTGCGGGCAGGAATCGTGTCCCCATACCAGCTACCGGAATAATCGCTTTGCGAATCTGCATAGTAGTAAAAGTATAACGCAAATGAAACCTCACCATAAAACCATAGTTGCGAAATTACGTCACCTGCACTAAAGTAATGTCGCTTAAAAGCAAGTTCATCAAGCAATTCACAACATAGCAAATAGCTATAGTTTGAAACAGAAACAGTAATGACGCACGATAAAAACCTACTAAGTTGGCTATATACAAAGAGACGATACGACGCAGGCCAAATCGTACTGATAAGTACGAAGAGGCCGAGTCGAATATCGACGACACAGTAGATAGCCAACTTGGGTAGGTTTTTGGAGAGGTGGCAGAGTGGTCGAATGCGCTAGACTCGAAATCTGGTGTATCCGCAAGGGTACCGAGGGTTCGAATCCCTCCCTCTCCGCCACGTCGGTCGCGACCAACGTACCCTCGTCGTCACGAACGACGAATCAACAACGTCGCACCAATGTGACAAAAAACAACCCTTCATGGGGTTGTTTTGTTACACTACAACCACTATGGAACGAAAAGAACCCACACGAGACTTACGCAAAGAACACGTTGAGCTGTCATTCGAAAGAGGGGTGCAACAAAGTTTAGAAAAAATAAAGGAGGCACTCACCCAACAAGACGAGGTTGTTATTGCAATCTACGGAAGTGGCGTCAACGTCGGAAAAACACATTTACTGAAAAATCTCTCCCAAGGACTGCATAGCAAAGGATTCAAAGTAGCCACAATGAGTACAACTCAAGACATCGAAGAAAGACGACCTTATTTTTTAAACGACAGCTCTAAAAAGGGCGCCGTTATTTTCGTGGAAAATGAGGGCCTTCCTTTTCGTGATGTCGATATAAAGATCTTCATCAAGCGACCAAACCGCCCATTTCACAGTGCAGATTTAGCGTACGCCGACATCGTAATCAATAATACTGACGCTAAGGACAAGTAACGTGAAAGAAGTTGCGAGGCGTAACGTATTACTTCAATGGTAACGTTCCTGTGTACGCAGGCTTGTAACAAGCATGTAAACGAGTTAGTATATAATGTATAGCACTTAACTATTTCCCCTTCGGTATGAGTGATGCAAAGCAGCAGAATGTGAGCGTTCCTACAATCGTTATCTCTGGTGCGGTCGTACTAGCAATCGGCGCCGGCGTCTACGCCCTGTCGCAAAAAACAGCGGTCGAAACAACTCCTGCCCCAGAAACTGCAAATAACGGTACCGATACAAACGCAAATGGCACAAACACTACCAACAACTCTTACAAAGATGGCACGTATTCAGCTACTGGCGACTACATCTCTCCAGGCGGCCCAGAAACCGTTGGCATCACGCTCACCCTTGAAAACGGAATCATAACCGCGGCAAGCGCCGAGGTGCAAGCAACGCTTCCAGCCTCAGTAAACTGGCAGACACAGTTCTCAAATGGACTAAGTGCCGCCGTTGTTGGCAAAAGCTTGGATGAAGTAAAGCTTGATAAAGTTTCCGGATCATCACTTACTCCTAGCGGCTTCAATGAAGCTGTTGCCGAGATTAAAACCGAGGCCAAAGTCTAATGGCCTGGTCGTTTGAAGCCATTGGTACGCACTGGGAAATCGATCTACCAAACACGCTCGATACCACAATTCGTACCGCACTCGAAATCAAAATCCGCGAACGCATCGCGGATTTTGATCATGTCTACTCTCGCTTTCGCAATGACTCACTCGTAAGTCACATCGCACAAAATAAAGGATTACACACCTTTCCAAGCGATGCGGACAAACTCTTCACCTTTTATAAAAAACTCTACGAGGCGACAAATGGCGCGGTCACACCACTAATCGGCAATACCCTCATCGATGCCGGTTACGATGCCACCTACTCCTTGAAACCAAAAGCCGTCTTAAGTCGACCAAAAGACTGGTCAGAAGTCCTATCGTGGAAAAACCCCATCCTCACCGTGCATGAACCGGTCATGTTAGATATTGGCGCAGCCGGCAAGGGGTACCTTGTCGATCTTGTCTGTGAAATTATCGAAGGCTTTAATATTCATGAATATTGTGTCGATGCCGGCGGCGACATGAAGCAACACGGTCAAAAACCTATTTCTGTTGGTCTTGAAAATCCAAACAACACTAAGGAGATTATCGGCGTGGCGGCGATTCAAAATCAAAGCCTCTGCGGTTCAGCCGGCAATCGTCGTACCTGGGATCGTTTTAATCACACAATCAATCCCCACACTCTTGCCTCACCAAGTGCGATTATCGCTACCTGGGTAATCGCCAAAGACGCCATGACCGCAGACGGACTAGCCACAGCCCTTTTCTTCACCTCCCCGGAAAAGCTACTCGCCATTGCGCCATTTTCCTATTGTTATCTAAAAGAAAACGGCGAGGCAGTACGCTCGCCGAATTTCCCTGCTAAATTATTTACCGCTTAACCACCAAATCCTGGGAAAAAGTCAGTTGTAATTTTATTTCGAGTAACTCCCATGGCCCTGAGTGAAGTATCAATGCCCTTAACCATCATCGGTGGACCAGAAATGAAAAAGTGGCGCTCAGTAAAATCAGGAATGGCTCGTTTTACAAATCCCGCGTCGATCATTCCCTGTTCCCCAGTCCAAGTTCCCGAAGTACCAGCGTCTGTCACGGTACAAACAAGCTGCAATCCAACAACTTCTGATATATCACGGAAAAACTTTTCGTACGCCACATCTTCCGGAGTTTTACACGAGTAAAGCATGACAATATCGCGCTTCTGCTTTGTGTCACGTAAATACGCGAGCATGCTACGAAACGGCGTCACCCCAATACCACCCGCGATAAAAACAAGCTTCTTTATTGGATCAGCGGGAAGGGTAAAATCACCAGCGAATTGACCGGCATACAACGTGTCGCCTTTTTTCATCTCATACAGTGACTTTTTAAAGCTACTGCCACCCTCTGCAAGTAAACGCACACCAAGAAGCATCTCGTGCTCTGTTGGCGATGAGGCTATCGTAAAATATCGTCGATTGCCTCGTGTGTCAGATGGATTGTGCGCAAGCGTCCACTCAGCATACTGACCAGGTTTAAACGCCATCTTTCTATTCGGCGTAAAAACAAACTCGTAAATATCATTTGCTAAACGACGCTTCTCCTTAAAGACAAGCGTTAAACGCTCCTTACTGCTAACCGCATAGGAAAAGATATTTCCAATGATAAGAGCTAGTTCAGGTGTGGCGAAAAATGGCCCGATATGAAGCTGTGATGAAAAAATAACACCAACAATCGCTCCATAGGCTGCCTGCAACTTTTGTCTTGGCGGAGTAGTAATCGGCTCAGTAAGCATGACTGTGCTGAAGAAAATGATTGGCCACGAAACAAACGCCAACTGCACAATCTGCATAGCTGTCATGCCCGCCTGAACACCCATCACTCCAACGCCAATAAGCGCTAGCGCGGTAAACGAACCAACAAGAGCAAATCGCTCAATCTTACGAACAACTAAGAAGCCAAACAAAAGCGTGTAAGGAAGTAGCGTCGGCGTTGCTACCCACCATATCGCCGCACTTGTCGCGCTAAAACCAAATACAACCGCCGCCACGGCAACTGGATTAAATAAATGACGGCCGCGATACGCTAAAACGTACTTGGAAGCCATGGCGATCACCGCTGCAAGCACAAGCACAGCAAATTCTTTTGCGCTTGTCGCCGGCATGAACAAGAAGAACAAGATAAGTGCAGTGATCGCTGAAGACTCGGCGTTAGTAGTCACTCCGTACAACTTCGCCAAAATAAAATTACTTGCGTACGCGCTCACAAACAAAACACCAAGCGACACAAGTAACGCCAACCCCGAATACGACAAAACTCCCAAGAATCCAAAAACAATCGCCGCAAACGCAATCAAACTCAAACCATAAAGCATCAAACGATACATCGTGATGCCATCAAGAAAACGATCAACAAGTGGAATGCGCATACTACGTGGTACGTGCTAATTCTAAGCGCTCAAGTGCAAGCAAAAATGCCGCACGACGCAAATCAGTACCATAACGCTGAGCACGCTCCAAGACCTCACGCGACGAATCTTCAAGAAGCGCTGTCAACCGCAACAAAACATCCTCCTCACTCCAAGCTTCATGCTTAAGATTCTGCTCCCATTCAAAAGTAGAAACAACCACTCCCCCAGCGTTTGCCAAAATATCAGGCACAACTGCAATGCCCTTCGCAAATAAAATATCGTCAGCCTCCGGAGTCGTTGGACCATTCGCAAGTTCAAGCACCATCTTTGCCTGAATTCTAGCAGCATTATCAGCAGTAATCTGATTCTCGAGCGCCGCCGGAATAAGAACGTCACACGCTACCTCAAGAAGAGCAGCGTTTGTAATAGCCTCTCCTCCACTAAAGCCCTCAAGCGATCCGCGTTCCTTCTTGTAAGCCTCAACAGCCGCCACATCAAGTCCTTGCGGGTTATAAACGCCACCTTTTGAATCACTCATGGTCACAATCTTATGCCCAGCTGCAGAAAAAATACGCGCAGCATGACCACCCACGTTTCCCATGCCCTGAATCGCGACAGTCAAGCCATTGCCAAGTCCATAAGCAGATCGTAGTGCAGAAAATACTGCAAAACCACCCTGACCAGTGGCCGCTCCCCGCCCTTGCGAGCCACCATGAGTAAGAGGCTTTCCCGTAAACGTCGCACCCGTCGTATCACCCGTCAATTTTTGATACTCATCAACCATGATTGCCATAATCTCCGGCGTGGTATTCACGTCCGGCGCTGGCACATCAACCCGCGGACCAAGATCACGATACAACGCCCGCACAAATCCCCTACTTAATCGCTCAATCTCTAAAGCGGAAAATTCCTTTGGGTTCACCGTTACCCCGCCCTTGCCCCCGCCCATACCAATTCCCGCAACCGCCGTTTTCATGGTCATCCAAAGAGCAAGCGCCCGAACCTCGTCAATATCAGTCGCTTCATGAAAACGTATACCCCCCTTGTACGGCCCACGTAAACTATTGTGCTGAACTCGATAACCTTCAAAAACTCGCTCCTTACCTGAATCCATAACAACCGGAATGGAAACAGAGATCTCACGCTCGGCTTTTCTTAAACGCGCTAGGAGCTCATCGGAAACCGGAGCAACAGCCGCCGCTCGGTCAATCTGGGATAAAGCATTTTCAAAAGGATTAGGCATAGAAAAATAGGTCTGCTACGATATAAATAATCACAAAGTCCGTTGCGAAAAGTAAAAAGATCAACTAGTATAAAAAGTATAGTAACTTACGCGAACAAGCGTCAAGCACTATGTCGGACAACCCCTCTACATCCCTAGAACTCGTTGCCATCAGCGCCCTTGTTCTTGGCAATAAATGGACACCGCGCTTAATAGCCCACCTCACAACTGGCACGGCGCGCTTTTGCCAATTGCAAGATGCTGTAGGTGGAATAAACCCCCGTACCCTCTCCAAGCGCCTATCAGATCTTGAAAAATGGGGCGTCGTCATCAAGACAACCTTCAAAGACAACCCCCAGCGCGTAGAATATACGCTCACAAAAAAGGGCAAAGATCTGGAACCGATCATTGCGCAAATGCATGCTTGGGGTGAAAAATACGCTACTGATCACCGCTCTAAAAAATCCCGTAAATCCTCACATGAAATCAAATAACTTTTCAACGCTCGACGGCTCAAAACTTCGCATCGCCATTATCGGCGCACGCTTCAATCAAGAGCTCACCGATGCGCTTGTACAAGACTGCGAGCAAGCGCTCACTGACGCCAGCGTTACAAACGTACACACACTTCGCGTGCCAGGATCTTTTGAGCTCCCTGTCGCCGCTGACGCCCTAGCGCAATCCGGAAAATTTGATGCCATCATCTGTCTTGGCGTCATTATAAAAGGCGATACTCGGCACGATCACTATATTGCGGACGCTGTTGCTAATGGCCTCACGAACGTTTCACTTACCTACCACCTTCCCGTCGTCTTTGGCGTACTGACCACAGAAAATAAAGAACAAGCCGAGGTAAGGTCGCTCGGCGGTCAGAAAAAAGGGTACGAAGCCGGCATGAGCGCCATTGAGACCGTACTTGCCATCAAAAAATCCTAGCCATGTGGCTAGGATTTTTTACTACCTCCCATGCGCTCCTTAAGTAGCTTCACGTACGGAATCTCTGTCGTATTAACCTTGTTGAGCATCGCAAGATACCAACCAACATAACTACCAAACTGCAAAACCTCTCCAGCCTCTTCAAGAAGTGTTGCTCCATGAGCCTCGTAATCAATCACCTCTAAGCCCGCCGACTCCAAAAGATCGGCAGTAATCACAAAACGCTTCTGAACACGCTCATGATACAAAGCTGATCTGAGCATGAGCGCACAGGACGCAGAAACCGCTGTCGTTGGATAAACAAATGACTCAAGTAAATGGTGATTCATCTCAGGTAGCTCAACATAAAACGACATCTGCTTACTCGTTTCATTGAAATGATTCTGCAAAGTATGAGCAACGCCAGCAAGATGCCCGCCGGTAACGATCATAACGAGCTTACCCTTGAGCGCTGTTGCCACCTGCTTCGCTGGGTTATCTTCAAGTGAAACATCAACCGCACACGAATCAATAACCTCACTCATAGCGTTTGCCATGAGCATAATCTCTTCCTCTTTAATCTTGCAAAGACCTAGGCGCTCAAAAATACCGAGCATGCCAACAAAAGAAAATCCCGTTGCAAATCTAGGCTGCTTAGCAAGTTCTCCTGGATGAAAAATGTATGCCGGCAACTTATGGGCGGAAGCAAATGACTCTAAATCACCACCTGTCGCGCTCACAATGAGCTTACAACCGCGCTTCTTAGCCGCCTGACCAACCGCAAGCACCTCTTCGGTGGTTCCGGAAAAACTCGAAAGAACAACCGCCGTACGCTTGTCAGCCCACTTGGGAAGATCGTAATCACGCAAAATAGTCACCGGAACAGTCAAACGATCATGTAAAACAGAAAGTGCAGCATGCGCGCCAAGCGATGATCCTCCCATACCAGCCACAATCACTCGATCAATCTGGCCATACGCGGCTGGAAAAACAAGTTCACGTGTGTCATGCCACGCTAAACGAATCTGCTCTGGCAACTGCTCAATGCCATAGCCAACATCTTCGGGATCAAATTTTTTATAAACCGCTCCAGTGTCTAGACTCATAAAACATCATCTGCTCGCTGACCAATACTTGCGGTCAAAGCGGCTCGTTGAGACGTATCGCCAATAAGCGATGCACCCACTACCATACCATTTCGTAAAAAGATCTCTTGCGCGACGTCTTGCTCAAGAACCACCTGACGAACCTCATCCGCCGCTTCACGACTCACGTCGCCAATAAATACAACGTGCTTGCCAAGAAACTGCGTTGCATACGAGGACACAAGCTTGAACGCCGTTCGCTCGCCAGCCATTGTTTTACCAACGGTCATTCCTTGCCGTTGAGCATTCATCCAATTGCCGTACTGCACGTTACGCCGTACGTTGAGATCAAACGCCTGTGAGACGTCTCCGGCAGTATACACGTGAGGAAGCGATGTTTCTAAATACTCATTCGCCAAAATGCCACGATCTACCCCCAGTCCCGCAGCTTTTGCTAATGAATGCTGCGGTAAAGAACCAATACCAATACCTAAAATATCTACTGATTGTGAAACCCCACCTGAAAGCCTTACCCCTTCAAGAGTTAAGCCTCCAAGAATCTCTGGCTGCGGCTCATTAAAATAAACCTGAACGCCCTTTGCTTGTGCGTGCTGAGCTAAAACAGCCTGACTCGCTGAAGATAAGACCTTAGACCAAAAACCTGATCCACGCATAGCAATCGCAAATGGAACTTTGTAATGCGCAAAAATATTCGCATACTCAAAAGCAATAAACCCACCGCCATAAATAAAACCTCTTGCGTCATCGCCCTTTGCGCGAACCTCAGCTAAAAGCTCGCGTAAATGATCAGCGTCTCCGAGTTCAGACAGATAAGAAACACCCCGCGGTTGCTCAGGAAGCGTAGTCACCTCAGTTCCAGTTGTTATAAGAAGCGTATCAAAAGGCTCTTCTCTTCCTTCACTTGTAGTGACAAAGCTATTGGAAACGTCAACGCCTTCAACATGCACACCGTGACGCCAATCAATACCTTGGCGACCATACCAATCAGGTGCGCGTAAAAAAACCTTCTCTCGCGGCACAATACCCTTCACGTAATGCGGCAAAAGCACCCGTGAATAGCATGGGATCTCCTCAATCTCAAAAAGCGTAATATCGCTCGCCGGATCAATCTTACGAATCTCCTCGGCAGCGCTCACGCCAGCAATGCCACCTCCAATGATTACGTGGCGTGCCATAGGCTAAAAAGCAGGGTAAATCTGAGTGCCATCTTCCAAAAAGATACTAATCGCAAGGGTTGGGCAAGATTGGGCTGCCATAATGATAGTTTCCTTCTCACTCTCCGTTGCCTCAACCGTGCGCTCATACGCTGGGCCGCCAGCTGCCATGCCATGATCAAGAACCTCAGCTTTATTCTCAAGATTCATGACAAATGACTGAGGATCAATCGTAACGCAACTGGCTGCACCAATACACAAATCCGGGTCAACAACAATGCGAAGCTTCATACGGGCAAAGGATAGAAAATCACCTAAAGTTGGTCAATGGCAGCCTGCGCAACAAGCTTACCAGCTCGACGCGCCTGTAAGAGCGTCGTTGGTGTCCCAAAGGATACACGAATAGTTCTAAGTAGATCACCATCTGGAATACCAATAGCCTGCAATACGTGCGATTTTGACTCGCCACGTGTGCACGCGCTTGCAGCAGACACAAAAACTCCCACATTCTCCAAACGAACCATCAACATCTCTGCGTCTTTCGGCGTCCGAATGCTCGCAATGTGCGGGGATCGCTCAGCCTGCGATGCCCAGTCAACACATCCACTCCCTGAAAGCCGCTCAAGAAATACTTCGCGCGCAGCAAGCAAATGCTTAACCCGCATGGATCGCTCAAGCACGCACAAACGAGCCGCCTCACCAAAACCCACGATCCCAGGCACATTCTCTGTACCGGCTCGTACTCCACGCTCTTGCCCACCACCTGAAAAAAATGGTGCTAGCGGCACACCGTGTCTCACCACAAGCGCTGCAACACCCTTTGGTCCATACATCTTGGCCGCTGAAAACGTCACCGCATCAAGGTGCATCCCAGAAAGATCAATAACCTGAGTCACCATCGCTTGCGAAACATCACTATGAAATACCGGTTTATCGGTCGATAACATCGCAATCGCCTTACCAATCACGGTAACAGGTTGTACTACCCCGGTTTCGTTATTTACAAGCTGCACACTCACTATGCCCGTATCAGGTCGAATCGCCGACAACACGTCCTCGGCGCGCGCTACGCCATATCGATCCACCTTCACGAGAGTTACTTCATAACCCGCTAGCCGCAGGCTCTCAATAATCGCCTTATGCTCAATCGAAAGCGCTACCGCGTGGCGCTTGCCTGGAAACTGCTTCGCGATGGAATGAAAAAGAACTGCCGCCGCCTCGGTTGTACTTGCGGTAAAAGTAACACCCTCACTTCGAGCACCAACAAGCCCAGCTACCGACTTTCTAGCCACCTCCACTGCCTCACGTGCCAGAACCCCAATACGGTGCACGCTTGAGGGGTTGCCAAAAATATCAAAAAAGTAAGGTTTCATTGCTGCAAACACCCGTCTATCAACCGGGGTTGCAGCTGCATAATCCAAATAGATACCTGGAGACTTCATAAGGAAACACCTTAACAAACCCTGACTACTCTTCGCAACTTCCGAAAGTAAGTGAATACGCCTGAAGGTTGCCACTTAAAACTCGAACCGTTAAAACACCTCGATGATGAACGTCAGCTCGAACAAGAGAATACAAACGGTGATCGCGCACCAACAGCTCAGCCTTGCCTTCTTTGGTGATAACAACATCATCGCCTGCAAAATCAGATGAAAGTGGCTTGCCATCAAGTTCAAGTTCAATAACAGATGTCGCGCTATTCGCTGAACCAAAAACTGCATTCACGGAAAAAGCACTGTACTTGAAACGCAAGTATTCATGAGGAGCGCTGAGCTTCCGAGCATGCTCCAAATATTCACCATGTACATTAAAGTGACCATGAAGATACACAACATCATCTTCGTAAGACCCCACATCAGTAAACGCCGTTTCCGCTTCTGGGTAAAAATCTTCTGCGTTCCCCAATCTTCCGCGCAAGTACCCTAAATAAAGCTCTGGGGTTGTACGGTAACAAACACGGCCACCAATAGAATCATCAGGTCCAATCGCTGGCAAATCCTTCACGCCCATCGCTTTTAATTCTTTCTGAATAGCAAACTCTGTCTCAGCATATGCCCCCTCCCCTGCATGGTCATAAATAACTTTACCTTCCCGATCAATCAAAAACTTTCGTGGCCAATAACGATTAGCGTATGCATGCCAAATCTTATAGTCAGGGTCAAGTACAACCGGGTACGTAATTCCCGCCTCTCGAAGCGACTGCTTCACCTTGACCTCATCTTTTTCAAAAGTAAATTCTGGCGTATGAACACCAATAATTGTTAACCCGTATTTCGCATACGTTTCGTGCCAGCGCTTCAAATGAGAAAAAGTGCGACGACAATTAATGCACGAATAGGTAAAAATATCGATCAAAACCGGCTTGCCTCGTAATTTGGTAAGTGAAAGCGGCTCAGAAGATAGCCAGCGCAATCCCGCTGGAAAATCAGGTGCTCGCACGGTGGTATACGCCTTAAAGACCATAGGATGATATTCCTGTCACAAAAGAAAACACCTGACCAATACCCATGCCAAGAAGGGCAGCACCAAGTGAAACCATCATCATCTCAAGCCCACTTCGCACAGGCGGAACACTCGCAAGCGTAGCCTTCCAAGCTCCCAAAATGAAAAGTGCAATACACGTCATTACAACAGCGATGGGAAGTGCGAGTGAAAGCGGAAAAAGCAAGTACGGAACAAGGACAAGCGCTCCGCCAACTAAATAAAATACTCCCATCACAACTCCAGCTAAAAGCGGCGACCCACTAGCTGCCGGCGACATTTTAAACTCCCCGCGCATCAGTTCATCAAGCCACAACTTTCGCTCTCGTCCAATTGCCCGCACCGCAATTGCCACTTCATCTGCAGAAAATCCCTTACGGTGAAAAAATTCTCTCAGCGACTCTTTATCAGAAACTCGCTCACTTAAAACGCGAGCAGCATCCTGCCGCATGCGTTCCGTATAAAGTTCATCTGCTGCTTTGGAGGAAAGATAGCTACCAGCTGCCATAGAAAGCGCCTCGACCGCTACAATCACAAAACCAGCTAATAGCACGATCTCTTTATTGCCACTACCAACCGCAACACCACTCACCGTACCAAGTGTCGAAACAAAACTATCCTCCAAACCAAAAACAATCTCACGAATACTTGAAAACAGGCGGTCCTTAATACCTCCACGTGCCATATTCACTATTGTAACATGCTTAGCTTCCGCAATTTGAACGAAAAATGGTACACTTTATCTATATGCGCATCTCGGATCACTACAAAGCCTTTGAGAAAAAGACCGTTATCGCACTCACCAACAACGAACGGTGTCGGCTACTTATTGCGCACCACCGCGAAATTGAAGAAGTAGAAGGCTTAGCATCACCTGAGTTTGAACACGCCGAGAGAATCACAGCTGCGCATGCTTCAACAAAAAAAGATATTGATGACATGAAAGACAACCGTCTCGTCACACTCTATAGCGCGATCTCAGAAAAACTGCGCACCATGATTGATCACGATGGAGTTGAAGAAGTGCTTATCTGTGTTCCAGAAATCAATAAAAACATCCTGATAGACGCTCTACACGCTGACGTTAAAAAAGCCCTACTTGATACCGTACCTAAAAATCTTGCCTCCATGGACCTAAACAATATCGTTCGCATCCTCATGGAGGGATAAACTAGTTCGGAAAATATCCACCAGACTGCAAACGCCACAATTTTTCATACAATCCACCTTCACGCAAAAGCTCGTCATGCGTTCCAAGCTCGACGAGTTTTCCTTTTTCAATAACTGCAATCTGGTCAGCCATGTAAATCGTAGAGAGCCGGTGCGCAATGATAATCGTCGTTCGCTTCTCCATCACCGTCTTCAAGGCCATCTGCAACTTTAACTCGGTCTCTGAATCAAGCGCACTTGTCGATTCATCTAAAACAAGCACAGGCTGATCAGCAAGAATAGCGCGCGCAATAGCTAGTCGCTGACGCTCACCTCCCGAAAGCTTAGCTCCACGCTCACCAACCATCGTGTTGTACTGATCAGGCAACTGCATAATAAACTCGTGTGCCTGAGCTTTTTTACATGCCGCAATTACTTGCAGCTTTGTTGCACTAGGTCGGGCAAACTGCACATTGGCAAAAATCGTGTCGTGAAAAAGTACAGTCTCTTGATGCACAACACCAACCTGACGCCTCAAATCCTGTACTCGATATGATCGCACGTCATGATCATCAAGCGCCACTGTGCCGACCGTAGGATCAAGAAACCGATTAACAAACTTAGTAAGCGTGCTCTTACCACCCCCGGATGGCCCAACAATAGCAAGACTAGTACCAGCCGGCACAAATAAATGAATATCCGATAAGGTATAACCCTTATTATTCGGATACCGATAACTCACTCCAGAAAATCGTACCGAACCCTTCAGACGCTTAACCTTAACCGGTTTCTTTGGATCTTCAATAAGATTCTGCGCCGTCAGATCTGGAACAATACGACCAAAGGCGCTCTTAACCTCACTTGCACGTCGCATAACGTCAGCAAGCAGATAATCAAACGGCGCCAACATGAAACTCATCATGCCAAGAAATGTCACTAAACCACCAACCGATAACGTACCCTGGATGATAAAAACAAGACCAAGTAAAAACACACCAACACGACCAAACAACCTAATAACACCACTAGCAACATCCAAAGTTGTCCAAGTAATATTAAGATCACGCTGGCCTCCCGTTACCTGAATTGTTTCCTTTGCATACGAGTGAGCAATAGCGTCTTCCCGTCCAAACGATTTAATCGGAACGATGTTTGAAATAATTTCAAACAGCCTACGAGCCGTACCCTCCCATGCCTCATTCAAATGCTCCTGCTTTTCATCAGCTTGTCGATACGCAAACAAAGTTAACGTCGCTAAAAACGGTACACACGCAAGCGTAGCAAGCGCCAAACGCCAATCAAGCCAAAAACCAACACCAGTAAAAACAAAGAAGCCGATAAACGACGGAACGACGTCAGTGAGCGTTCGACCGGCTAGCGTCCAGGTTGCCGTCCAAACCGTATCAAGGCGCTTGGCAAGCGCTCCAAGTGACTGTCGCGCATAACGATCAGGATCCCAGTACAAAACATTACGTAGCGTATAGTCAGCAAAATGTTGATACACCAAGTATGCACCTCGCCAGCTATACCACTGACCAAGCTCCTTTGCTAAGCCACTAAGTAAAACCGCCGCTGCCCAAATACCGAGTATAAGAAAAATATCCTTTGCCGCCGCCACAAGATCAACAGCAGCAATCAGACGATCAATGATAACGCCATAAAGTACCGGTTCAACTACCTGAGAAACCGCCGTCAAAACAATGAAGAAAATCGAAGTTGCGTATGAAAAAAACGTTCCACGAAAAGATGGGGCTAGGAAGTGAAAAATCTCGCGCCACATAGCCGGGCGAGGTGTCGGTAATTTCTTTTCCTCCATGAAAGCTACTTCCCAAAGTATAACACTTCACTCTTGCGATCGAGTGAGGATTCTGCTAAGCTCGGCGCTGTTCGGCCGTGTGGCGAAGCTGGTTAACGCGGCGGTCTGCAAAACCGCTATACGCCGGTTCAAGCCCGGCCACGGCCTCCATCAAAAATCCCCCGCTATACGCGAGGGATTTTTGCTACTTACTCAATACGTGTCGCTTCAGTTGCGCCGCGCACAATTCCTTCCACCGCACTAAAGTCCGTACCGTCACTTACGGCAGTAAATCGGTACGAAGCCGTTGCCGTCTTGAGATACCACTCGTAATTCCACTTACCACCAGTCGTGCAGCCACCTCCATCTTCACACAGCTTCACGCGGAAATACCCGTTGCCAAGATCCTCGGCTTCGCTTGGAATCTTGCGTCGTGCGTCAAGCTGCAAAACAGAGACCTTAACGTAATTACTTGAGGTATAAGAATCGACCGGAACTGACTCTTCAACGTCATCAACGTCGCTAGCAAGTACAACAGGTCGATCTGTATTTTGCACAACTACTTCATTCATGTCCGCGGACAGATCTCGCTGCAGTGTGACAATCTTATCTTCTGGTGCATCATATGGCGCAGCTGCTACCCACCCACTTGGTAGGTCAAAAACAAGATGCCAATCACCCACAACCTCAACCGGCTCCTGTGATTTTGACAAACAACCAGCACCAAAAAGTACCAACACTCCTAAAGCAAGTAGAAATCGTTTCATACAAAGCTACAATAGCGCATCAAAGAAAAAACGGCCAGTTGGCCGTTTTTTTCTAAAGATCTATCTCAGCAATAACGTCTTCAAGCGAAATGCCGCCGGAAGCAGCCGGATCCTTCACAAAGACCTTAATAGGCGGCGCTTCAGATACCGCTCCCCCTATTGTTACACCTCGAACCGTAATAATATATTCACCCTCTTCCGGCAGTGTCCATGTCATCTGCACAATAGCCGACGGATTATTAACGTCACTAATAGCAATATCCGCACCCGTCCACAAATTCCGCGCACTCGCACTCACGGTTGCAAAATCCTCTACATTCGGAACCTCGATAGCCATGGAATACGTCGCTTGTGATCGCTCAATCACCTGATTGTTAAACGGATTGACGATCCGGAAATTTGCAGAATTGCCCTCTTCTGTTACCCGAACTTTAACTTCATCCGCTGCACTATTATCAACGTCATCATAAATACGAACACTAAGCGTATGTTCCCCCTCACTCACCCATCCTGGCAAAATAACAGTTGCCCCATCCATGTCATCGCTAACCGCCACAAACGAACCATCGATAAAGTATTCAACGCGATCAAAACTGCGCTTCACCATCGCCTCAAGGGCAACAGTAATAACCCGACCAACTTCTTCACGATTATTTGGCGCTGTAATCTCAACAGACGGCTCATTAGCACGAGTGTGAACATCATCAGATTCAGTTGGCACTACACAACGCTCAATCGGCAACTCACCTTCAGCAAGCTCTGCATTATGTCGAACAATATAATCTGAAATCGCTGTCTCCCAGACGGTATACATTGCATCTCGAGTTGGGTCAGCCGGCACGTCTCCAAGTGGCGCAGAGGTATCAACGTAGTGCAAAATAGAGTGATACTCACCACACACTTTCTCCTCACGCATGCGCTCCGGGGTACGATCAGTCGCAAGCTTGCCAGAAGCTCGATCGATAACAACCGTCGTTGCTGGAATCTGACCATCAAGCATCGCCTTACCTGTAACCGGAATAGTAACCGCTGGGAAATTCATGATTGGCGCATCCTTTAGCGCTAACTTCATGTACTCATTCCAAATTGGGGCTGCGATCTTTGATCCATCAGCCGCACCGATCATCTCAGATCCGTCAGCATTACCAACCCAAACACCAGTAACAAGCTGCGGCGTATAACCCATTGTCCAAGCATCATTGTAATTGTTCGTGGTACCGGTCTTTGCCGCAGCCGGACGATTACCAAGCTGCAGGTAACTGTTTGGACCAAATACCCATGATCGGGCTTCGTTATCGGCAAGCACGTTCGTAATCATGGCAGCAATATTGCTATCAAGTACACGCTCACCTTTTGCCTCCTTCACCTCTTCAAGAACCTTTCCATCAGCATCCTCAACTTTCAAAATACTCACTGTTGGATAAAGCGTTCCACCGTTTGCAAAAACAGCATACGCCATCGTGTGTTCAATGAGTTTAACCTCAGCTCCTCCAAGCACAAGAGAAAGTCCCACACGCGACGGATCGTTGAGCGTTGTATAGCCAAGACGCTGCGCAAAATTAAGCGCATAATCAATTCCAACTAGATAGAGCGCCTTAACCGCAGGAATATTAAGCGATCCCTGTAACGCTTTTCTAAAAGTCACCGGTCCATGATCAAGAAGATCATAGTTCTTTGGAATGTATGGGCCAGTCGCTGTTGGGAAGGTCGTTAAAACGTCCCACACGGTCGTATTTGGCGTGTAACCCTTCTCAAAGGCCGCAGCATACACAAGCGGCTTAATGCTCGATCCTGGCTGAAGCGGACGAAGCGTAACGTTCACCTGTCCAGCCGCCTCTTCATTAAAAAAGTCTGGTGAGCCAACCATGGCTAACACCTGACCATTTGATGGATCAACGGAAACAAGACCAGCACCAGAAAAGCCGTACCGTTCACCATTTGCAATAACACCATTATCAATCGCCGTTTCTGCCACTAACTGTTTGTCGTAATCAAGCGTTGTAATAACTTTTAAACCTCCAGCCTCAACGGTTCGCTGCCCATATGTCGCCTCAAGCTGCTCCTTCACGTAAAAAACAAAGTGCGGGGCAACAATGTCACTGACGGTAATTTGAAGAGCTGAATCCTGAGCCTTCGCTCCATCCGCCTCCTCTTGCGTAATGTGACCAAACTCCACCATGCTATCCAAAATCCAATCACGTCGCTCCTTCAAACTATCTGGATTATTAATGTAATACGTCGGCAACTGCGGTAAACCGGCAAGCGTCGCTGCTTCAGCAAGCGTCAAATCCTTAACCTCTTTACCGTAAAAATTCTGTGCAGCTGCTTGAATACCGTAATACGTAGATCCGTACGGAATCTCGTTAAAATAAATCTGCAAAATTTCATCCTTTGAATAACGACGCTCAAGCTCAACAGACAACATCAACTCTTTAATCTTACGCGTAATGGTCTGTTCATTACTCAAAATAGCATTCTTAACAAGCTGCTGTGTGAGGGTCGAACCACCACCACGACTACCGCCAAATAAAACAGCACGAGCAATACCCTTCACGGTAAATCCGTAGTGCGAACAAAAAGCTCGGTCTTCTGCTGTGAGCACCGCCTGCGAAACGTAATTAGGAATACCGTTCGGATCGGTTTCAAAACTAGGATCATCCTTACAAAATCCCTCTTGGAGTTTTACAAGCGTACGGTTCTCTTCACCAAAAATCTCATACAAAACATGCGTTCCAGTACGATCATAGATCTTTGTTGTCTCAGCAATATCACGATCAGTAAGTGCATTTGGGTCCGGAAGATCACGTGAGAACCATGCAAACAGTCCAACGACAAAAAGTGTACCCAAAAGCCCAAGCGCTAAAGCAAGAAGCAAGCCATTCTTGAGTAAAGTGACGGTAAGCTCACGCTTATCCATGCGCTTTAAACGTCGAACAATAGCTTTGACCGAAAATTGGCGCGAATCGCGTCCTTGGGAGTAGCGGATCATATATTCATCTAAAGTGTACCAAAAAATCAGGGATGTAAAGCAATTTTCTACCCAAATACTAAAACATGGCTAATGCTAGCGAAGCTTATTAAAGCTATTTAGCTAATATTAGCCAAATTATAGGCATTTTTCCTTGACAAAGTGGCTAAAATAAGCTATAATGACGTTTCTTCCGGTTCTTCCGGAAGTTTTTGTTTCCCCTATGAAGCTACTCTCATTACGTCAAATCGCAAAAGCACTTCGCAGCGCGCCGGTGGAAACCGCCGCCTTCACTGCCCTTCTTGTGCTCTTCGGTTTTGCCGCTATTCCTGCCTCAGCTGGCACCACCATTGCCGCTACCTTGTCAGGAAACAAGGCTACGGCGCTTGAAGTGGCTGCCATGCAGAACCAATCACTTCCGTATGGAACCTTTCCCGAGGCCGATCTTCGCGGTCCATCCTACACAGTAACGGTGCAGGCAACGGCTTATAACTCCGTTCCTTGGCAGACCGACGATACGCCTTTTACAACCGCAAGTAATACCCAGACTCGCTTTGGTGTTATTGCTGCAAACTTCCTTCCCTTCGGTACCCGCGTTCGTATTCCTGAGGTATTCGGCGATCAAATCTTTATCGTTGAAGACCGCATGAACCCACGCTATACCAAGCGTATCGACATCTGGATGGAGGAAATTCCTGATGCTCGTGAATTCGGTCTTAAAACCGTAACGATCGAGGTGTACCCGGTGCAAAAATAATATGTTTGAAGCCCTCGGTACTCTCATCAGTATGATCGACATCTTCGATCTGCTCCGCCATGTAAAAAAGGCAAAGCGCAAGCGCTAAAACAAAAATCCCCCCTTGGAAACTCGGGGGATTTTTGTTTACTGCCGAATCGGCATCACGATGTAAAGATACTGCTCATCCTTCTGCTCATGTGGAACAACGACACATGGATTCATAGAATCAATGATCTTAACCACGATACTCTCAGAAGTCATGGCACTAACGCCATCAAGTAAATACCGATAGTTAAGCGTTACCGCATTAGCTGACCCCTTCATATCACCAGAGACAGCTACGGTATGTTCTCCACGACCAGCATCGTTAGCAGAAAGTACGATTTCATTACTGTCCGGCTTCATGTCGAGCTTCACATCAAAAAGCCCTTGCTTTGAAAAAAGCGATGTGCGCTTCACCGCCTGCATGAACTCATTTCTGGGGACAATCACCTCAGTTGTGGCTAACTTGGGGATAATTTGACGATAGTCGGGATAAACTCCATCGATTGTCCGAGAAGATAATTCAACGTTACCGTATCGAAACGCAACTTGATTATCCGTAAGTTCGATATCAACATTTTCCGGAGTCTCGACACTATCACGAAGCACGCTAAAAACTCGACGCAGCTCCCCAAGCGTGCGAGCCGGAACAACAACTCGTCGCTCACCAAGCTGCTCACCAATAAGCGGAATAACCTTCTCCCCTAAACGATAACTATCAGTCGCAGCCACCGTCACCGTACGAGCATCACCATTAAAATAAAGATAAACACCTGTAAGCACCTGGCGTGCCTCGTTTGTTGCCACGGAAAAAAGCGTCTGTGAAAGCGCAGCATCAAGCGCCTTAACCGGTACAGAAAAAGTGATTCCACCCTGAACCTGAGGAATAAGTGGAAACTCACCCGCCGGAAGACCATGCATTTTGGTCTTTGATGACTTACAAGAAATCGCAATCGCACTATCGAGTAAATCAATATCGATTCGCTCGTCTGGAAGCAAACTGACGTAATCCGCAATAAGTCGAGCTGGAACCGTATATTCGCCTGGCTGTTCAACCTTGCCACGAACATGACACGACACCGTCATATCAAGATTTGTTGCCGTAAGCTTCAATCCCGATACATCCGCTTTTAACAGAACATTGTTGAGTATTGGTAAGTTAGCATTCTTACCACTTATATGACTCACGATTGCGAGACCTTGGTGCAAGTTCTCTTTCGTACAGGAGATCTTCACAGAGAGATAAATTTATTTACTAAACTGATAGTAGCTGTGAGTCTGTGGATGACATGGATAACTCCACTTCAAGCATTGTCTATTGAGCGATTCCATTGTCCCTGATGTGGAGAAGTTTGGGAAGACCGCGGGAGTCGCCTGTGTATGAAACAAAGTTGTTTCATAGCCCATGCCTTTGTCCCTTGTTCGTCCCACGCTCATCCCCATACTTATCCATCCACTCATCCACTGCTTTATCCCCGAGCTATCCACTGTACACATATCTGCAGTTTTTCCACAGTCACCTGGGGAGAATTAACCGCTAGCGTACAAACGTTGCTTAATAAGCTCAAGATCTTTTTGAAGCTTCTCATCCGTATCAACAAGTCCCGAAATTTTATTGTGCGCGTGCATTGCAGTGGTGTGATCTCGCCCACCAAGCTCTGTTCCGATCGTTGGATATGAACTCGCCATCTCTTCACGCAGAAGATACATGATGATCTGCCGAGGGAATGCAAGACGCTTTTCACGGCTCTTACCAAGAACGTCATCAATCTGAATGTCAAAGTATTCAGCAACAATATTAATAACTTGGCGTGGAGTAACGGTCTTTTTCACGTTGTCACTCTCAAAGCTGGCGATTATTGGCTTAACGGATTCCAAACTTGGCTCCATGTTGCGGAACTGGTGTACGGCTACGATTTTATTCAGGGCTCCTTCAAGCTCTCGAACATTCGAGATGATCGTCGAGGCAACATAGTGCAGGATCTCTCGAGTGAGGTTTATTCCCTTCTCGATACACTTACGCTCAAGAATCGCTACCCGTGTTTCAAGGTCTGGAGTGCCAACGTCAACAAGCATGCCCCACTCAAGGCGAGACTGAAGGCGTTTTTCAAGACCAGCAATCGAGCGCGGTGGTCGATCTGAAGAGATAACAATCTGCTTGTTATCCTGGTGAAGCGCGTTGAAGGTATGGAAAAATTCCTCTTGAGTACCCTCTTTACCGGTAATAAACTGAATATCGTCGATCAAAAGAAGATCAACATTGCGGTAACGATCCTTGAACTCTTTTCCTTTACCGGAGCGAACCGAGTGAATGAAATCTGTAGTGAAGTGTTCGCAGGTTACGTACATGATCTTGGCCCCATTCCAGCGCTTGCGAATTTCGTTAGCGATAGCATGAAGTAAGTGGGTTTTACCAAGTCCAACGCCACCGTAGATAAAAAGCGGATTATAGGTGCCGCCCGGTTGCGCTGCTACCGCCTGGGCTGCGGCGTGAGCAAGTTCGTTCTGCTTACCTACAACAAAGGTATTAAATGTGTAGTTTGGATTTATGGCGATATTTCCAGATGGCGGCGGCATTGGAACAGAGTCGCTTGTTGTTGAGAATCCATATTCCTCCGTCGAAAAAGTTGAGGACTTCGGAGATTCAAAAGAAATTGGCTGAGGTGAAGCAATTTTTGTTTCAATGCGGCAAACAAGAACGCGTACTGGTTGATTGGTAACGTTCTGCATCGCTTCAAGAATGTCGCGTTGGTACTTATTCTTAAGCCAAGATTGGGAAATGCTATTCGGTACGCCGATCGTTACCTCGTTCGTGCGATATTCGGCAATAAAGGTATTTCGAAACCACGTAGTGAAGTGGGCTTTGCTGAGTTTAAGTTCCAACTCACCAAGAACGGCCTGCCATAACTCGTGCGTATTCATAGGCGATATTCCAACGTGTGCGCGACCGCAAAAGCGGCTGCTGCTTTGTTCGTGACGACGCTGCCATCATAGTCAAAATATCCACAACAAACAATGTGACAAAGATTAGCGAAAAGTTGTCCACATTGGGGATAAGAGTGCACAGAATGGGGATAACTTTTTCACCACCTTGAAAATTGTCAATCACGCTCACTGCTCCCCCCCGCCCCCAACGTTGTCCGCTAGGACGAAGTGGGCCTGCACCCCACACCCTATACTCTATTCCCTAACTCCAATACCCCGCACCTCACCTAATTCCGCCAGGGTTTGACTTTTTTTAGGGGTGGAAGTAGTATTTACCCACTGATATGCCCAAGCGAACATACCAACCCAAGAAGCGCCGTCGCGCTAAGGTACATGGGTTCCGGGCACGCATGAAGACGAAAGATGGCCGCAATGTTCTAAAACGCCGCCGTCTCAAGGGCCGCAAGCGCCTTACCGTCACTGCGCGTCCGCGTTAAACAGATCATCCCGGACATCCGGGATTTTTTGTTCCTATAATGGTGTCATATGTACGCCGCCAAACATCGACTTCGAAAAGAGACAGATATAAACAAAGTCCTTCGTTCAAAAAAGGGCGTCTTTGATAGCGCATGCGGAATCAAGTACGCCCCAAACGGCCTTGATCACGGACGCTTCGCGGTCGTTGTTGGAACAAAGGTCAGTAAGAACGCCGTTGATCGCAACCGCCTCCGTCGCCAGTATCAAGAAATAATCAGGCTACATCCGGAGATTCTCGATCTGCCATACGATATATTGTGCATGGTACAAAAGCCCGCCCTGACACTCGACTATGACGCCAAACAGCAACGATTCCTTGCCGTACTCGCAAAAGCTCGCCTTAGTGCCAAAGCGTAAGCAACTTTTGCGAGCAATCATCACTTTTCCAATAATGGTGTATCAAAAAACCATGTCGTTTGATCATGGTCCAATGAAAGCGCTGTATCCCTATGGATTTTGTCGCTTTTATCCGAGTTGCTCTGAGTACTGTCGCCGATCAATTATGCTCCACGGCGTAGTACATGGAAGTGTAAAAGGAGTCTTGCGCATCACGCGCTGTAACCCTTGGCACGAACCAGGTATCGACGAGCCTTAGGAAAGAAGTCGTGAGAGATCAGCCGAACTTGGCGCCTCCACGACTTTTTGTTTTGATCGATGTCCTCGCTTAAGAATCAGTGAATTTTGTGGAACTCGCAGCTCTTTAGCTAAAAATCGAATAAGTTCTTCGTTAGCCGCCCCATCGATCGGCGCCGCGTGTATTGCGATCGAAAAAGACCACTCATCAAGTCTTTTGAGAATGGCCGTTTTTCGAGCGTTTGGTTTTACAAAGCAGGTGATCAACATGAAGGGGTGTTGTAATACAGAGCCAAGCACGCGTCTTCATCAAGTATAAGTGGCAAGCTTGCAACCGCCTCTTGCGGCGTTTTCCAGGTATATGCCTTGTGTTCATCGTCACTTAACAGAATATGAGGCTCGGCATCGAGAACTACTCTATGCATAAAGTAGTCGAAATCATAGTCCGGAAACCGAACAAAAGCTCTCTTTTGTTCAGCTATCCGATCAGGTGAAATCGTTAGTCCCGTTTCTTCAAAGATTTCGCGCGCTGTTGCTGTTGCAATGTCCTCGTCGCCATCAATTTTCCCAGCTGGAACGCCCCAGGTATTTCCTTGCGGCTTATGGCCTTGCCGATGCAGAAAGAGAACTTTGCCATTAAACTCCACAAAGCATGAGGTAACGCGGAAGCGTGGCGAGTAATTATCCGGCTGATCAGCGAAAAGCATAGGTATTAATCACCTCGATATTTTTTAAGTAGTGCCAAATCCTTCTGGCGACCTTCGTCAGCCCCAGCGTCGTCATACGGAGTCTCAAGGATAAGATCAATATGTTGCAGCTGAGGGTGCTGAACAATATATTTAAATCCCTCAGCTCCAATGAAGCCTTCGCCAAGATGTTCGTGGCGATCTTTATGGGCCTGAAACTCTACCTTTGAGTCATTGCAGTGGCTAGCAACGAGTTTTTTAAGACCGATAGTCTTATCAAATAAAGCAAAAGTCTCGTCAACCGCTTTTTTGGTGCGCAGATCGTATCCAGACGCAAAGGCGTGCTGCGTATCAAAGCAAACGCCAACCTCCGCTCCTCGCTCGGCGCCGTTAATAAAGGCCGCTATCTCTTCAAAGGTATCGCCCATGATTTCGCCCGCGCCTGCCGAAATCTCAATCAATAGCTGGCAGCTTCCCGTGTAGCCATCAAGAATTTTGTTAATTCCCTCAACAACCATCTCAACCCCCTTTTCTCGCCCAGCATCTTTAGCAGATCCCGGGTGAAACATCATGCCAGCAGCGCCAATCTGCGTGCCGCGCTCAAGTTCCTGGCGAAGCATCGAGATTGAGCCATGGCGCGTACGGTTATTCATTGATGCCAGATTGATGAGGTATGGGGCGTGAATATAGGTCGCCTGAACCCCTGCATCTTGTACAGCGGCTTTAAATTTTTCAGCATCTTCATCTGTAATTGGTTTTGCCGCCCAAGCTTGCGGGGCACGGCTAAAGATCTGAATAACCTCACATCCCAAAGCTTTTGCCGGGATGCTCGCCTTCCATAAACCACCTGACGCTGACACATGGGCTCCAAATCGCATAGATATCCTGAGTGTAACAAAGTAATAAAGAATCATCACTCCTAACCCTGCTCCCTACTAACTACTCTCCAGTCCTAACGTAGTCCGCTGGGACGAAGTGGACCTACTCTATCCTTTACATTTCCGCTAACCTTTGCTACTATTTTGCGGCCAATTGGAGGCTATCTTGTCCAGCTTCACCCCACCACCTCGCCGCGATGTTTCCGCAGACCCCGCGACCAAGATCATCCACGAGCTCGACCAGCATGACCTTGAGGATACGATCCCGGCCACGTTCTTCCATGGCGGACAGCCAACGCTCGAGGATTTCCACGCGGCCACGCCGGAGCAGCGCGCTGCGGTGCGCGCGGGCCATCTCGCGCCGCAGATCAATACCTCCTTCGAAGGGGGTGATCGTCCGCACGGCCAGGGCTGTAAGCCCCGCTAAGCGCTACAAACGTAAAACCACCCGTTGACCAAGTCTCGAGAACGTCGAGTCAGGGTCAGCTGGGTGGTTTTCTCTTTTACTTAACAATGATTTTACGCAAGTGTTCAACGGTCATGCGGTTGCGCAACTGGTGCTCAATGCGATCACGATACTGCGGTGAGTATACGCGCTCCTTGAGCTCTTTATTATCACCCATCTGTGCAGCGAGCGCATCAACCTCCTTATCTACCTCAGCGGCGTCAGCGGTGATCTTCTCATCAGCCGCCACTTTATCAAGGATAAGTGCTACCTTGAGGCGCAAAATTGCCTGTGGGGTAAAGTCGAGCTTCATGTCGGCGATGGATTTGTTGATGCTCTTCAGGTACGCATCAAACTCCATACCGTTGTCGGTAACCCAAACACGGAGCTCTTGAACCATCTTATCGATCTCTTGGTTAACAAGGAGTTCAGAGAACTCATCAAACGTGCTCTTTTCAGCAACCATTTCAAGCACCGCCTTTTCCTGGCGACGCGCCTCTTCACGTACGCGTTCCTCGGCAATATTTGTCGTTAGCTTTACCTCAAGTGCTGCCTGATCTGCAAAGCCAAAGCCTTTTGCAAATTCGTCATTAAATTCAGGGACAACGAGGTTGAAAATTTCATTGAGCTTCACGGTAAATGCTACATCTTTTCCAGCTAAGTGCTTCTGGTAGTGGTCCTTTGGAAACGGAAGTGTAAACGATCGCTCCTCACCTTCTTTCATGCCAAGAATCTTTTCTACAAATCCTGGAATGTAGTATTCGTCAGCCGTAAAGACACCATGATTTTTAGCGTCACCGCCTTCAACGGAAACCTTGTCCTGTGTCATGGCAAGATCAACAACCGCCTTGTCCCCTTTCTGAAGTTCAGCACCGGTCTCAGCGCGCTTTTCGGTGGTGCGCATGCGTTGCAAGTCTTTCTTGGCTTCAGCGATGAGCTCTGGGGTTGGTGTGGTGTCTTCAGCCTTCACTTCAAGCTTTGTAACGTCAGCAAGCTTAGTGATTTGTGGCATGAGTGAGATCTCTGCCGTAAAGATAAGATCATTTCCTGGAGCCATCTTTTCTACTTGAAAATAAGGCTGACCAACAACGCTCAAATCTTCATCAAGCAAAGCCTCGGTTAAGGCTGCGCGAATAAGCTCTTCAGCGGCATGTTCCATGAGCGCCGCTTCACCAATGCGCTTGCGAACAACGTCCGCCGGTGCCTTGCCTGGACGGAAGCCAGGAATAGTGAGCCCTTCGCCCATATGCTCAACAGCATGTGTCAAACCAGCATCAACCTGCTCCTTAGGAACGGTAACGTGAATTTTGACACGATTCTTGTCTACTTTTTCAATGCGATAAGCCATAAGATATTCATCTAAAACGAAAGGAGTATAGCAGTGTCAGAGCTTTCGTCAATTAATAGCTACAGTTAGCCAAATTATGATAAAAGCAATTGGCGAAGAGCGGGAAGTTTGCTATGCTACCCGTTGCCGATCCTATGGCAAATATTTCTCCAACATTAGCTAAAATTGGTCTAATGTTCGTGCGTGGTTTGGTAGCCTTAAAACGACTAATCATCAAGGTCGCTAGCTTTCTTTTAATTGTCGCAAGACCGTTCGGGCGCCTATTCTTGTCGCTATTTATCCTGCCGCTCTACGAGATCGCCTTTTCATTTCGTCACCAACTCGCCTCGCTCTACCGGCCAGCAAAGAACCGGTTCATGTTTTTTCTCTCCAATCGGTTTGCAGTGCACGTAGTTGCGATTATGATCGCTGTTGTAGCTGGTGCAAGCAATATTCAAATTGGAACAGTCCGTGCTGAACGTGATTCAGTAGGGCAGAAAAGCATTCTTTACGCCATGGTCTCCACAGAAAATGTAGAGATCGTTGAAGAATATATTGATCCAATGGCCGCCATCACGCACGTGCCATCGTCATATTTAAGTAGCGCAGTACTCACAGCTCAGCCGGTTGCAGCTGACGTCCCAACTTCAACCGATACGTCACTAGCAGCAACAGTTGCAGTTGATGCTCCGGTAACGCCAAGAACGCGCACTGAGGTTGAAACATATACTGTAGCCTCAGGCGATACCCTCTCATCAATCGCGGAGCAGTTTGGCATCTCTCTTGATACGTTGCTTTGGGCAAATAGTCTTACGGTTCGTTCGATTATCAAACCTGGAAATACCCTATCCATCCTACCGGTAACAGGTGTTGAGCACGCTGTCAGAAGCGGCGACACCCTTTCGGCAATCGCAAACACCTACGGCGTTTCCTCAGAAGAGATCTTGGCCTATAACAACATTGAAAGCGCGAACGCCCTCAAAATCGGACAACGTTTAATTGTGCCTGGCGGTGAAAAGCGGGTAACCACCCCAGTCTCCCGCCCGGTTACTGTCGCCGTAAAAGAAATCTTTACTTCAGCGCCAAGTGATTCAAATGCTGACATCGCTCTTGCTGAAGGTGCGTCCATGATTTGGCCAACCGATCTGAAATATATCGTACGTAAAACGAGCTGGTTCCATACCGGATACGATATCGACTGCAATGGCCATGCCGACGGCACAAGTACCAACGATAACTACGCTGCCGCTGACGGTATCATTCAGTTCTCCGGCACCAAGAAGGGTTACGGTCTTACTGTTGAGGTGAATCACGGTGATGGTCTTGTCACGCGCTACGGCCACTTTAACAGTCTCTACGTTAAATCAGGTGACAGCGTTACCTCTGGAACCCCTCTTGGTCGTTGTGGATCAACCGGAAATTCAACAGGAACACACTTACACTTTGAGGTTCTCTTAAATGGTGTCTTCAAGAACCCGGGTGATTATCTAGCGCGCTAGGGCGTCAGAAGTGTTTTAGGAAGTCGGTAGCTCAGAGCTTCGGCAACATGAAGTTCAGTTGTAGCGTCTGATTTCGCTAAGTCAGCAATTGTTCGTGCTACCCGAAGTGTACGGTGATAGCCGCGTCCGCTAAGTTGCAGATGAGTCATTGCTCCTTGCAGCATCTGTTCAGCTTCACGTGTCAGTTTCACGATCTCTACAATCTCCTTGCCTTGCAGGTCGGCGTTGCGCCGCTTCTGTCCACGCTCATGACAAAAGCCCTGAGCTTGAATGACGCGCTCACGAATAGCCTCGGAAGATTCAGATGTCGGTGTTTGCGTGAGTTCCAGTGGCGACAGAGCTCGCGCATGAATTGCAAGGTCAATACGATCAAGAAGTGGACCTGAGATCTTGCGTAAATAAAGCATGCGCATGCGATCAGTGCAGGTGCAGGCACGATCTGTTCCAAAGTAACCACAAGGGCACGGATTAAGTGCGGCAATCAGTGTTGTTTGTGCTGGAAACTCAATACTTCCCGCGGCTCGACTAATGGTGACGACGCCATCCTCAAGAGGTTGTCGTAGTGCTTCAAGAACATGCTTTGAGAACTCCGGCAGCTCATCAAGAAAAAGAATACCTCGATGCGCAAGTGACACTTCACCCGGACGAGGAATGGTTCCTCCGCCAACAAGCGCGCTCGCCGAGGCTCCATGATGTGGAGCTCGAAAAGGTCGCTCAGTCATGAGTCCCCGGTATGTACCCGCGGCTGCATAGAGTGAGTGAATACCGGTCACAGCCAGTGACTCGTCATAGCTAAGTGGTGGCAAGATGCCAGGAAGCGCACGAGCAAGGAGCGTTTTTCCGCTCCCGGGTGGGCCAAAAATAAGAGCATTATGTCCGCCGGCTGCGGCGATTTCAAGCGCTCGCTTCGTTGCTTGCTGACCGCGTATGTCCGCAAAATTATTATGCCCCGTAGCGACGAACGTCGGATTCCATGGCGTGTGCTTACAAATAGCGAGGGTACGTCCCTGCAGTGCGCAGATAAGATCCCGAAGCGAGTGCGCAGCATGAACCTGTACGTCAGCAATCACCGCCGCTTCGTCGGCGTTAGCTGTCGGCACAACAAGTGTCTTGCCACCGGCTCGCGCCGCAACCTGCGCTGCAAGTAGAGCGCCCCGTATCGGACGAATGTCGCCGTGAAGTCCAAGTTCACCAAGAAAAACAATATTTTCAACATGCGCCGGCTCAAGGACACCGGTCGCAAGGAGGATCGCAATCGCGATCGGTAAATCAAAGCCCGGACCGTATTTTTTTACATCAGCTGGTGCAAGATTGATCGTAACGACGTGTGGCGGATAAGAAAATCCACTATTTTTAATTGCTGATTTTACTCGGTCTCGAGCTTCGCTGATGGCCGCATCAGGTAGGCCAACAATCGTCGTGCGCGGTAGTCCGAACGCGTGATCAGCCTCAATCTGCACGGATACGCCAGTAAGCCCAATAATCGCAACACTCGAAATAAAAGAACTCCCCATAGAATATACGGGGAGTTCTAAAAATTAATGTGAATCACTAACCTGGGGAGTATGTTCACTGTACCACAAGAACAAAAGAATACCGACTAATATAATCCCATCAGAGATATTAACCGCAGAGCGCTCAAGAAGAATCAGCCAATCAGTAGTAAACCCATGGACAACGCGGTCAACAAGGTTGCCTAAAGCTCCAATAATGACCATGCATGATGCCATTGAGCGTGCAACGTGCATCGACCAATCATGATAAGCAAATCCTGCAAAAAAAACGAGCACTGCGATCGTGAATGGAATCACTGCGTAAAGTGGCACTGGGATATTAAATGCAATCCCGTAATTGTGATGGAGCGCAAGACTGGCAATCCCCTGCGCTTGGCTATCGTCAGGAAAAGAACGAAGCGCGAGCATCTTCATGATTGCATCAAGAATGCCAAAAAAAACGGTGACGGCGAGTATGCGAGCGCGCGTCGCCGAGGTCATAATTAGACCTCCTGTGTAAGGGTTTTCTTACAAGCAACGCAAGAAGTTGATGTTGGGCGAATGCGCAAGCGAGCTTCGTCGATCTGTTGCTTGCAGTACTTGCAAGAGCCGTACTCCCCTTTTTCAAGAGCGGTAAGTGCTGACTTTACATCTTTAAGGGCACTTTCGAGCTCCTGTTCGAGTGACAGATTATCGCTAAATTGAGCAACCTCGGCAGCATTTTCGCCTTCATCGGTACCAACTTCCGGATAATCAACATCAAACGCGTCAGAGCTCTTTGGGTTGCGATGCGCAAAGCTGGATAGCTCTTTTTCGAGCTTAGCCTGTTCACTGATGAGCGCGTTCTTCATATCTTCAATGAAAGACGCGGAAAGAGCTTTAACCTTAGCCATAGAGGACGTTACTTGTTGAGTTTGTCTAAGCATATCCTATGCTCGTGAAACAGAAAAGAGGCGGTAGAAACAGGTACATAATTAAGCCCTGTCTACACGCCTCGGTTGCAGTGGGAACTGGCGATCTTGAACGCTGGGGTATTAGCAAAATATCTTCTGCTAATAACGCAACGCTCAACATCGTCCGTCAGCCACGGCGACCCACACAGCCCACAAACCGCCGCGCGATCACCAGGCAAGTGCCACAATGACGATCGTGCAAGCAAATTAGTTCGCTATGCGTTGAGGTGTTCCAAAGAATGGGACCTTTGGAATACTTCCCCTGGTCGTGCTTCGCTATCACAGCAAAGCAACGGAATTGGATAAAGAACGATTACAGAATCAGTATACATCGAGCCAAAAAACATGAACACAATTTGTACACATGCAATTTCATTGAGCATTTGCAGCAAACTTCCGATATCTGCAAACACCAAATCCAGATTACCAATTTTATGAACACTGAAAGTATCCACCTACTCATCCTGCACACCAAAGAAGCAGACAGTGGTGGTGGCGCGCTTCGTCACAATGGCTTCGGCACGATTAAGAAGTGTAGTAATCGTCGCTGCTTCAAGTTTTCCGGTCGGAAAGAGAAGCTTTGTGAAAGCGCGAGGACGTAAGTATGCAGACGTTCGGATGCCACACAGTTCCTGCTCAATTGCGCCGATATTTCCCGCCTCAAGTAAGCGATTGTTTGCTGCCAAGGTTTCTGAGGATAGCGCCAATGATAATGTAGATTTCTCGCCACTTGCTGTTATAAAAGCAAGATCCTTCTCTGCTGTTACCGATACCATGCCTGGAGATTTAGGTCGTAGAGTGAGTAGCTCATCATCTTCATCGTGAGTGACGTCTGCAATTTCAACAAATTCCTTACCAAATGCTGCCGCCTGTGTTGAGGTGATTGTGCCAGCGGCGGTTGAAATATGAAGGGTGATGCCCTGCAAATCTTGGCCAAGTACAGCGGAAAAACCATGTTCGATGACGTGGTCAACCATGAAAGATGCATTGCTATAAACAAGTGGCACCTCCACTTCCCGCATGAAGGAGAGTAGTTCCGGCTCGACCGTAAACGCAGCTAATGGTTCAGCATTTTTTGGCAACGTCAGCGTAGACGCTGCCTCTTGCAGAAGCGGCAGGCCGCGCACAATGATCGATTGATCGCTAAAATGTATCGGTAGAGATTTTTCAACACCAGCCTGGACAATCTCGCCATCTATGCGTGTTTTCAATAAGAAGCGCGGTCGTACAGAGCGCGTAGCAGTTGGCGTGTACTGCGGCGCGCTAATAAGCGCATGATCTTCAAAATTCGTCGCCACATAGCCAAACTGGCTAATGTTATCGCTTGTAACACGGGCATCAGTCAGATACCCGACAACGTTTCCATCACTCAGAAACAAAGAAATGCCACTTTCGCTCTGACGTAGCGCCTCAAGAACCGTCATTGGCGCATCCGGAAATATAGTTGAAGCTCCTGGCGTGCCAGAGAAAAAAGCCAGGGAGCGTGGCGTTTTAAAAAGACGAACCGTGACAAGATCATCCGGATAGCCTGTTACGCTGATCTGCTCAGAATGACGCAAAGCTTGAAAGAAGAGCATGCCAACAAGTGCCCCTACCCCAAACAAAAAGCCGACGCGAAGGACGCGCCAGGCTTTTTGTGACGTTACGTTTGGAGTAAGTGGGATGAACAGGCGATCATGCGCCACAGCTATTCAGACTTTGGTGCAAAAGTCTTAGGGGCGCTCGGGCGTGATTCTTGCGAACGAGCCTTCATTTCATCCGTATAAGTATTACCCGGAGCCTGCTTCATAGACAGGTTAATGCGACCCTTTTCATCAATTTCAATCACTTTCACCTTTACTTTGTCGCCAACCTTAACCATGTCAGAGACCTTGCCAACGCGCCATGGGGCGAGTTCTGAAACGTGCACCATACCGTCTTTGCCCGGCAAAACCTGCACAAACGCACCAAAGTCCATCAACCGCACAACCTCACCGTCAAAAATCTCACCAACCTGAACTTCGCGAGTAAGGTTATGAATCCAATCAAAAGCCTTCTTACCCGCCTCGCCGTTAGTAGCGGTGATCATCACAAGACCGGTCTGCTCGATATCGATCGAATTAACACCCGTCTTTTCAATGATTTCGTTGATCATCTTGCCGCCAGGACCAATGACTTCACGAATCTTATCAACGCTAATGTTGAGCGTAAGAATACGTGGAGCATTTGGCGAAAGGTCAGCACGAGGTTCTGCAATAGCGGTTGCCATCACGTCCAGTACCTTCATGCGAGCCTCCTTTGAGCGAGCGATCGTCTCCTCAATAACAAAGCGAGGCAAACCATCGGTCTTAGTATCAAGCTGGATAGCGGTAACGCCAGTACGCGTACCGGTGATCTTAAAGTCCATACCGCCATTACCGTCCTCAAGGTCCTGCAAGTCAGTAATAACCTGGAAGTTACCTTTGCCATCGCTAGCAACACCCATCGCAATACCGGCTACTGGTGCCTTGATCGGTACACCGGCATCCATAAGTGCCAAAGAGGCACCACAGGTTGAGCCCATAGAGCTTGAACCATTGGATCCAAGTACCTCAGAAACAACGCGGATTGCGTAAGGGAACGTTTCCTTCTCTGGAACCACATACATAAGCGCCTTCTCAGCAAGTGCGCCGTGACCAATTTCACGTCGTCCAGCGCCGCGTAGTGGCTTTGCCTCACCTACGGAGAATGGAGGGAAGTTGTAGTGGTGCATGAAAGTCTTTTCACCAACAAGCTCCATGCCGTCAAGCGTTTGCTTGTCGCCAGGAGCACCAAGGGTACACACAGAGAGAACATTTGTTTCTCCACGCGTGAAGTAGCCGGTACCGTGCACACACGGCAAAAGTCCCACCTCAGAGGTAAGCGGACGAATATCGTGAATGCCACGACCATCAACGCGACGCTTCTCTTCAAGGATGAGGCGCGTCACCTCACTATCAAGAAGTTCGGAGCAAAGCGCTCCTGCAAATGTCTTCGCGTCATCGGCAAAGCCATTATCAGACAAGAAGGCAACTGCCCGCTTCTTTAGTTCGGTCTTAGCCTCGGCGCGCTCAATTTTACTTGCCTTTGGCGCACCAAAGAAAAGTTCTTGAATCTGGGTGCGAATGTAGGCCTCGGCTGCGGTGCGTGCGAGAGCGGCGCGCTCAACAAGCGCCTTGTCGCTATCTGTTTTTGGCGAAACAAGATCAAGTTTCTGTTTCCCAACCTCCTGACGAAGTTCGTTAATAAGGTCAACAACCGGTTTCAATGCGGCCTGTCCAAAAAGGATCGCCTCAAGTACCTGTTCATCAGGTGCTTGATCGCAACCAGCTTCAAGCATGATTACCTTTTCAGGCGTACCAGCTACCTCAACGTCAAAACGCGATAGGCCACGTTCTGCGTATGAGCCGTTTAAAATGTACTGACCATCCATTCGGTTAACGCGTGCCGCTGCAATCGGACCATTCCAAGGAATGTCAGAAATGTGGAGTGCACAACTTGCAGCAATAAGGCCAGGAACGTCAGCGTCGTTAATCCCATCAAACGCAAGTGTGGTGATAATAACCTGCACATCATTGGTGATGCGCTGATCAAAAAGTGGGCGAATAGCGCGATCAATGAAGCGCGCAACAAGTACCGCCTCGTCAGTTGGACGTCCTTCGCGCTTAATAAAGCGAGAACCCTTAATACGGCCAGCCGCGTAAAGCTTCTCCTCAAAATCCACCATGAGTGGGAAGAAATCAAGCCCGGCGCGCTTCTCCTTTGAGCAAACGGCTGTTGCTAGAACCACGGTGTCACCATAGCGAACCGTGCAGCTACCATTTGCCGCTGGCGCAAATTTACCGATTTCAATGGTGAGCGGCTTGCCACCAAAGTCGATTGTTCGTGAAACTGTAGACATACGTAAACGTTGTCGACACGGGGCGCAAACACCTGAAGCAGCGCTTCATGTGCTTTGGTTCCGTGTCGAGGCTAGCCCCATGAAAGAAGGGGTGATAATGGTCGACCACCACAGGGTCGTCGACGCATATCACAGCTACTTACATCTTACGTGGTCTTGGCTTGCGCTTTGGTGCGCCATCTGTTGGAAGCGCTGCGCTACCTGTCGAGCCAATGTCAGTCCGTGGCGCTGACAGTGTCTGTTGCGATCCCTTGTCAGTATCGGTAGTGGGTACTTCCTGCGCAGATCCTGGTTCAAGTGTTGCCTTGCGAACCTGCGGGCGATAACGCGGATCATTAATGAGGTACGTTGCTTTGTCGTCGGAAAGATTCGTGTAAACGTCAGCGACCTCAACAAGTTTTGAAGATGTGGATTCGCGGAAAGAGACAACGTGAAACGTGCGACCGCGATTCTTTACGTACTCCGCAAGTGGTACATAATCTCCGTCACCTGAAACAAGGATAACCGCATCTACTGTATCAAGAATGCGAACAACATCGATCGTGATACCAACATCCCAATCCCCTTTCTTGTGTCCTGAATCATACTCAAGTAGTTCTTTGGTATTAATTTCAATACCAAATTTATGCAATGCTTCAAAAAACGGCGTTTCATCTCCCCCTTTTGTTGAAATAGTGTAAGCGACTGCTCGAATAAGCTTCTGGTCACCAACACTCTTTAAAACAATATTTCCAAAATTTACCTTACTACCAAACAGGTTGCGTGCACTGTAGTACATGTTTTGTACATCAATAAAAACCGCAACCCGACGATGGCTAAAATCTAGTGCCATAGAAAATTCCTCCTTAATTTATAAAAAATGCGAGCCCCAACCGGAAAGCTGGGGCCGCAACCTTACTTACTTCTTGAGTCCAAGTGCCTCGATGATCTCCTCGTATGCCTTTGCGTCTTCACGCTCAAGGTACTTAAGAAGACGTCGGCGCTCAGAGACCTTCTTGAGAAGACCACGGCGAGAACTAAAGTCCTTACGGTGAGTCTTCAAGTGCTTGGTGAGCTCCTTTACCTCCTCAGAGAGGATGGCGATCTGCACCTGTGGTGAGCCAGTATCTGACTCATGGGTGCGGAACTTCTTAATGAGCTTCTCTTTCTTTGTCTTATCGAGCATAACGTTATGAATTCATCCGCGCATCTTAGTACATGGTCTGCTCGAGTCCAAAACCAGGAAGTGCGGCTATATAAAAAGCACGAACAAAGTATAGGATATTACCTGATACTTGGCAAGTATTCCACGAACATTAGCTAAAAAAGCAATACGCCCCGGCAGTAAAGTCGGGGCGTACGGGGCTGGATGGCTAGGCGTAGCCCTCCAGGGTCGATCGAGCGTGGACGTCGGACGTCACGATGGGGACCTCTTCGGTCGTCAGGAGTCCCGTGAGGGGCGACCGATGGGTCATGTCGAAGTCGGATGCCTCAAGGAGGCGCTGTACCGCGAGCGGGCGCTCGCCTGAACCAGTGCACGGACTCAGTTCAGTAGGGATGTAAGGAGGGTTAGTCTTTGAGGACACGAATACTCCGTCAAGCATCACTTCGGCATGAAGCGACAGTCGATGCTAGCACAAATAGTGCACTCTGTCGATCTCTCGCCCCTATCCCAACTTTCCAGCCCCAACGAAGCCCGTAGGGCGAAGTAGGCCTATCCCCTTACTCCCTACTAACTACTTCCTACTCCCTGCTACAATTCCCCCATGGCCAGCAAGGTTTTAGAAAAGTTCATGAAAGAATTTCTCGAGTATCTCGAGATTGAGCGCGGTCGCAGTGAGCGAACGGTGCGTAATTATCATTTTTACCTACAGCGCTTCGCGGATTTTGCTAAGTCGCCGGCTCCCGCCGACATTGATGTCGAGATCGTTCGTAAATATCGTCTATACCTCAATCGCGAGCTTTCAGGTCGAGAAGATGGGCAAATGAAGAAGAATACGCAGAATTATCACCTCATTGCTCTACGATCATTTTTAAAGTATCTCGCCAAGCGAGACGTACAAACGCTCGCCCCAGAGAAGATCGAGCTCGCCAAACAAGGCAGTCGCCACGTCTCATTTCTTGAGGCGGATGAACTGAAGCGCTTCATGACTGGTCCAGAAAAAGATCCAACCATTGTGGGTTACCGAGATAAAGCTATTCTGGAACTTCTTTTCTCAACCGGCCTCCGCGTCTCAGAGCTCGCGAGTCTCAAAATAGATAATGTTAATTTAAAAAACGAAGAATTCACGGTACTTGGCAAGGGTAGTAAGCATCGCGTTGTCTTTCTGTCAGACGATGCCAAGCGCGCCGTGAAGGCCTACATCACCCGCCGTAAAGACGTCGCCCCCTTCCTCTTCATCCGCCACGACCGCGCCCGCCGCACGGGTAACGCTGCCCCGCAGCCGCTTACCCCACGTTCAATTCAGCGCCTCGTAGATCGTTACGCACGCATTGCGGGCATTACAAAGCCCGTTACCCCACACACGCTTCGTCACACCTTTGCTACCGATCTTTTAAGAAATGGCGCTGATATTCGCTCCGTTCAGTCGCTCCTTGGCCACGAGTCCATTACTACAACCCAGGTTTATACGCACATTACAGATAAGGAATTAAAACGAGTCTATAAGCAGTTCCACGGTAAAAAGAAGGACGAGTAAAGACTTGCCTTAACGATAAAATTCTGCTAATCTGTCAGGGTTGCGATGCGAAAAAGGCGTGTTTGCTAAGTGCAAATCGAACATTGCAAGCACTTGAACGGCAGTATTTGCCACCAGTTTGGATGAATGGAGAAAGCGAGGCTGAGTCGTACGAGACAGTACGGCGAAGCCAAGCAGAGGCTCCATGAGTGCCAAAATGGAACAAATAATGCCGTGAAAGGTATACGGTGGCTATGGTGAAATGGTTATCACAGCGGTTTGTGGTACCGCTAGTACGGGTTCAATTCCCGTTAGCCACCCCAGAAAAAGACCTCCCGTTTGGGAGGTCTTTTTGATTCTAAAAATTTTTAGTTCTTATCTTCTCGTATTAACGCGTTCATTATGACCGCATCTGTCAGATACTTTTTTGCGTATGGCAGGATCTCGTTCAAATACCCTTCTTGTTTCCACCAAAATAATGCGTCTCTGAGAGCGACCTGGCCCAGCCAATTTGGGCTCTCCCCTGCGGTAGCCGGAGTTTCTTCATTGATAGTCTTTGAAAGTTCTCCAGCTTCTTCCAGCACTTCATTGTACGATTGATTCATTTTGTGAAGAGCGAGAGCGATACTTACGAGTGCTTGAACCGCATGAAAGCCAGCGTAGTGATCAGGGATCTCTCTGGCATACGCAAGCGCTTCATCGATTCTACCGATCTGAGCGAGGCTCGTCGCGTGAAAGATTTGCGCATCTGCGCGATTTACTTCGGCGCGAATCCGTTTCGTCGCATCAGTTGCTTCATGAAGAACTTCCGTTGCTCGTCCTTCATCGCCGGTTTGATGTGCATGCCGAATAATCGCCCAAAGAATTGCAAATCGATCAAACCACTCACGCGTGAGTGCCATTACATTCCGCGCTTGCTTTTCATCACCTTTTTCCGCAGCAGCAATCGCCGTCTGAAGTCGTGTCATAGCAGTTATTAATAATCTATCGGCACAATATACCAAAACGAGTGCCCCGTCACTTTAAAAGCCTTACACCAAATATCCATTGGGCTAACATCGGAAAAACCGACAGCTCTCGGTACATACTCGGCCAGTTTAAAGTTCTAAAGTCGTCCAACAGCACACCCCACATGAGACGCTCTCCTTTACGGGGAGCGTTTTGTGTTTCATGGCAATTAGCTATCATATGATCATATGAAGCCAAAGATCAGTCTCATCACTCTTGGAGTTAACGACCTTGCTCGTTCTAAGAAATTTTATTCCGAGGGACTTGGCTTTCCAGTCGAGGGAAATGATGAAGGTATCATTTTTCTAAAGCTCGAAGGTGTCTGGCTGTCTCTTTATCCCCGAGAGAAGCTCGCCGAAGACTCCCTGCAGTCGCCTATTGGCTCAGGGTTTGCCGGTATTACGCTCGCTCACAATGTTTCTTCGCAAATAGAAGTGGATCAGGTTGTCGATCAAGCGGTGAGAGCTGGCGCGACACTTATAAAAAAGCCTCAGCCAGTATTCTGGGGTGGCTACAGCGGTTACTTCGCTGATCCAGATGGTCATCTCTGGGAAATTGCTCACAATCCCTTCATGGACCTGACTTAATATGGAGCAAAAATTGACGCTAGTGATCGTTGGCCTGTGCGTTGCTGCCGGTATTTTGGTTGGCGGTAACCTCGCGCGCTATGAAGCGACGCAGCCAATCAGGCTCGAGATGCCGCAAACCACGTATCTACTTGTAACAGCAGAGGAGCGCGAGTATTTAAAAATGGCGTACGAAGAAGAGATTATTAAATATATAACAGGTGACTACATAATCACTAGTTGTTTAGAGGGCGATCTGTGTCTCGATTTCACAACTGGGCACTATCTAAACGGCGAGCTGCAACGAATGACGCTTGAGAGTCGAGAGCCTATACCGGCAAGTCGTCTCCATCTTTGGACATTTCCAAATCCCTACCCAATCGATGGCTTTAACGAGGCCTTTGAGCGCTGGTTGGGAGACAGTCAAGGCAACATTGCGCAGTACCTTAAAGAAAAAGACGCCAATTAGGCGTCTTTTCTGTTCCATACGTTGGCGCTCCAGGAAGGAATTGAACCTTCGACCTTGGGCTTAGAAGTCCCCTGCTCTATCCAACTGAGCTACTGGAGCCTCAACGTACGGCGCGAAAGCAATGATAGCAAAATTTGGCCAATATTTCAAGTATTTTAATACACAAACCATTGACAAGTAAGGTTTCTTTTTGTAATATCGTATTCGCTCAGCGCTTCCGTTTGAGCCGGAGGATTCGTGTTGGCATCCCTCATTCATACCCTCTTCGGGCGCAAAAGTGTCCCGCCTCCCCCGCCGGTGAGTGGCATTTCGCCACCGCTCGCGATCCGCACCCAGACCCCGCAGGTTCAGCTCCCGCTCGATCTGTCGGTCGATCCCACGAGTGAACACAACTCGTGGAGCAGCTGTCTCGACTACGAGACGACGCTCGATTCTCGGTTGCTCTACCTCACGAAGGCAGAGGTGCTCTCGGTAGGCAACCTCACGATCGTGCTCGTGCGACTCCTTGCGCCGTTTGGGAGCAACATGCTCGAAACGACGCTCCACCAGAAGGTGCTCGACCTCGCCCGTCAGGTGACGAAGCGTGGTCGTCAGTACATCGGACTCTCCTACGCCTTCCCCGTGCCGCTCGCCCACGAAAAGCGGCGTGTTCGGGTGCTGGCCTTCGTGCGTATCGAGAGTGGCCCATTCTCAGCGGTGCCGCTTGACGCAAGCGACTTCCAACTGATCGATCGTGGGCGTCTCGTGATTCGCCAAGATCTCGACTGCTTCATCCTGAAGCGCGAAGATCTCATCGACTTTCTCGCAGGCGTGACCCCGAACGTGGCCCCGCGCAATAGGCTGACGATCGAGGAGGACGTGCGTTTCTCCTCCACTCACGGTGGCGGCGGCTACATCAAGAACCGCTCCTTCACGACGATCGGATACGACTTCGAGAACGTGGCTCGCACGCCACTTTACGAACTCGGCATCGAGAACGGTGTTGACGCTCGAGCGATGGTCATCACGGGTAGCGGAGCTGCTATGTTCTGCTTCGATTCCCGGACGAACCTCGCCTACCGCGTGGACGCCAGGATCCACTGATAACGCGCTCCCCACTTCGCCGCCGCGAGCTGGGGAGCTCTTCTTTTTATTAAAAGCGAGAGCCTTGTACACTGGCTCTCATATGGCCGACCAAAAAACCTTTCTGATACTCGATGGAAATGCACTCCTGCACCGCGCTTGGCATGCAATTCCCCCACTAGCAACTAAAGATGGCCGCATCGTAAACGCTGTATACGGCTTTGCGAATGTTATTGAAAAGATGCTCGCCACCTATAAGCCAAATTACATGTCAGTTGCCTGGGATCTTCCCGGCGGCACTTTTCGCCACGAAGAATACGTAGAATACAAAGCGCAGCGTGAAAAGAAGGCAGATGAGCTGTACGCCCAAATCCCCATGATTCAGGATCTGCTCAAGGGATACGGAATTCCATCGCTGTCTGCTGAGGGATTTGAAGCGGACGATATTCTCGGCACCGTGTCGGAGATGAACAAGGTACAGGGTTCACTACGAACGCTTATTATTACTGGCGATCTTGATGCGCTGCAGCTCGTCGATGACCAAACAAACATCGTCGTTTTCGTAAAAGGGCTGTCAGAGGTGAAGCATTATGACGAACAGGCAGTGCGCGCTCGTTACGGTTTAACGCCAGCGCAACTTATTGATTACAAGACGCTCATCGGTGATACGTCAGACAATCTTCCTGGTGTAGCGGGAATCGGTGAAAAAACAGCGGTTGCGCTGTTGCAGGAGTACGGAACTCTTGATAACGCTCTCATTTCCTTAAATGACGCCACGCTTCCCGAGAAGTTTGCTAAAAAATTGCACAAACAAGAGCGTGTTATCAAATTGATGCGCCGCTTGGTTACAATTGTGCGCGACGTACCACTCCCTGATTTTTCATATGAAGCTTCGGAAATAAAGCCGGTAGAAGTTGCGCGTCTACTCCCGCTCCTCCGTGATTTTGAGTTTAAGAAGCTCGTTGCTAAGTATGAAAGCCTTGAGTCTGCGCCATTAACGCCAAAGATCCATATTGAAAAAAATGAAACAGCACCAGTTATCAAGCCAAAAGCTAAGAAAACGGTAGCAAAGAAACCAAGCGCTCGAGCGTCAATTGCGCTCGATGATCTAACTGGCGAGCGACTCGCGCTCATTATTTCAAAAAAGCCGACCGACCTTTTTGGTGGAGCCATGTCTGCCGTTGCGCTTGTTGGCGATAACGGCGCGCATCTCATTGAAAACCCAGATAGCACGCACCTTAAACTCATCGCTCTGAAATGCTCTCAAGCGCAGACAATCATCGCGCATGACGTGAAAGGCATGATGCACGCCTTCCATGATGCCGGCGCTGACCTCGTGAAGCATATCCGTGACAAAGAGTTCATCGATACCATGGTGATTGCATACCTACTCTCATCAAGTGGTCGCGGACTGACGTTTGCAGAAGTCGCTAATGATGCACTTAGTCTCACACTTTCACTTGAGACACCAATTGCAGACTGCGTTGCGCATCAAGTCGCGTTAGCGGATTGGCAGATTCGTAAATTAGCCGAAGATGGCATGGCAGCTCTTTACCGAGACACTGAGGCGCCCCTTATTCCAGTACTGTTCTCAATGGAGCGTAACGGACTTCTGGTCGACAAAGTAAAACTCAAAGATCTTTCAAATGAATTCGAAGAAGCTATTAAAGGCTTAGAGAAAAAGATTTTCAAATTTGCTAAGCGTGAATTCAACGTAAATTCCCCAAGCCAATTAGCGGACGTACTCTTTATCGATCTTGGTTTGCCAACAAAAGGCATCAAAAAGACAAAGACTGGCTTCTCAACTGCGGCACCAGAACTTGAAAAGCTTGAGGATGAGCACGATATTATTCCCCTCATCTCAGAATATCGCGAAATCGCTAAGTTGAAATCAACCTACGCTGATGCACTTCCTGAGCAGATCGCGTCAGACGGTCGCGTGCACACCACGCTTAATCAAACCGTTGCTGCCACGGGTCGCTTATCAAGCTCAAATCCAAACCTACAGAACATTCCAATTCGCTCCGCATTAGGTCGTGAGATTCGTTGCGCCTTTATTGCGCCAGAAGGGAGTCAACTCATTTCCGCCGACTATTCGCAGATTGAATTGCGTCTTGCCGCAATCATGGCTAATGATGCGCCATTTATCAAAGCCTTCGCTGACGGCGCCGATATTCACAAACGTACCGCCGCTGAAATTTACGAAGTTCCTGAGGAAGAAGTAACCAAAGATCAGCGCGCAGCTGCGAAAGCGATCAACTTCAGTATCCTTTATGGTGTTGGTGCTCGTTCGCTCGCACGTGCCACTGGCCTCACCTTTGATGAAGCTAAAAAGTTTATCGCTAAATACTTTGAGGTGCATCCGGGCATTGCGCAGTACATGGATGCTATGAAGCTCAAGGCTCGCACCGATGGCTATGTTGAAACCATGTTTGGCCGTCGCCGTTACTTGCCAGACATCCACTCCGGAATGCCGCAACTCATTGCTTCAGCTGAGCGCATGGCGATCAATATGCCAATTCAAGGGACTCAGGCGGATATCATCAAGAAATCGATGATCACCATCGATGCCTATTTACGTGAAAAGAATTTAAAAACAAAAATGGTGCTGCAAGTGCATGACGAACTGGTATTCGAAGCTCCGCAAGCAGAAATCGATACCATAGCCATGGAAATTCCTAAGCTCATGGCCGAAGTTGTCGATCTTACCGTGCCGCTCGTAACCGACGTCGCAGTTGCAAAAAGCTGGGGAGAAATGGAGTAGTCTATACATAGAGTGCCTGCATACATTGGTAACAAGCGAGTTCATGATGCGAGTTAGGCTGCGGCACCACCTGCGTCCACGCTCTACCATCATGGGCTCGTTTTTGTGTTGCCATCGTAGCGATACCTTCCCTCCTCACCTTTCCGCCCTTCCGCCATTCCCACTTTCCGCCTACAATCACCCATATGGTCATCTTTATTGCTGGCGAAGACAGTCTGCTCGTGCGTGAGCGAGTTACTGATCTCAAGCAAAAATTTGAAGAAAAATACGATCCAACCGGGTCAAATATCGACGAAGTACGCATTATTGCTCTTGCCGATGAAGAGCCCGGTCGTATCGGCGGCTTAGTTCGTGGTTCCCCTTTCTTGTCAGAAAAGCGCCTTGTAATCATTCGTGGCCTTCTGGATGCCACAAACAAAACTACGGGCAAGCCCTGGTTAGCGGCACTCGCCGCAATCCCGGAAAGCAGCGTCGTTATCTTCGCAGATGTCATGAAGGAAGAGTCGCTTAAGAAACACGCTATCTTTAGCCACTTTTCAACGGCCACCGACACCAAGGTGTATCTCATCCCATCATTACGAGGAGCAGACTTTCAAGCCTGGGCCATGAAGCGAGCTCAAGAGATAGGTGTAGCGATCTCACCGTCGCTAATGACTGAGCTCGTACGTCGCACGGGTGACGACCCAACCGCGGTGGACGCCGAGCTGCGCAAGCTGGTTGCCTATTGCGCTGGTCAGTCCGTATCACTCGAGGCTTTAGAGCTTCTGGTACGCCCTTCCCCGCAGTCAGACGTTTTTGCGTTTTTAGACGCCCTTTCAACAACTCCTAAGGCCGCACTGCATAAATTGCATAGCGAACGCGCCTCAGGCTCCGAATCGTTTCAACTCTTTGGTATGCTGGCTCGGCACCTGCGCCTCATGGTGGCGAGTAAGCTACTGAAGGCAGACGATGCCGGGGCACCCAAGCGCTTCGGTTTACACCCGTATGCCCTCCAGAAGTCACAGGCTGCGGCTAAACGCCACACACTCGCTCGTCTGCTCTCTTGGCACGATCGCTTAGGAAAGCGCGATCTGGCGATGAAATCTGGCTTAGCGCCAGAACTAGCCGTAGATCAAACAATTGCTGATTTTGTCACCCCCTCTTGACCGATAGCCTATAATTCCGCTATTATCTGCCACGATTATGCCAAATCTCAAAAACGCTAAAAAAGCCTTGCGCCAGAGCGAGCGCCGCGCTGAGCGCAACATGCAAGCCAAAGGAACTTTGGACTTCATGCGCCGTTCATTCCGCAAATTGCTTGATGATAAGAAAGTTGATGAAGCCGCTAAGCTTCTCAAGGACATGAACCAGGCCTTGGATAAGGCAGTAGCTAAGGGCGTCTTGAAGCGTAACACTGCTTCTCGCTTGAAGAGCCGCGCCACCCTGCGTATCAATAAGGTGTCCGCTAAGTAATAAAAAACCATCCGGTTTTGCCGGATGGTTTTTTGTTTACTCCCCTTCGATCATCGGTCGTGCCACAGCTTCGACGTCAACGATTCCATCAACTGGCTGCTCAGTGATCTTACTCACGTCTTTGACGATCTGCTCAAAAGCCTTGGTTGATCCGTTAAACTGATTCACGGTTGTGCTAAGAGCCTTCTGTACGGATTCTTGGTGGCGACTATATGTTGCCACATGTCGCTTCATGTTCTCTACATGCTTCTTGATTTCAAGCGCCGATTCCTCGATGCGCATGGCGTTCAATCCTTGCAGAACCGTCTGTAAATACGCAAAGAACGACGTTGGTGATACAACGATAACGCGATACTTGGCAGCAGCGCGCGCAATCAATGACTCAGTATCCTCTTGGAGCGCCCCCACCTTGTTGACCAAGAGATCGTAATACAGCGCCTCGTGAGGAATAAACATAAATGCAAAGTCGAGTGTTCCCTCCTCTGGTCGAACATACTTTGAAGTCTCAAGAATACGATTCTTAAGGTCAGTGGTCAGGAGTTTTCCAACGCGTTCACGCTCTTGTTCATCCGGTGCATCAACCAGTCTGTTGTAGTTTTCTAAGCTAAACTTAGCATCAATCGGAATCACGCGATCTTTAATCTTGATAACAGCGTCGACGATGTCTCCATTTGGAAATTTGTACTGCATTTCATAGTTTGCTGGTGCTAAGACGTTCTTGAGTGCAGTTTCCAAGAAGTACTCACCAAGAACACCGCGTTGCTTCGGGTTCTTTAAAATACTCTGCAAGTCCTGCAATTGCTTTGAATAGTCGAGTACCTGTGTAATAGTCGACTGATTATGTGAAAGCAGTGCCGAGACCTCTTGGAGAGTCTTGCCCATGGCATTGCTTTGCTGATGCATGGTGCTAAATTGCGTTTCAGACGCTTGGCGGAGCTCCGACTGGCTCTTAAAGAGTCGGTCATTGAGTTGGTGTAGGTTGTCTTGAATATCGGTTCGCTGTTGCGACTGAGTTGCCTTAACGTTCTCAAGCTCCTTTTGAATGATGGCAAGCGCCGTATCCATTGAAGAATTATGCTTGGAGGCATTTAAATCGTTTATTTTCAAAATGACGTATGCCAGGAGGCCAAGAATGATAAGTGCGAGAATGACAGTGATGAAGATCGTTGCGTCCATAGTTGACCATGCAATAGGCGTGACTTATACTTTTGCTGTTTTGCCTACGCAGTATAGCACGCAGATGTATATTATTTTGCGACGCTTAAGCACATTGCGTCCCTATAGTTCAATTGGATAGAACACGGGCGTCCTAAGCCTGGGATCCTGGTTCAACTCCAGGTGGGGGCACCATAATTTGGCTAATATTAAACAAATTTTGGCATATACTCTTGATAATAGTACCCAAAGACAAGGTTCGATTCAGTAGCTAGTTCGGTAAAAAAAGTCTCCTAGTATTTGTGCTGGTCAGATCGTGTACGGGATTGTAGATGTATGAATAAGTACATTACGCACTCCGTCCGGTAATAAACCAGATCAGATTGCAGGAGATTTTATTTTATTAACCACAAATTACAAATAGTACGGCCAAATCAGATAAGAAAACCAGAAAATCGATACCTCATTCCATGTGAAACTGCCATTTATGCAACTAAAGGCGGTTTTTTTGTCACGTATGAAACAGGTTATCTACAGCTGTGTATTACTTTGGGGATAAGCCTGGGTTAGCTTGAGGATCACGGCATCAAAAAAAACTTTTAAGTAGCCGACAGGACCAAGAGTTAACACCTGTTCATGTCATGTGGATAAGACACTGTGGTAGCAGAGTATGAAACAGTTTTGTCCACGCTAGGCTAGCCTTCTGGATATGAAACATATCCACAGATTTTAGAGAGGTTATCCACACAACTGTGTGTAAAACACCTTGTGAAACATGGTCATGACGACATATTGTGTTCATGAAGCGTTATGAAACAAATATCCTCAGCAGCATTAATCGGAACATTGGCCATTTTTTCGCTAATGCTAGCTACAAAAAAGGTTGACGCCAATATGTCGTCAACCTCATACCAGATTTTGAGCGATACCGTCGGCGCTAGTGGCGATGACACGAGTAGCTCGGCGAGTTATCAGCTGCGCGACAGCTTTGGTAACGACGCGTCAGGTCTCGGTGATTCAGCCTCCTATCAAGGAATGCTCGGTTACCGCTCGCAGATCTATGATCCAGTCGTAGCTTTTGCTGTTTACGCTCAAGATACGGCTTCGCAAGTTGCGGCGGTCTCAGCTACGAGTAGCTCTGTCGACGTCACAGATGCTTCAAGCTACGCAGCTGGTGACCTTATTGCTGTTGTGCAAAACGAAGGAGCTTCACAAATCACAGCAATCGGCCGGATTACTTCAGTTTCAGTAAATACGCTCAATATCGATGAGTTTACCGGTGGCGCGATTACGATCGACGGCAATAATGATTTCGTTTATGCGCTATCGGGAACAACGGTGCCGCTCGCGTCCTTAACGCCAAGTACACTAACAACCGGCATTGTTGCTTGGGAAGTGAACGTTGACGTCACGGGCGGGTACTCCGTGTACATATTTGAAGACGACGATCTGAAAAATGGTGATGGTGATGCTATTACGGATGTAAGTGATGGGGCAGTTACCCTTGGTGAAACAGAATATGGCGCTAGGTCATCAGATACATCGCTAGCAAGTTCAACGTTTGATACACAAGACACTGCCATCACAAGTAGTTTGCAAGAAGTAGGGAGTCGAGCCTCATCAAGCTTTGAAAGTCGCGACTTCGTTACTTTGAAGGCAGCGGTGTCAGATACTGCTCTTGATGGGAGCTATGATCACAACTTAACGTTTATTTTTGTAGGTAACTACTAAATATGCGTCGCTTGCTCTTTGGACTATTCACGCTACTCGTTGCATTTTTTGGAGCAGCACAAGTGAGTCACGCTTTAACTATTTCGCCAACCTCAGCAGATTACTCTGTGCTGTCTGGCGGCATTGGAGAGGCGATCATTTCACTTGAGAACGAGACTTCGGTCGACCGTGAGTATGAAGTGCAGTTCGTGCAAGTAACCTTTGATAGTACAACTGGTGCACCAGCGTTCTCACCATTGGCAGGTGATGTAGCGGCAATGTTTAGCGCCGATCCAGCCTCAATGACCCTAAGACCAAGCGATACCCTAGATGTAACGCTGCGTTTTGCGGCACCCCCGCAGGCGGAGTCGGCTGAATACACAGTCGCTGCGCTATTTGTCGAGCGCATGTCCGCAAATGCGGGCGTATCAGTTGGCGCTGGGTATGCCGTTATGTTATTTGCGCAAATTGGAACCGAAGGAACGCAGGCATACCAGATTGTGCAGCTAGAGACGCCAAAGTCCGTCGTTACTTCACTGCCAGTACAGTTGGGCGCTGTGCTGAAGAATGTTGGCGACCGCGCAGTTGCCCCAACTGCCACGATTCAGATCCGTCGACCCGGAAAAACGCAGGTCATCGAGGAAATACCTTTAAATGCCTACGGTCAACGTTTACCAGTTCAGACGAGTCGTATTTTTCTTTCGAACTGGGGAGATGAAACAGATGTGATTAGTTGGAGATCCTTAGGAAACGCATTAAGTACTCCATACGGTTCCTTTGAAGCTGTAATCGTTGATGCACAAGGCGATCTTGTTGATTCAGCAAATCCAGCTATCCGCTTCACAGTCATCCCGATGCACCTCATGGTGATAGGCGCTGCGCTTATTTCGCTCCTTATCTTTGGTATACTTTTGGCACGCGCGTTACACAAGCGGGCGACCGCATGAGAAAGTCATGGGTAAGAATTTTTAGCACCTGGAGTGCGCTCGCTAGTCTTGCGATTGCGCAATCTTTTGTTTTATTACCAAACATCGTTCGCGCTGATACTGTCGGCAGTCTAACCTCGCAACCCAGTAGTCTAGCGATAGGTGCCGAGAGTAATCAGCGTTTCACCTTTACACTAAGCGGAACACTTACCGAGTCAGGAGAATTGACGCTTGTTTTCCCGGCAGACTTTGATACGTCCACGATCACCGAGGATGATCTTGATATTGCTGATGATGGCGTTGATCTGACAACAGCGGCTAACTGCGCAGGAGTTGAGCAGGTTGGAGTTCTCGTGAGTAGCGATATAGTAACGCTATCTATTTGTAGTGGTGACGGTGGAGCGATCGCCTCAGGTAGCGTTGTTACGATCGAGATCGGAACAAACGCCGCCGCTTCCGGATTTGGAACAAATCGCATCGTGAATCCGGCGGTACCAGCAACGTACTTTATTGATTTACAGGCAACTTCGGGAGATGAAGGCTCAATTCCGGTACCAATCATTACCGCAAGTGATTCAAGTGTGTCAGTGGTAGTTACTGGTGCTGACGATGGCGAGGAAGATGATGACGGTGGCGGAGGCGACCCACCACCTGATCCAGACCCTGAACCTGACCCAGACCCGGAACCAGATCCAGATCCAGAACCTGATCCAGACCCTGAACCTGACCCAGACCCGGAACCAGATCCAGATCCAGAACCTGATCCAGACCCTGAACCTGACCCAGACCCGGAACCAGATCCAGAGCCAGGTGACGGCGACCCGGATGATGACGAGAACGATGGATCAGATGATCCAGAAGACGGTGACGACGGTGATGCTATTGATCGCCGGGATGTCGATGTTGATGTTGTTTCAGGAGGAATTGCTTTTAATGACACCACACTCACGATTCCTGTTGCCGCGGGAACCGTTGTTGGCGTTGTGGTGGATGTTGGTGATGATCTAGGCGTAGCTGAGGTGTTTGTGGTGATCGACGGCACGCAGTATCCGGCACAAAGCCTGGGGGACGGTGTTTATACCGCTGAAGTTCCGGCGGTTATCGCTCAGACAACGGCGCAGGTTGTTGTAATAGAGAATGATCGAGATCGATTTGAGCAAAGTGTCGTGCTCGCGCCACTTGCCGGTGGCTACGTATACGAAACAATCGGCACAGCTACTGTAAGAATTCCTGGCGCAATTGTAACCGTCTACGATTTAAGTCGTGGGTCAGGCGTTGCTTGGGATGCAGGCGTCTATAGTCAGCGCAATCCGGTTATAACTGGTGAAGGCGGGGGATTCGCATTTCTTGTACCAAACGGTGCATACCGTATCGTTGTCACCAAGGCCGGCTATGAAGAAGTCTCAACAGTGGTAACGGTTCGTGACAATCAGCTGAGCGGCGTTTTAGAAATAACCCGCCTGCCAATCGTTGAGCTACCGGTAGAGGAGCCAGGTGAACCCGTAGTTGAAGAGCCAACGGAAGTAAATGTTCCAATTTTTAACGTACCAATTCAGGTAGCTCCTGAAATTATTGAGTTTTTTGAAGCGCTACCAATTACCGAAATCAACGAGGTCCTTGACTCAGAAGAGGCGAAGGTAGCCGCTGATATCGCGCTTCCAGTCTCGATCGTAGCTGTCGGTACTACAACCGCCGTGCTTGCAAATAGCTTCAACCTATTGTCATTACTGCAGTACGGCTTCACGTCGCCGCTCTTGATCTTCTCCAAGAAGCGCCGGCAAAAATTCGGCATTGTCTATAACGGCGTGACAAAAGTTCCGATCGAGCTTGCCACTGTTCGTCTTGTCGATGCAAAAACAAAGCGCATCGTTAAGTCAGTTGTGTCTAACGCCAAGGGACAATATTTCCTCTTTGTGCCAAGAGTTGGTGCGTACATACTGCAGGTTGTGAAACCGGGCTTCGTCTTCCCTTCTAAGTACGTGGCAAATCGTGCTGATGATGGAAAGTACGTCGATGTTTACGCGGGTCAGATCATTGAAGTGACAGATCCAGACACGAATCTAAGTGCAAGCATCCCGCTCGATCCATCAGATGCTAAAGAATATAACGAACCTCGAGCGCTCGCCTTAAAGCGCTTCTTGCGCGTATTTGTTCGTATTGTTGCTCCAATTGGTGTGCTGCTCGCAATTGCTGCCGCAATTATTTCGCCAACAACATTCTCAATTGTGCTTGCAAGCGCTCAGGTTGCGATGTACGGAATCTCATCTCGACTTTCAAAGCCAAAGAAGGTGACTGGTTGGGGTATTGTGCGTGATAAAAAATCCAAGCAGCCTGTGGGTAATGTCATCATTCGGTTGTTTGAACCAAAGTATAATAAACTTGTTGAATCCACGCTTACCGATAGCCGTGGACGATACGCGTTCTTTCTCGGTCCTAACGAGTACTACGTCATGTTCGCAAAGCCCGGATACGCACCATTTGAAATTCGGCCGGTTGATTATTCTCAAAAGAAAGAACCGGAAACATTTGCTCGTAACGTAGATCTCGACCACACATCGGAGGAACATGAATCACCGACCGCATAACTTGCTTAAGCGTTTCGCCAGTATTTGCATACTAGCGATTTTGGCATTTCAGTCGGTAGCGTTAAATGTACAGTCAGTCGTTGCTGCAACTCCTGCAAACATCGTTCAGTATCAAGGTCGCTTATTAAACGCCAATGGTGTTCCTGTCTCTGCAGCTTCCGCAAGCGTTATCTTTGAGTTTTACACCGCTGTTTCCGGAGGAACGTGTTTGTGGTCAAACACTTCGAGTACTTGTGTAAGTGCCACTGCTCGCACGGTAACGCTTACGGACGGTCTCTTTTCCGAGCCACTCGGAAATACCACGCTTGGTGATCCATACGCCGCTATTCCTGAATCAGTCTTCGGCGATAACGCCAACGTCTTTCTCCAAGTCACAATTAACGGCGAAACGCTAACTCCAAGAAAGCGTGTCATGTCGGCTGCTTACGCTATAAATAGCAGCCTGGTCGACGGATTGGACACGACGCTTGTTGGCTCTACTCAATCCGCACTTCCAGCTTTTAATGCCAACGGTGCTCTTGTCGTTACCGGTAATCCAACGGGTTCAGGCGTTTCTCAAGGTTCAATGTATATCAACCCAGCTGCCCTTGATGTAAACGCGAGCGATACCATTTTTGGCGTTGCAGTTGGCGGCACCGATCTCTTCCGAATCGACGGTGAAGGCGATGTGATCATTGGCGGCGTTGCTCTAAATGCAAGTTCCGGAACCGCCGGCGCCACCCTTGTTGGCGTTGATACGTCAGCCTTTACTCAGTCAATCGGTACAGAAGTTCAAGGGGTTCTAGCCGATTTCGATACGGCAATCGATGCCTTAGCCGTCAGTTCATCAAAATGGACTGACGATGGAGCGTTTACATATCTCACCGATTTAGACGACGGGCTTTTGATAGGTGGTGATGAGATTAGTAGTGCGACCTTCTATTTTGATGAAGCCGAAGCGCAGTTATTACTAGGCATCGATACCGTTCAGAGTGGATCGATTGTGCTATATGACGGCTTTAGCGGGTCAGTTACATTGAGCGCAGCTTCTGGAGGCCTCGATATAAACGCCCCGTCAGTCAATTTAACGAGTGATTTGAATATCGATACCGGTGATCTCGTTATCAACAGTGTCGGGCTAAGTCAAAGCTCAGGAACCGCCGGCGCTACGCTTGTTGGTGTAGACTCTGCCTTGTTTACGCAATCCTCTGAGGTGGATGTGCAAGGTGTGCTCACGGATTTTGATACGGCAATAGATGCGCTAGCTGCCGGCTCCTCAAAATGGACTGATGCCGGCGCTTTTACGTACCTAACTGGCACCTCGGACGATTTAGTCGTTGGTAGCACCCTGACAACTACAGCGCCGTTATACTTCGATACGTCTACTGAAACACTTTACGTCGGTAGTGATTCTGAACCAGGAACGATTCTTCTTCGCGGTGGATCTTCAAGCATCAACATCGGATCTGATGCGTCGGGAAATTTAGATCTCACCGCTAACCAAATAATCATTGATACTAGTGGAAATATTACAACCGATGGCGATCTCTCAATCGCCGGTGGTGATTTTATCTCAACGAATGATCTTGACTTCATGAACGACGCACTCAGTGCGCCGAACATAAACTTTGGCGGCGTAACAGTAGATCAGGCAAATACTATTTTCATGGCAACTGATGACACTACCGGCGACATTCTCTTTTTCGGTAACAGTAATACCGATACGATCGTCGATATAACCGGTGGTGATGATTGGTATATTGATCAATTTGGCGAAGCTGAATTTGTCACAGTCATTGCTGAGCTCGGTAACTTTTTGGATGTAGCACTAAATGGTGGAGACATTACTTCAAACGGCACCACGCTTAATTTCCTCGATGGCGGAGGTAGTACAACAAATATTGATATTGGTGGTGTTACAAGTGATATTGCAAACGTGATCAACATCGCGACAAACGTTACCTCCGGAGATGTAATTAACATCGGCAACGACAACGTCGGAACAGCGGTTGCGATTAATGGTGGTGACGATTGGCAGATTCGCGCAGACGGTGATGCCGAATTTCATACCGTTGACCTGCAAAGCCTAAGATCACCTGAGATATCCCTGATGGCGGTCGGCGTCCTTCCAGGTGAGACAGGATTCGCTGCGTTTGTCGAGCTCGCTGGTAGTAACTATGTCGGTTTCAAGGCTCCTGATGCCATTGCGTCCGACACGGTCTGGACGTTACCGGCAACCGACGGATCAAGCGGTCAATTCTTATCAACGGATGGTTTGGGAATCTTGTCATGGGAAGACGGCGGAACTATTGCTGCTGATAGTCTCGATTTTACAGAGTTCGCAGACAGCATGACGACTGATGGCAGCCTAACAATTTCGGCCGCAAATGACGTAGTTTGGAACTTAACTTCGGTAGGGAACTTCGAGATCCAAGATCTCGGATCACAGGTTTTTGCTATTGATGCAACATCTGGAGCAGCAATTTTTAGCGACACGCTAGATATCAACCAAAACACTGTTGATGGCGAATTTACCGATATCGACGTTGCACATACAACTGACACCTCGATCAATCCATTTGATCTCAGAGTTACGAACACTGCCGCGGCAAGCACTGCTGCAAATTACCTCATGTTCTTGGCAAACAATGATGACGGCGGCGCGACTGGTACGTTTGATGCTTTTATTCGTCTTGCTAATAACGATTCCAACGAATCAGTTGGCATCGGTTTAGATCTTGTTGGTACCGGTGGCTACGGAACAGGTATTAGCTTAAGTGATACTTCAATCGGAACAGGTATCGACCTTGGCGCAAACGACATCATCGGAACCGCAGCGGCGATTGATTTTACCTACTTCGATGTCGACAACGCTGGAGTTATTACAAGTTCAGCATATCTTGATATCCCAACAGTGTACGCTGACGCACTGGCGTCAAACGGCGACTTGAACATTTCTTCAAACTCATTAAATGCACTCACGATCGAGGCGGGAACAGACATGATCATTGCCCCAGCTGGAACCGATACTCTGACCTTAGGTCACAGCAACGCATCATTTCTGCTAGATCTCACGGGTGGAGATGATTGGAGTATTGATGCAACGGGCGCCGCAACGTTTACTGCCCTAGACTGTCCAAATTGTTTAGATTTTGACTCGCTAGAGTTCCAGCTCAATCTTGACGAATCAACGGATATTGCTCTCGGCACCAATCAGTTCAACGTTGAACTTGATGACACGGGAAATTTTTATATTGCGATGACCGGTACCGGAGATCATATTATTCAAACCGGTGGTACACCGTTCGCTGTTTTTAACGACGGAGCCACGATTGATTTTTCTTCAAACAGCGGTGGCGTTGACTTTATAGACATCGATGGCGGCACGATTACAACGGCCGCAGCCCTGGACGTGACGGTAAACGGGTTGCTATCCGGAGTTGGATTACAAGTAAGCTCTAACTCTACCGGGCTAACTAGCGGTGACTTATCTCGTTTATCGCACACTGCGACATATATTGCACCCGCCACGGTATCTGGTAACGGCATTTCTGTAACGAGAGCACTCACAAACAATAGCGGTGGTGCGCTTTCGGTAACCGGAGACTTGCTGCAGCTTATAAGTAATAACGCTAATACGTCAGGCACGCTTACAGACAGCGCGCACGTAATTTCTGTTGCGCAGGGCAATGCTGGCGCAACTGGAGCGGTAATTCAGGTAGAAAATGATGGTACGGGAAGCGGTGTAAACATACAGCAAGATGAATCAACCAGCACGACGGTAACAAATGAGGTGGGCGGTGCGCTGCATGTCGGCAACACTGGTAACGATGACTACGGACTCACTGTTTATACAAACGGCGGTACATCTACATCGCCTCTCGCTTATATCTTCTCGGACAACACCTCATTTGATAACCACGTTTTCCATGTCAGAAACGACAGCACGCAAACAAACTCGTCAGCCATGCGTATTGAGCAAAACACGGTGAGCGATAGTTCAACTACCACCAACTTTGCATTGCTTGTTGATACTAATGAAACGGCAAGTAATGATGAACTCGTTGTCTTCCGCTCAGACGCGGACGGCACCCCGGATATCGAGTTCCGTTTTGAGGCAGATGGCGATGCGTTTGCCGACGGTTCCTTTACTGGTGGTGGAGCCGACTTAGCGGAGTGGATGATCTCTTCAGATGGTAGCCTTGGCGGCAACGATGTTGTTTGTCGTGATGAATCAACGCTCAACGGCGTAAAAGAGTGCGCTCCAGGAGAGACTTCGATCATTGGTGCGATCTCAACAAATCCAGGTTTCATTGGCAACTACCAAGAGTCTTTTGATTACGGCATCCCGGCAAACTATCGTCTTGTCGGTTTGATCGGTCAGATTGATGTTTCAGCTTCTGCAGCAGATGGCGCGATTGCAGTTGGCGATCTTGTTACTACTTCTTCATCAGTTGCTGGCGCTGTCGGCAAAGCTGGCGGTCCGTCACGCGTGCTCGGCTATGCGCTTGAGCCACTTGCAGCAGGTTCCGGCGTTATTAAGGTCATGGTGCAGCCAACCTGGTCAGCCGAAGGCACAATTACAAGCGATGGCTCAGCTATCGTTATGCGAGAAACCTTCGCGCTCGCCTCACTCGCCACCGCAAATAGTTCAGCAAACTACGGCTCGGAGCTTCTCAGCTTCCGTGGCTCTGCTTGGAACGGTTCATCAGCCCAATCAGTAGCTATGGGTCTTGAAACCATGGTTGATAGCGTCTCAGCGTACCGATTAGCTGTAACAAATACCGCCGGCACAGAGGTAGCATCTATCAATCAAAACGGTGATCTATCGCTCGCTGGTCGTTTCTACCCATCGGATAGCGGTGCCATGCAGAATTCTGCTTACATTTATTACGACAGCTCCGGTCTTGGTTACATGCGTACCAATGCCGCCGGTTGGAGCACTGGTTCGTATGATTTTGCGGAAATGTTCCCATCGCCTGACGCACTTGTGCCAGGTGAAGTTGTCGTTTTCGGAACAGGTCGCGAGCAAATGACCCGTTCAACAGGTAAGAAGTACGATGACCGCATTGCTGGCATTGTTTCAACACGCCCTGGTTTCTTGGCAGGTGAGTGGCGCGATGGCGAGTATCCAGTAGCGCTTGCCGGTCGCGTACCAACCTTCGTTTCTTCAGAAAATGGTGCGATTAAGGTTGGTGATCCGCTTACTACGAGTTCAAAGCCAGGCTACGCCATGAAGGCCACCCAGCCAGGACCAATTGTTGGTTATGCCATGGAGGATCATGCTTCGGGTGATGGCTCAATCATCGTGTTTGTTCGTGCTTCCTACTATGACGGCGCTAGCACAAATGTTGCCCCAGCAGCCGATACAGCAATCAGCGGCCTAGCGTCATCAACGGTCGCAACCCTTGATATCACCGGCACGCTCAACATGAATGGCGGCGGCATCTTCTCAGTTGGATCAATAGAGGGCGTTGGGGGCGCTTGGAGTATTTCCGGTAACGGCGATATTGAAACCGAAGGTCGTCTTGTGCAACTCGTTCGTTCATATCAGAACGAGGACGTTGAAACCTACGCCGCCACAAGTCGCGAAATGACCATTCAGCTCTCAGGCACAGCAACGCTGCAAAACGGTACGGCACTTGTTAATCTCGAGAGCATTGATCCAAAGTTCAACGACATCATAAGTAACGAGGTTCCGTACCGCGTTTTCGTCACGCCAAATGGCGCCACCGGTCAGATCTCGGTCACAAATCGTGATCAAGCCAGCTTTGTTATCCGTGACTCCTCCGGATCAGACGGCATTCTCGTAGATTGGTTGGTTGTTGGTACCCATAAAGACTACGCGCAAACTGTAGCGCCGGTAGTAACAGAGCCAGAGCCACCTGAAGTCCCTGAAGACAATCTTCCAGAAGATGAAGAGGTGCTGAATGAATCTGAAGATCAGTCAGATGAGGAGGTAGTCGTTGAAGATGAAGAGGTCGTAGACGAGACTCCAGTTGATGAATCAAGCGATTCAGAAGAGGTCGTTGTTGATGAGATTGAAACGGAAGATGAGCCGGTGGTAGAGGATGTTGCGCCTGTAGTCGAAGAAGAAAATATCGAGGGTGGGGAAGAGCTGATTGATGAAGTTCTTGAAGTAACGCCATAATACGGTGCTATGACGCACCAAAAGGCTACGGGATTGGCAAATGCTCTTATTGTCGGTGCAGGGCTCGCTGTTGCTATCGCAATCCTGGGATTGCCGTTTATTATTGCACCGTGGACAGCAGAGCCGCTTGAGCTGAATAAATTCGTCTGGCTTACAGGCTGGGTGCTTGTCGCTACCTGTTGTTTAGCGATTCGTGTTCTTCTTGGTAAAAAGCTTTTCCTTCCAACACCACTCGCACTCCTTGGCTTTGGCATTTGGATCTCAGCACTAACTATTTCGGCAATAAGTTCGTGGAGCATACCTGCAAGTTTTCTAGGCTACAGCACGCAAGAGTACACAAGCGTCATTGGCGCCGTGGTCTTCTTCCTCTTTTTTTCTGCCATCACCGTTGCCGCTAAAACTATCGTTGGTCGCCGCGCTATCATGTGGTCGATCATTGTAAGTTCAGGGCTCGTAAGTTTACTAGCAACGCTCAGTATTCTTGGGGTGGGTATTGGCATCCAGGGCTTACCAACCGGAACACCAACTGTCACCGGTATCTTTCTTATACTCACGCATCTATTCACGCTTTCGTATATTGCCCTGCAGGGCACGTCATTTGCGCCAGTACTTGAACAGGCAGATCGTCGCCTCATAACACTTGCTGGTGTTGCATCATTTGTTATCGCAATTCCATTTTATTTAGCACTCGATGCCACTGTCGTGTGGGTTGTGGCGCTCTTGTGTTCCATTGGCATTCTTGCCGCCGGGTTCAAATCGCAAAGCATTCGTAGCCTGTCAGTACGCTTTATTCCAATCGCGCTCCTTATATTAATGAGCGTGAGCATGCTCGTAGCGTCACCTCGCTTCTTTGCCGCCTTGCCGCTCGAGGTTGGTCCAAATGCCGCTGCTAGTTTCAATATCGCCAAAGCCACCTGGGCAGACGGGCGTTTGTTGTTTGGCTCAGGTCCAGGAACATTTGCTCTGGCTTTTGACCTGCACCACAATGCTGGCCTTAATCAAACAGATTTTTGGGACGCCCGTTTTGATCGCGGTTTTTCACACGTCGCCACCCTACTAACCACGCTCGGCATACTCGGCACCATTGCTTGGGGCATCTTTGTTATTTGTATCGTGCTCGCTCATTTGCATCGTGGTAAAGACGGTTCCTTTCCAGCAACACCCGCCCTTATCGCCTTTCTCGGCTCAGTAATCGCCGCCTGTCTCTATCCGCAAACTCTTACGCTCGCGGCAACCATGATCGTGTTCGCTGGACTTGGTACGGCGCTTGCTCCAGGCTCTGCGCAAGAAAAAGAGATGAAAGATACGGCCGCGGTCGGCGCCGCTTCACTTGTTGGTGGCTCAGTTGCGATCATTGCCGTGCTGTTTCTTTCAGTTTTCACGCTCTCTCGCTATAGCGCAGAGATGCTGTATGCAAAAGCACTAACGCGTGAAGGTGAGGCTTCCTATGATGAAGCAATCCTGCTTCTAGATAAAGCCGCCAGTCGCAATCGCTGGAACGATGCATACTATGCCGCGCTGTCTCGTGTCCTTCTGACCAAAGCCGATGTCATAGCGCGTGATCCACTATCAGATCCACAAGTCGTACAATCACTACTTGGTTCCTCTATTAATGCCGCCGTCAAAGCTACTGATCTTGCTCCAACAAGTGCTGTGCGCTGGGCTGAGCGTGGTGATTTATATCGCGATATCGCCGGCGTTGTGACCGATGGCGCGCCATTTTCCCTCGTCAGCTATGAGGAGGCGATCAAATTCTCACCAGTCAATCCAAAGTATCGCGTCGGCATCGGGCGCGCTCAATTAGCTATCGCTGAATCGCTGCGTCAGAAATCAGAAGCGCCGGGCGGTGAGCAGTTCATTACGCTGCGCGCTGAGGCCCTAGAGGCGGCTGATGTCGCATTCTCTCAAGCGATCAAATTAAAAGCTGACTACATTCCGGCCCTCTATTTCCAGGCCGTCACCCTCGATGCCCGCGGCCTCGTGAATGAAGCCGTTGTTGCCATGGAAAAGGTACGCGATGCCGCCCCAACTGATATTGGCGTACGCTTGAATCTCGCTTTGCTCTACATGCGCCAAGAACGCAGCGACTTAGCAAAAATTGAACTAGAAAAGGCACTTGAGATCGCTCCAACCTTCGCAAACGCCCGCTGGTACCTTTCGATTATCGCAGAAGAGGCAGGGGATATTGCAGGAGCAATCAAAGAAGTCGAGCTCATTCTCGCGGATGACCCACAAAACGCCGCCGCTAAGCAGCGCCTGGAGCGGCTAAACGCGCCTGCTCCTGTGGAGACTGAAACCGTTGCACAGTAAGGATCTTTCGACTACACTGCGCAAATCTATGTTGAATGTTGGCATCGTTGGGCTTCCAAACGTCGGAAAGTCCACTCTCTTTACTGCGCTCACCAAAAAACAGGTTGATTGCGCAAACTTCCCTTTTTGTACTATTGAGCCAAACGTTGGTGTTGTTGAGGTGCCAGATGCGCGCCTTGCAACCCTCTCAAAGATGTCGAACTCCACCAAGATCATTCCAACCGCGATTGAATTCGTTGATATCGCCGGTCTTGTAAAGGGTGCTCATAAAGGCGAGGGTCTTGGTAATAAATTCCTGGCCAACATTCGTGAGGTCGACATGATCGCGCACGTCGTTCGCTCCTTTGAAAACAACGACATCGTCCACGTCGACGGCTCGATTGATCCAGCCCGTGACGTTGAGGTTATCGAGCTTGAGTTAGCAATGGCCGATGCTGCTACCGTGGAAAAGATGCTCGATGCGATTACCGGCAAAATGAAAGCTGGCAAAACGCCAGAAATGGCCGCCCAAGCTTCAGCACTTGAAAAGTGGAACACTGCACTGCAGCAAGGTCACCTCGCTCGTTCCGTTGAACTTACCAATGAAGAGCGTGAAGCGGTCAAGACCATTCAGCTCCTCACCAACAAGCCAATTCTTTACGTGGTAAACGTTGATGAAGAGGCCGCAAAAAATCCGGCATGGGTTTCACCGCTTGGCCCAAATCGTCTTGCAGTACCAATTTCCGTAAAGATTGAGGCTGAACTCGCGAGTTTGTCAGTAGAGGAAGCGGCAGAGATGCTTTCAGCACTCGGCATGAACGAATCCGGTCTCGATAAGGTGATCAAAAAGTGTTACGAACTTCTCAATCTCGTGACCTATTTCACCACCGGTGAAAAAGAATCGCGTGCCTGGACGATCGAGCGTGGCATGAAGGCGCCGCAAGCAGCGGCGGTCATTCACACTGATTTTGAAAAGAACTTTATTCGCGCAGAAGTGGTCTCCTATAATGATTTCGTGGCTTTTGACGGCGAGAGCGGTGCGCGTGATAACGGCAAGCTCCGCATTGAAGGCAAGGAATACATTGTGCAAGATGGTGACGTCTGTCACTTCCGCATCAACCAATAAAAAAATGACGCCCCGGTCTCCAAGTGTGGAGCCGGGGCTTTCGGTTACTCGCGGGCCATGGCCGGAGCGAGGATGTGGGTCGAGATTCGACCATCGTCGTTGTGCAAGAGCATGGCCGCATCCCGGCCATCCTGGCGAATGATGGCACTTTGGTCGTCACCCTCGATCTCACAGTCCTTGTGGTCGCAGAGTGACGCGAGAATACTCAAGACCTGTGAGCCTCGGGGGAGCTCGGCCTCGAGGACATGCTCCCGCTTGTTGTAGATCGAGAGTACCTGAACCGTGGAGTCACGGACCCGGACCTTGCAATAGTCAGCCTCCATGCACCACAACCTGGCGGAAAGCATAAGGTCCACATCAGCGCTCGTCGCCGCATTTCCCGCCTGCATCCAAGGGCTGACGTACAGCCAATCGATACAAATGAGAATCGCGGCCGTGGCCAACCAGGCACCAAACAGCGTTGCGATCTTTCGCATGGTTCCTCCAAAAGTGACAAGAAGAAATATAGCAAAAATTAGCCAAAAAGTCAATAAATAACAAAGCCCCACCAAGCATTACTGCAAGGCGGGGCACGAGCCTAGAACTCCGGAAGTTCGTCGGCGGTAACGTGGATGACAATGCCATCGCTGTCTACGATCGGTTCCTTGTTCAGGATACGGCGAGCAAACGCTGCCGCCGTTAGTACCCGTCGGGCATAGCGGTTCGGTGTCGTAGTGTCGTCAGGGAGGTTCCCTGGGCCACGTTCGTACGCCATGATGCCGGTAAGACCAGTGTCGGTGCGGCGCTTGTAATCACGCAATACAGCCGCCGTGATAGCTACTGCATCGAAGCTCGATTCGAGCTCATTGAGCTCTTGGGGCGTCGTCTTCGCGAATTCGGCAGCCTTCAAACGGTGCCGATCGTCAACAAGCGTGATGTGCGTGATGTTCCCGGGGCCGTTCTTCGGCAGGGAACAACCGCCGCTCTCGATCGTAGCGACGCCAACAAGCAGTTCCATCGGCACGCCACTGCGCTTCTCGATCGCTCGAAAAACACTCTTATAGCGCGCCAGGCACTCCCGCACCTGTGCGGGCAGACCGTTTTCGATCTCGGTCGCGAGCTTGTCGTTGATGCGCGCAAGCACGGGGTCGCTGATCGGCGGCGCCGTGTCCGTCGCAGTACGCACGATCTCCGGCGCGCGCATCTCAGCCTGCGCCGGCATAATGCGCACAAGGCACCACAGCATGAAGGTCAGAACAAGAAGGGCGAGGCTCAGCTTGGCGCTGACGCGGGCGAGAGAGGTAGACATTGAGGAAATCTCCGGTGGGAAAGGGCAACCTAACTAATCATTATAGCAGAAATTTGCAAAAAAATCAACCCGCCAATCGAGCGCGCTCATCAAGGTCGGGCGACCAAGAAGCGGCAAGATTGGCGGGCGTGGTACTACGGCGACTGCTGCCAGGTGCTCAGACGCGGCGGGCGACTGCGTCGAGCGAGGTCGTAGATCAGAGCGCGCATGGTCGTATCGGGGTTGACGCGTCGCAGTCCGCGTTCCGCAAGTACGGCATCGACGAACGAGTCGGCGGACTTGTTCATGATGACGACGTGGCAAAGACGGGCGTCGTCCGACGTGACGAGATCGAGCACGGTACGAATACCCTCGTGCTCGAAGAAACTCGACATGATCGCAAAGCCGGGGAGGCTTGCGATCGGTTCCTGAGCGGCAGCGATGAGCCGCACGGTCTCGGCGGGGTCGACCAGGTGATCGATGATCGTAAACGGGGGAATGAGCGGCGTGACCTTCTCGTGTTCCATACATATCCTCCTGCGGTGGAACCAGAAACTCTAGCAAATACGAGACTTTCTGTAAAGCCAACAAAAAAGAGCATAGGTTCATCGCCGTATGCTCTTTCAACTTTAATCTCACTCCCTACACCTTCCCCATCATCGTCTTCCAAATGCTGATAGATGCCGGGCCGCCTTGCTTTGGCGCATGCTTCAAGAAGCGGAAAATCTGACGTCCAACCATCTGCTCTTTATGCTTGTACAAAAGTTCCTCGATAACAACAGGCGCATGATAATAGCCGAGCTCCTCCATGATCTGCACCGTTGGAAGCTCGAATGATTCGCCGTTTGCAAGAAAATGCTTCGGTGAAGTGAGGACGATGACGCCGTCTTCGGTAAGGACATCACGAAGCTTGGTGAAGCAGTCACGATACAGTCGCTCTACGTAGCTAATCGTCTCCTGGAGTTCCGCGCGCGTCTCAACGCCCTTACGAGGTCGACCAAGATACGTTTCGGTAACGATAATGTCGACCGGTGTTTTTACAAGCGAAGCTACGTCGCGTGCATCGCTCACATGAAGTTCCGGTGTGCTCATCGGTACGGTTGCGGCAAGCCACGCCAAGTTCTTCTTGGTGTCTTCTACAGCGGTGTCATTAATGTCAGCTCCAACAAGTCGCGTTGCTCCAAGCACTGCCGCTTCCATAAGTACGGTTCCTGATCCACAGAACGGATCAAAAACGCTCGCGCCAGCAATACGCTTACCAGTTAGGTTCAAAAGCATGCGTGCAAGTTTCGGTGGGAACATGCCTTGCTTGGCATTACGTCGTGGTCGACCAAAGTCACGCAAGCTCCAAGAATCAACATCTTGCGCCGCCTCAGTAACGCCGAGCACGTAACCTGTGCCTTGTGGAAGCAGAACAAATTCAGCGCCACCAGAAAGGAGTCCGTTCTTCTTCAAGACAACACTCGAAAGCGTCGGGTCCTTTGAGACAACAAAGCGCGCAGAGATTCCACGCTCTTTAAGGATACCTTTAACTTCAAAGCCAAGTTTACGTGTCGCTTCACGAAGTTTGTGCGCCTCGTTGCCGCCATAAACCGAGATGCCAAACGGAATCTTCTTATCAAGTTGTCGGTTAGCAAGGTCTTCTGCCATGAGTGTGGCAAGCATCGGTACATCAACCGTTTCAAAGGTCGCAATGATCGCTCCAAGCTTTTGCGTACCACCAAGCTTTTCTTGCAAGGTTGGCAAATCACCCCAAGAAACATCGTCAAAAACCGCCACATTGCCAAAGCGTGCGTTCGCGCTGTCGTTTGTTACGGCTTTAATTTCAGCAAGTGAAAGCTCAGGGTGTGCGCCAAGGAGGGCAAAGGTTTGCATAGATAGGCTACTTTTTAGCAGAAGTTCGCGACTTTTTCAAGTAAAATAACGAACGGCACGCAAAATGGCTCAAAGATTGACCTTTTTTGGCTAATGTACTACACTTCGCCCACTAATTCTTGTCCGTATTGAGAGTCACATCTCAATGTCCTTGTTTAGACCAAGGACCAAGCACCTATGATCTACGAAATCATGACGATCGTCCCATCCCAGTTCTCGGACTCCGAGGTTGATGGTGTGATCGCAGAGATTGGGAAGCAGATGGAAGCCGCCGGCGGCACCGTCAAAAAGTCCCAGAACCTTGGCAAACTGAAGATCGCTTACCCAATTAAGCACCAGCGCCATGGCACCTACGTCCTCTTCTATGTAGAGGCCGATACCGAGAAGATGATGAAGCTCGATTTGAACTTGCGTCTCTCAGATGAAGTGCTCCGCCACCTCATCCTTGCTTGCCCCGCAGGCATTCCAGAGAAGGAATTCAAGGTCACCTCATACGTCCAGCCAATCACCACCGAGGGTCGCCGTGCTCCAGAGTACGATCGCGCTCGTGCTGAGAAGTTGGCTGAGAAGGCTGTGTCAGCTGAGGAAGCCGCCGCTAAGGCTGGTGAACTCGTCGAGGCTGATGTAACCGAGAACCTCTAAAGATATATGGCCGGCTCGCTCAATAAAGCCATGCTCATCGGTAATCTTACTCGCGACCCAGAGTTGCGAAAGACGCCGTCCGGGCAGTCAGTCTGTTCATTCTCACTTGCGACCAACCGCGTCTACGTAGATGCTGCTGGTCAAAAGAAAGAGAACGCCGACTATCACAACATTGTGGCGTGGGGGAAATTGGCAGAGATCTGTGGCCAGTATCTCAATAAGGGAAAAAAGGTGTACATCGATGGTCGTATCCAAACCCGTGAATGGGAAGGAACAGATGGCCAAAAGCGTTACCGCACGGAAGTTGTTGCCGAGAACATGATCATGCTTGATCGTGCCGGTGCTCCTACTGGCGGTTCGCCTCGTCCAGCTACCAGTCAGCCATTTGCTGACGCCGTTGATGAACCTGTTGCCCCTGCTGACAGTGAGATCAAGATCGAAGATATTCCCTTCTAAAATGCTATGAATAAGAACACACGTCCTGAAGGCGGTTGCCCGATTTGTAAGGCCCGCACCAAAGACACCATCAACTACAAGAACACCGAGTTCCTCCGCCGCTTTGTTTCTTCCTTCGGTAAGATCGTTTCGCGCAAGCGTAACGGCCTCTGTGCTTCCTGTCAGCGTACAGTAGCTGCAGAGATCAAGCGTGCACGTTTCATCGGTTTGCTTCCGTTCGTAAACAAGTAAACTACAAAAAATCCCCCACAGCCCAAAACGAAAGTGCGGGCGATGGGGGATTTATTGTTCTATGTTAAGTCGCGACGACATAAAGTATCGATTAGATCTCTGGGAGCGCGTTGAAAAATCAATACGCCAGTTTTTTGTCGATCAAAAGTATCGTGAAGTACGAACTCCGTTACTTGTTGCGTCTCCCGGCATGGAGCCGAATTTAGATCCGGTTGCCGTCGAAATAAAAAAAATAACAGCGGGTCGTGGCATCGAATCCCATCGAGGCGGACTTATCACAAGCCCTGAGTACGCCATGAAGAAGCTACTTGGCGCTGGCCTTGAAAAGATCTTCACCATTACGCCGGTCTTTCGCAACATCGAGAAACTCGGCGAACGTTGGAGTATTGAATTCACCATGCTCGAATGGTACGAGCAAGGCGCGGATTACAATCACGGCATGAAACAAACCGGCGAACTCGTTGATGCAATTCTCGGAGCTAAACCCTGGTCGCGAGTAAGTTACGTAGACGAATTCACAAATACTTTCAGCGCTCATCCGGACAGTATCGAAATAGCAAAGCTTCATGAGCTCGGTAGTAAGTATCACGTCTCAATGGAGCCGGGGGAGCTGCGCCATGAGCTCGTTGATCGTCTCTTTGCGTCGATCGTTATGCCGCTACTTGAAAAGCAGCACGACCGTTTTTTCCTTTGCGAGTACCCTGTGTGCTGCGCTTCGTTAGCAAAAGTCGGTGGCGATGGCCATTTTGCCGAGCGCTTTGAGGCATACGTGCAAGGTCTCGAAATCTGCAACGGATTCACAGAGCTTACCGACGGCAAAGAACAACGAAAACGCTTTGAACTTGAGGCTATTGAGCGAAAAAACGCCGGTAAAGAAGTCTTTCCGATTGACGAAGAGTTGCTAACTCGGCTATCCTCCGTGCAAAATCCCACGTTTGGAAATGCGCTCGGCGTTGACCGTCTGGTCATGCTCCTGGCCGGCGTCAACGATATCGACGCCATTCATCCTTTTCCTCCATCGCAGCGATTTTAGTGACAGGTCGCCTACTCCCTACTTACTATCCATACTTACTAAACTATGGCCTCCCCAAACGACATTAAGAAAGGTACAGTCATTAACTACGACGGCGATCTCTGGGTTGTTATTACTTTCCAGCGTGTTTCTCCAGGTAAGGGCAGTTCATTTGTTCGTTCCCGCATGAAGTCACTTTCAAGCGGCAAAATGCAAGAAGTAAACTTCAAGTCTGCTGAAACGCTTACCTTCGAGCAGGTACAGTTCAAGAAGATGTCCTACATCTTCGGTGATGAAAACACCCTGACCTTCATGGATGGCCACACCTTTGAGCAGGTTGCTCTTGGTCGTGACGTTGTCGGCGATGACTTTAAGTACCTCAAGGAAGGCCTGGAAGTCACCATCCTCATGCATGGTGAAAAGGCTATTGCAATGGAGTTGCCATTAAAGATTGAATACACCATCAAGCAGACCGATCCGGCCGTGCGTGGTGATACCGCTTCCGGTAACGTCACTAAGGAAGCGATCTGTGATAACGGTCTTTCCATCCGCGTTCCAATTTTCATCAAAGAGGGTGACGCTGTGATGATTAACACCGAAGCTGGCGACTACGTCGAGCGCGTGAATAAGTAGGGTTAAAAAAACGACGAGCAAACCTCGTCGTTTTTGTTTTATAATCAATGCCCTATACCTCAGGGGTCTACACCCTGCTACAATGCATACGCTATGGCAAAAAAGCGCAGAAGCAAAAAAGAAGAAGAATACTTTGAAGATGAATCAGCTATTGAAGGCGGTGTTGGCCAGAGTATTTTGGCACTCGTCGCAATTGCTGTCGGAGCGATAATTTTATTAGCAATTTTTGGTTGGGCCGGTGATCTCGGTCAGTCAGTAGATGGCATCATTGCTCAGATATTCGGTATCACACGCATCATTGTTCCTATTTCGTTCTTCGTGCTAGGTGCTGAGCTCATCATGCGCACGCGTCGTTTCTTAGCAATGCGCTCCCTGTTGGCAATAACGGCTTGTATTGTTGGGTTAAACGGCATTTTGAATCTACTCTTTGCGCCACAAGCAGGTGAAGAAGTGCGTCGTGCCGGCGGCCTTGTCGGTCAATTAATCTCAACACTCGTAGCAGATGCCATGAGCGGATTAGCTGCTGGAGTTATCGCGGGTGCAATCCTACTTGCTGGCGTTTTATTACTACTCAACACATCGCTCCAGGTTCTCTTAACGCCAATTTTAGCGCAGCTTGCTCGTCAAAAAGAGCCAAAGACACATCAATACGGTGACGACGCTTCAGAAGATGAAGTTATCGGAGAAGACGTGGAGGAAGTGGAAGAAGTAGAGGAGGAGGCGACTGAAGAAGTTGTAGAAGATGAGGAGGTAGAAGATGAAGTAGAGCCAAAGCCAAAGAAGAAGGGCGCTGTTATTAATTATGGCCAAAAAGCCGAACTAGTAATGACCTCAAGTGGCGAGCGCCGGAAGATCGATGTGCCAATGGATCTCTTGGAGAACAAGCGCTCTGAAGCAAAGTCTGGCGATATCAACCGCAATCAAGAGGTAATTATTAAAACATTGGAGCAATTCGGCATTGATGTTGAAATGGGCGATGTCCGCGTTGGTCCGACGGTGACGCAGTATTCCTTCCGTCCAGCCGTTGGCGTAAAACTTTCGAAAGTCGTTGCGTTGCAGAATGATCTTGCTCTCGCACTTGCCGCTCACCCAATTCGTATTGAGGCACCAATTCCAGGGAAGGCGCTCGTTGGTATTGAAGTGCCAAACCTCACGGTCGCGCGCGTTTCGTTGCGTGAAATCATGGAGTCCAAGGATTTTGATAAGCGCAAAACAGCAACCACCGTTCCACTTGGTCGCGATATTTCAGGTGGGGTGCCGTTGTTACAGATTGAACGAGCTCCGCACATGCTTGTTGCCGGTGCGACCGGCTCCGGTAAGTCCGTTTGTTTGAATGGAATTATCGTTTCACTGCTCTACCAAAATGGACCAGATGATTTAAAGCTCATCATGGTGGATCCAAAGCGCGTTGAGCTTGGCGTGTATGCCGGCATTCCGCATCTTCTCGTACCACCGATTGTAAAGGCAGATGAAGCAGTTAATGCTTTGAAGTGGGCGGTTCGAGAAATGGAACGCCGTTTGGATTACCTCGCTAAGTTCGGTGCTCGCGATATCGATTCCTATAACGCAAAAGCTAAGGAGCGCATGCCACGTATCATCATTATCATTGATGAGTTGGCTGATTTGATGATTCAAAATAAGCGTGAAGTCGAAGCGACGGTCGTGCGTATTGCTCAAATGGCGCGTGCCGCCGGTATCCACCTCATCCTTGCTACGCAGCGTCCATCAGTCGATGTTATTACCGGTACCATTAAAGCCAATATCCCAACCCGCTTAGCTTTCGCGGTTGCTTCACAGGTTGATTCCAAGACCATTCTTGATATCGGTGGCGCGGAAAAGCTCCTTGGTCGTGGTGATATGCTCATGAGTACGCCAGAGTTAAGCAAGCCGCGTCGCGTACAGGGAGCTTTCGTTGGCGATGGTGAGATCGAGCGTGTCGTCGCCTTCCTCAAGGGGCAAAGTGAACCAGACTATAACTATCAAGTCACTGAAGGCTCTTCAAATTCTGGAGGAACAGCCTTTAATTCCGGTGACTCAGACCCACTCCTTGATGACGCCGTCCAGATCGCCCTTGAGGCTGAGCGTGTCTCAACTTCATTCCTCCAGCGTCGCATGAAGATCGGTTACTCGCGCGCTGCCCGTATTATGGATCTCATGGAGCAGCTTGGCATCATCGGCGGCGCTGATGGCGCCAAGCCACGTGAAGTTTTGGTCAGCGAATGGCCGCCAGCTAGTGATATGGAAGAGGCTGAACAGGAAGAAATGGATCTTGAACCAGAAGAGGAAGAAGAGATGATCGAAGAAGGAGATGAAGAGGAAGAAGTAGCCGAGGAAGATGTTGATGCAGAAATGGAAGATGCGGATCTTCCAGAAGAGGATGAGGAAGAAGTCCTCGACGAAGACGAAGAGAAAAAGTAGGGTAGGAATCTATGGTGTTTGTCATGCGTCGCGTGGAGAGCGCGGGGAAGCCGCTCGGAGAACAACTCCGGGCGCTTCGTCGTTCACAGGCCATTAGCCTCGATATGCTCGAGCGCCAAACGCGTGTGCAAAGAAAGTATCTTGAAGCCCTTGAATGGGGGAGATACGAGGAGCTACCGGAGCCACTGTACACTCGTAATTTCATAAAATCGTACGTACGCTTTCTCCAAGGCGACGAAACATACTTCATTGAGCTGTACGAAGAAGAAGTCGGTCGGGCTGACTTTCTGGCGCCGCATCGTTTGCCACGTCTACGCGTGCGTCGCGGTCGTTTCTTTGTGACTTCAAACCTCATGAGTATCGGGGCTATTTTGTGTGGTGTTTTACTTATCGTTGGATATCTTGGTTGGCAAATTCACTTACTCCTTCAGCCGCCAAAGCTTGCGATTAATCGACCAGGAGAGGATGCCACGGTGCAAAGCGCTTTACTGGTTGTTGAGGGCGCAGTTGATGGTAACGATATTACGGTGACAGTGAACGAAAAGCCGATTGCGCTCCAAGAGGGTGGTAGCTTCACTACCGAAGTCGATCTTATTCGTGGGTTGAATATTATTACCATTGAAGCCAAGCGTCGTTACTCACGCCCAGCTACTATTTTCCGTCGCGTCATCTTCACACCACGTGTTGAAGGTCAGTAGTTCGGTCTCACGCATGCGCTTTCTAACTTTAATCTTTCATCTTTAATCACTCCTAAAGGGGATAACTTCATCGCATCAAAAAACAGGTGGTGTACACTGCTTGTACGGTTTTTGTTCGTATCAATTCTTTCATCACTTTATGGCAAAAGCACAAACAAATCCTCGATTAGCAGCGGCTTCGCAAGCAATCGATCAAATTAGAGAGCGTTTCGGCGACGGTAGCATCATGCGCCTCGGCGACGCCAAAGCAACAAACGTAGATGCCATTCCAACCGGGTGTCTTTCCCTCGATCTTGCCCTGGGTGCACTCGGCGTTCCTCGCGGTCGTATCATCGAGATCTACGGCCCTGAATCTTCCGGTAAAACGACTCTGGCCCAGCACATTGTGGCTGAGGTGCAGAAAATCGGTGGCATCGCTGCCTACATTGATGCTGAGCATGCTCTAGATCCGCAATACGCTCGTAAGATCGGTGTAAATATCGATGAACTCTTTATCTCGCAGCCAGATACGGGTGAACAAGCGCTTGAAATTGTAGAAACGCTCGTTCGTTCAAACGCCATGGACGTCATTGTTATCGACTCCGTCGCCGCTCTTACCCCTAAGGCTGAAATTGAAGGTGAAATGGGCGATCAGCACATGGGTCTGCAAGCACGTTTGATGAGCCAAGCACTTCGTAAGCTCACCGGTATCGTTGCGAAAAGCGGTACGGTTGTTATCTTCATCAACCAGATCCGTATGAAGATCGGTGTGATGTTTGGTAACCCAGAAACAACCCCTGGTGGTAACGCTTTGAAGTTTTACGCTTCGGTACGTATTGAAATTCGTCGCAACGCCCAAATTAAGCAAGGCGATAAAATTCTTGGTAACCGGGTAAAGGTCAAGATCGTGAAGAACAAGGTTGCGCCTCCGTTCCGCGTTGCTGAGTTCGATATCATGTACAATGAAGGCATCTCAATTGCTGGCGACATGATCGATCTTGGTTCGGAGCTCGGCAGCATTCAAAAGCGTGGTAACTCCTACGCCTTTGGAGAAGAAAAGCTCGGCCTTGGCCGTGAAGCGGCTAAGCAGTACTTGCGCGAACACCCAGAAACACTCGCCAAAATCCGCGAGCTTACTAAGAAAGCAGCTCTTGAGCGCGAAGGTGGCTTTGTTCCATCTGACAAGCCAGCTGACGATGAAGTCTCAGCTGACGAATAAGCATGAAGCGTTCGGTATCTCTCACGCAAAAACTAAGCACGACAGCCACGATCCTCGCGGCTGTCGTGTTCGTTGTGTGCCTCATGCTCTTCGCTAACCTCGCCTCTCGTCACATCTCATCGCCCTCTCCTACTCCCTACTCACTACCTCCTACTCCCTTCACCCATACCGACACCCCAGCTTTTGAGCACGGCTACCTCACCGAGGATTACTACAAGCGCTCAATAGCTATCGCAGACGATCTGCCAACCTCCTCAGAGCCGCCGATCGCCGCGATTGCCGCCCATCATCTAATCATTGCAGACCAAGTCGGTCGTATTTTTAAGGCGTTTGAACAATCATCACCAAAAAGAATTGTTCTCATCAGTCCAAATCATTTCTCTCTTGGTCCTTCAGCTATTCAAACAACCCCTGGCAAGTTCACCACGCCATTTGGCGACGTCTTCGTCGACATTGATGCTGTTGCTGAGCTGCGTAAAAATGTTCGCCTGACCACAATCGGTGACCTCACCTTTGAAAAAGAGCACGGCATCGCGTCACTAACACCATTCATTGCACATTATTTCCCTGACGTCGCCTTCCTCCCCATTGCACTTGATGAATCACTCTCGCCACAAGATGCCTGGGCGCTTGGTGAATACCTTGCAACCTTAGAGGATACCGTTGTCATCGCTAGTATCGACATGGTTCATGGCGAGGATCCTGAAAGCACGGAAATTGAAGACCGCCGGATCCTTTCAGAGCTGCGAGATTTCCCGGACTGTGAAGACGCTTCGTGTATAGAGCGTTATCGCATCGACTCAAACGCTTCACTGATCGCCATTTACGCGTACGCTAAAGCCAAGGGAGCGAGCGACTTCAAGAACGCCTATCACGGCACATCGTTAGAAATTATCCCTTCTGCTCCTGTTATCGATAACGTCAGTCACATCCTCGGTTGGTTTTACTAGAACTACTTCCTACTTCCTACTTCCTACTCCCTGCTATACTCCAAACAATATGTCTGACGAATCACCTATCTTGCCTCAAGGCAAAGCCTCAATCTCGGGATTAATTATCATGCTCGCAATTGCGGCGCTTATCCCGGCAGCCTTCATCGGCGGCTATCTCCTGAGCGACTACCTTGGGCAAAGTGAGCCAAGTAATGTGGCACAAGACACCACTCCAGATCCAATCGTGGAGACGCCGGTGGTTCAGGATGGCAAGCCAGGTAAAGATGACGAAGATCCAAAACCAGTACCAGCCTCCGAGCGTATCGTTGTTGATGGTATTGGCTGGTATCCGTTAGATGAACAGTTGTTAGTTAAACAGGATCCAGAAAACAATTGGCTTGACCCTATATTTTTAACAACGGCAGGCAATGCGTTGGTAGGAAACTGGGGCGCAACGTATGGCCTAGGTCTACAAACGACAAGGCTCGGAATTGTTGAGAGTGGTGAGTTTGCAGGTTATGAGCTTCGCGAACAGCTGATCATGGGGTACGGACTGGGCGATAGTCCGATCGCTGGTTTTTATACATTAAAAAACATTGAAAACGAGTACGCACTAGAAGAGGTGTACATTCTTGGTAGTCAATTCATACCTACAGGATTGGCAGGAAATCCTGGCGAGAAGAAGGAATTTTTTAGCGAAATTGAATTGTTAGAGATTGCGAAGAAGAATGTATATGGTTGGATTGCTAGTGCTGAACTGGAAATTCCAGAAGCAGCTTGGGGAGACGACGATATAGTTGTAAATGGAAATACATTTTATTACTTTACATCTTCCACCCTACGTGGCGAGGGTGCAGATGACTATAGTTCAGCATCAAACGTAACCTATTTTGGTGATACGGAAGATGGTTATAAGGTTTACAGACGGACCGATTCTTACCCGGATATACAGTCATATCAAGATGCAGATATGTTCTTTGTGCAAAAAAAGAACGGAACCATATTATATTACGAGCTTCGCCTCCCGATTTTCTCAGAAGAACAAGTTAGTGAGCATATTTTGACACCACAAATAACGGTAAATAACACCCCAGTAACCGACCAGTACACAAAGACCATGGTAGGCGGCTGTGGCTTTAGTCGGTACATGCGTCAGGTTGATCGCGAGAGCGTTCCGGGTTTATATGAGGCAGGATTTGTTACCGGGTCTCCTACAGAAAAAATCTATCTTGCCAACTTTGCTGACGAATCCTTTGATGACGAGTTCCAAAATTGGTCACGTCAAAGTTTAGAGAGCCCAACGCGTGAAGATTTTATCAATGCAGTACCGATCTTCTACTATAAAGATGCGCTTGGCCGTTGGTTGCAATTTGATAGTATCGACATTGTCGCTCCAGGAGAGTGCGGTAAACCGGTCATCTACCTTTACCCAGAGCAAACTACCGACGTCTCAGTGCAGTTAGATCCTCAAGGTGGCTTCACGGTTACTGAGCCGGCTTACAACACCGGCTGGAACGTGGTGGCAGAACCAAGTGGTCAGCTCGTAAATAAGGCTGATGGCCTCACCTACCCATACCTTTTCTGGGAAGGTCGTGGTGGTTTGTATAGCGAACCAGAGAAATTCTGGGTTGTCGCCAAGGCCGACGTCGAGGGCTTCCTCGTTGAAAAGTTAGGCGCCTTTGGCTTCAATGCCCAGGAAATCGCGGATTTCAACGAATTCTGGCTCCCACGTATGGAAGCGGCTCCTTGGTACAAAATTGGCTTCCACGGCACAAACGTCATGGACCAAATTGCTCCAATGAACGTTTCACCAGCTCCAGACTCCATTTTGCGTGTCCTTATGGATTACTCAGAGCTCCAGGAGCCGGTAGCTGAAAACGCCCCAAGTCAGATCCCGTCCTTCAAGCGTAACGGTTTCACCGTTACCGAGTGGGGTGGCGTAATTCGCTAAAAACAGTGAAAAAGAGCAAGTATTAACCCACTTGCTCTTTTTTATTTCTGGATTATGATAGATCCGTACGGCGCCAAAGAGTGCGGGAGAAGACTTGTGGCTCCTCGGCAAAGAAGCGTTTTTCTTTTGAGCCGCGTCTCAAACGATTTCTCGTGCGTTTCCTTGCGTAGCGATGAGCTAGTTGGGTTCTCCTCCTGCCGTTTTTGGCGCGGTTGACGTTCCTTAGTTTAGCTGGTATCCTCTCGCGCACGCGCGCTTCATGCGGAGTCGGTCCGCAGGACAGCGTTTACTATTTTCACTCGTTTGGCATGCTGGATCGCCACACGTCCACTGCCGCAGTTGGCTTAGCCGCTGCCGCGGGGATGGGAAAAAACGAGCGCTAACGAACCCACCTTGCCTTCCAAGGTGCGTTTTGCGTTTTGGGGCACCATCATCCTTTTTTCTATGTCCAAAAAGACCAAGATCGCTACACTCGGACATCGCCGCTCATTTGCGCCGGTGAACACCGCAATGGACCTTCCAGACCTCATTGAGGTACAGAAGAACTCCTACGACTGGTTCCTCAAAGAGGGTATCCGAGAGTTATTTGATGAAATCTCCCCAATCAAGGACTTTATTGGCCGTGATCTTGAGCTTTCGCTCGGTGATTACTATCTCGATGATGCTAAGTTTGATGAGGTAGTGAGCCGTGCTAAAAACGTTACTTTTGAAGCCCCACTTCGCGTGAAGGCTCGCTTGAAGAACCTCCGCACCGGTGACTCCAAGGAACAGGAAATCTATCTTGGCGATCTTCCGGTCATGACCCCACGCGGTACGTTCATCATTAACGGCGTTGAGCGTGTCGTTGTTTCACAGCTTGTTCGCTCTGCTGGTGCGTTCTTCACCGCAGAAGTCGTGCGTGGTCGCCGCGCCTATGGCGCTAAAATCATCCCTAACCGTGGTGCTTGGTTAGAGCTTGAAACAGACGCTAAGAATGTTATCTGGGTAAAGATCGATCGTAAGCGTAAAGTGGCCGTCACGTCGCTTTTGCGCGCTTTTGGTTACACCACCAATGAGGAGATCGAAAAGCTCTTCACCGATATCGATAACCACCCAACGGTTCGCTACATTGAGTCCACCTTGCAAAAAGATGCGGCTACCAATGAAGAGGAAGGTTTGCGTGAGGTATATAAGCGTATTCGTCCAGGTGATCTTGCGACCGCAGATAACGCTCGCTCCCTCATTCATGCGATGTTCTTCAACTTCGATCGTTACGACCTCGGTCCAGTTGGTCGTTACAAGTTCAATCTTCGCTTTGGTGTCGCTGACGCCGAGGCCGATGTCCATGATGAAGCTCGTCGCATTTTGACTAAGGAGGATCTTGTCGCCATCGTGCGTGAGATTATCCGCTTGAACATCACGCAAGGTGAAGCCGACGACGTTGACCACTTGGGCAACCGCCGTATTCGTTCGGTAGGTGAATTGTTGCAGTCACGTTTCCGCATCGGTCTTGCTCGTATGGAGCGCATCGTGAAGGACCGTATGAGCACCCAGGATATTGATGCGCTTACCCCTGGAAAACTGATTAACGCTCGTCCAGTTATTGGAACAGTGCGTGAGTTCTTCATGTCCTCACAGCTCTCCCAGTTCATGGACCAAACAAACCCACTTGCTGAGCTTGAGCACAAGCGCCGCTTGTCCGCCATGGGTCCTGGTGGTCTTTCTCGTGAACGCGCTGGCTTTGAAGTCCGCGACGTACACACCACCCACTACGGTCGTATCTGTCCGATTGCTACTCCAGAAGGTCCAAACATCGGTCTTGTTGGTCACTTGGCTTCCTACGCTCGTGTCAACGAGTTTGGCTTCATTGAAACCCCATACCGCAAGGTAGTGAAGGAAGGAAACAAGATGAAGGTTTCCATGGATACCGTGTACTTAAACGCCTTCACAGAAGAGAAGAGCGTTACCTGTCCAGCTACCATCAACGTTGATGATAAGAGTTTTATCGTTGACGACTACGTTGAAGCTCGTCGTCATGGCGAACCTCGTTTAGTCGCAGCTACCGAGGTTGAGTACATGGACGTCTCAACGAGTCAGATCGTTTCCATTGGTACCGGTTTGATTCCGTTCTTGGAGCATGACGACGCCACCCGCGCCCTCATGGGAACGAACATGCAGCGCCAAGCTGTGCCATGTATCCGCCCGCAGGCTCCGATTATCGGAACCGGTCTTGAAGGTCGCGCCGCTCGTGACTCTGGTCACGTGCTTATCGCTGAAGAGGAGGGTGAAGTCACACAAGCTGACGGCGTAAAGATTACCGTTGATTACAAAAAGAAGGGTCAGGTTACTTACAAGTTGAACAAGTATCTTCGTTCAAACAACTCCACTGCTATCACCCAGCGCGCCGTTATTGATCCAGGCGTAAAGGTAAAGGCCGGTGACGTTCTTGCTGACGGTCCATCCGTTGACAACGGTGAACTTGCGCTTGGTCAGAACATGCTCGTCGCCTTCATGAGTTGGCGCGGTTATAACTACGAGGACGCTGTTATCGTTTCCGAGCGCGTTGTTCGTGATGATCGTTTCACCACCATTCACTTGGAGCACCTTACACTTGACGTTCGTGATACCAAGCTTGGTCCTGAGGTAGTTACTTCAGATATTCCAAACGTCTCAGAAGAGAAGTTGAAGAACCTTGATCCAGAAGGCGTTATTCGTATCGGTGCTGAGGTAAAGAGCGGTGATATCTTGGTAGGTAAGATCACACCAAAGGGCGAAACCGAACTTTCCGCTGAGGAAAAGTTGCTTCGCGCTATCTTCGGTGAAAAGGCTCGTGAAGTACGTGATTCATCCCTATACCTAGAGCATGGCCGCAAGGGTAAGGTTGTTGACGTTAAGGTCTTCTCTCGTGAAGAGGGTGATAACTTGCCGCCAGGCGTCATGAAGTCTATCCAGGTAACGATCGCTGATTTGCGTAAGTTGCAGGCTGGAGACAAGGTCGCTGGTCGTCACGGTAACAAGGGTGTCGTATCTATCGTTGTTCCGATTGAAGACATGCCATTCACCTCAGAAGGTCGCCCAGTGGACGTAGTTCTTACCCCGCTTGGTGTTGTTTCTCGTATGAACCTTGGTCAGATTCTTGAGGTACACCTTGGTCTAGCCGCAGATAAAATGGGCTTTAAGGTAGCAACCCCAGTTTTTGCCGGTGCTCCAGTTGAAGCAATCAAGGATGAACTCGCTGCCGCTGGTTTCCCACAAAGCGGTCAGCTTACGCTTCTTGATGGTCGTACAGGTGAAGCATTTGAAAACCCAGTGACGGTTGGCGTGATGTACATGCTCAAGTTGAACCACATGGTGGAAGACAAGATGCACCAGCGCTCCATTGGTCCATACTCGCTCATTACCCAGCAGCCGCTTGGTGGTAAGGCGCAGTTTGGTGGTCAGCGTTTCGGTGAAATGGAAGTCTGGGCTCTTGAAGCCTACGGCGCCGCTCACACCCTTCAGGAAATTCTCACGATTAAGTCTGATGACGTGCCAGGACGCGCGAAGGCGTACGAGGCTATCATTAAGGGTGAGTCAATCACTAAGGTGAACATCCCAGAATCCTTCAATGTGCTCATTCGTGAGTTGAAGGGTCTTGGCCTTGATGTTGAGCTTTTGAAGAACAACAAAAAAGTAGAGTTAGGCGATGGCGGTGCGCCACGTCGCTCGTAAGCGAGAATATATGGCTATTAAATTCGAAACGCTTAAGTCGACCGACTTCGACAGCATCCGCTTGAAAGTCGCCTCTCCAGAAGTTGTTCGCAGCTGGTCCTACGGTGAAGTCACCAAGCCAGAAACGATCAACTACCGCACCCAGAAGCCTGAAAAGCAGGGTCTCTTTGCTGAAGAAATCTTCGGACCTTCCAAGGACTGGGAGTGTTACTGTGGTAAATATAAAAAGATCCGCTACAAGGGCATAGTTTGTGACAAATGTGGCGTTGAAGTGACGCAGACCTCCGTTCGTCGTGAACGCATGGGTCACATTGAGCTTGCCGCTCCAGTAACCCACATTTGGTTCTTGCGTGGCGTACCATCAAAGATCGGTACCGTACTTGATCTTGGCGTACAGTCCATTGAAAAGGTTGTCTACTTCGGTGCGTTTATCATTACAGATGTTAATGAAGAGGCTCGTCAGATGACCATCGAGCAGGTAAAGGAAGAGTACAAGGCTAAGAAGCGTACAATTGAAGGCGAAAAGAAGCGTGACGTTACGCGCGCTGAAGAGAAGCTCGCTGACGACAAGTCTGGCCTCAAGGCTGAACTTGCCCGTATTGAATCAGCAGCTGCCGAGAAACTTGATGAACTTGAAAAAGATTTCATTCAGGTTGACCGCGATTTGAAGGACCTTGTTCCTTTGAAGGTTATTTCAGAAACCGCATACCACGAGTGGTCCATGCGCTACGGCCACATCTTTGATGCTGGCATTGGTGCAGAAGCGATCGCCAAGCTCCTTGAGCGTGTGAACATGCAGGAAACGGTCAAAGTGCTCACTGAGGAACTAGAGAGCACTTCGTCAAAAGCAAAGTATGATCGCATCATGCGTCGTTTGAAGCTTTTCAAGGCTCTTGAAAAGAATAACGTTGCTCCAGGCTGGATGATCACCCGTGTTATCCCAGTGATCCCACCAGACTTGCGTCCAATGGTACCGCTTGATGGTGGTCGCTTTGCTACCTCAGACTTGAACGATCTTTACCGTCGCGTTATTAACCGCAATAACCGTTTGCGTCGCTTGTTCGCATTGAACGCCCCTGAGGTTATCACCCGCAACGAGAAGCGCATGTTGCAGGAGGCTGTTGATGCTCTTATTGATAACTCCGCTCGTCAGTCAAAAACCGTCATTGCTGCTACCGGTAAGAAGCGCCAGCTGAAGAGTTTGGCTGACATCTTGAAGGGTAAGCAGGGTCGCTTCCGTCAGAACTTGCTTGGTAAGCGTATCGACTACTCCGGTCGTTCCGTTATCGTTGTTGGTCCTCACTTGAAGCTTTCAGAGTGTGGTATTCCAAAGAAAATGGCGTTGGAACTTTTCCGCCCATTCGTTATTGCTAAGTTGATCGGTCGTGAATACGTGCACAACATCCGTTCAGCCAATCGCTTCATTGAAAGTGATCGCCCTGAAGTATGGGATATCTTGGAAGAGGTAACTCGTGACAGCTACGTCCTCTTGAACCGTGCTCCAACCCTGCACCGTTTGGGTATTCAGGCGTTCCGTCCAAAGCTTATTGAAGGTAAGGCGCTCCAGATTCACCCACTCGTATGTGAAGCGTATAACGCTGACTTCGACGGTGACCAGATGGCCGTTCACGTTCCGCTTACCGCTGAGGCTCGTTATGAGGCTGAGCACACCATGCTCTCCATCCGTAACCTTTTGAAGCCATCTTTTGGTGGTCCGGTTGCTACGCCAAGTAAAGATATCGCTTGGGCTTCGTACTATCTCACCATGACGCTCACTGAGCCTGATGAGAAGACCATGAAGTCATTCCCAGATGAACAATCTGCGCTTTACGCCCTCTCTCAAGGAGCCATCATCTTCCAGGAGTGGATTCGCGTGCGTATGAACGGAGAGCGCGTTGTCACAACCGCTGGTCGTTTGATTGTAAACAGTCGTATTCCAGAAAAGATCGGCTTCCAGAACAAGATTCTTGGAAAGAAAGAGCTTGCCGCCATCATCCGCGACAGCTTGGAATACTACGGTCAAGAATTTACCGCTCAGGTACTTGATGATTTCAAGAACCTCGGCTTTGAGTACGCTACCCGTTCCGGTTACTCCTACGGTATCGACGGCTTGCCTGAAGTAAAGGGTAAGGGGGAGATTATCGCCGAAGGTGATCGCCGCGTGCTTGAGATTGAGGAGTACTACGCACAGGGCTTGCTCACCCAAAGTGAGCGTCACACCCAAATCATCAAGGTTTGGACTGAGATCAAGGACCGTATCGCAGATCTTTCCAAGAATTCTCTTGCACAAGACAACTCTGCATACACCATGATTGAGTCCGGTGCTCGTGGTGCCTGGGGTCAGATGACCCAGACGATCGGTATGATCGGTTTGAAGACCTCACCTTCCGGAGACGTTATCGAGCTCCCGGTAAAATCATCATTTAAAGATGGTGTATCGGTGCTTGAGTTCTTCATCTCCTCTCACGGTGTACGTAAAGGTTTGACCGATACCGCACTTAAGACTGCCAACGCTGGTTACTTGACCCGTCGTCTCGTTGACGTTGCGCAAGACGTAGTGGTTCGTGAAGAAGACTGTGGAGACGATAAGGGCGTGGTACTGACAAAGGCCGAATCTGATGAAATCGGTGAGCCACTTCTTGTTCGTATCCTTGGTCGTTACACACTTTCCGACGTAAAGCTTCCAGGTGAAAAGAAAGCCTTTATCAAGGCGGATGAACTCATCACGGAAACGCACATTCGTGCTCTTCGTGACACTGATAAGGAGCTTGAGGAGGCGCATGTGCGCTCTGTTATGACCTGCCACATCCGTCGTGGTGTATGTCAGAAGTGCTACGGCTATGACTTGTCTCATAACAAGCTGGTAAAGCTTGGTACAGCTGTTGGTATTATCGCTGCGCAGTCAATCGGTGAGCCGGGTACTCAGCTCACCATGCGTACCTTCCACACTGGTGGTGTGGCTGGAAAAGATATTACGCAAGGTCTCCCTCGCGTTGAAGAGCTTTTCGAAGCCCGTTTACCAAAGCGTAAAGCAATCATGACTGAGGTTTCTGGTAAGGTTGAAATCGAGAAAGCCTCTCGTACCGTGGTGCAAGCTGGTACAGGTAAGGAGATCATCGATACCACTCCAGGCCAAAAGATCGTCAAGATTCGCCACGCAGCAGTTGAGGAGAAGGCCTTTATCCTTGGTCGTGGTGGTAATGCCACGGTCGCTGAGGGTGAAAAGGTTCGTGAAGGTGATGTAGTTGGTGAGAAGTCTTCCGGTGACAAGGTAGTAAGCGATGTCAGTGGTACCGCTAAGCTTTCAAAGGGCGTTGTTACCGTGGTTCATGAGGCTGAAAAGGTACGTGAGTACATCATCCCGCACGGCTACACCATGCTCGTAAAGGAGAATACAGAGGTGCAGGCTGGTGATGCGTTGACCGATGGTCACTTGGACCTTCAGTCACTCTTCAAAGCTAAGGGTCAGTACGCCGTTCAGCTCTACCTTTCAAAGGAAATGCAGTTCATCTACTCATCACAGGGTCAGAAGTTGAACAACAAGCACATTGAGGTCATGATTCGTCAGATGTTTAGCCGCATCCGCGTTCTTGATCCAGGTGATTCCAACCTCTTACCAGGTGAAGTTGTTGAAAAGGCTAGTTTACTTGATGAGATCGATGCTGTTGCAGCAGTTAACGGTAAAGGTCCGACCTTTGAGCAGTTGCTCCTTGGTGTCACCAAGGTTTCGCTCTCAACAGAAAGCTGGCTCTCAAGCGCTTCTTTCCAGGAAACGGCTCGCGTGCTTATTAACGCCGCTGTTACGGGTAAGATCGATCTTTTGGACGGTTTGAAGGAAAACGTTATTATCGGTCGCTTAATCCCGGCCGGTACCGGTTTCCCAGGTAACGAGCTCCACTTGGCTCCGGCTAAGGAGTCTGCTCCAAGCGCCTTGTCGGCACTTGAAGAAGAGATTCGTTCCGTAGGTCCACAAACAGGAAACGTTATCGCTGAAGAAGCGAGTGCAAAAACTGAAGAGTAAAAAGAAGATCCCCTCAGCTGAATAAGCAAAGGGGATCTTTTTATTAGAAAAAATAAGAATAAAACGAATCACCTGTGGGATGACGAGTTTTGCTTTTGTCGCATCGCCCTTAGAATAGGGGAACTATGAAAGGTCCGCATCGTATCATTGGTTTTGATCCTGGCTATGGCCGCCTGGGCTTTGGTGTCATTGCTGTTTCAGCTCGCTTTGAGCCAACGCTCGTGCGCTGTGGCGTGATTACTACGAGTAAAGACATGGCACAAGAAGAGCGTCTGCGTGAAATCGCAACCGACGTTCGAGCTATTATCGAAAAAGAGAAGCCAGATGTCGTAATGCTGGAGGATCTCTTTTTTGCAAAAAGCGTCACAACGGCTCTCAAGGTTGCGGAGGTCAGGGGAGTGCTACAGCTCATCGCTGCTGACTTCGGTTTACCCGTTTTTAACATCAAGCCGATCGAGGTAAAAGTAGCTCTCACAGGGTACGGCAAGGCTGACAAAAAACAGATGCAAGATATGGTTGCGCTCACCCTAAAATTACCTCATCCACCCTCACCAGATGACGCCGCTGATGCCGTTGCTATCGCTCTTGCAGGCATGGGAAGAATAGGGGGATAACCTGAGACCAAAAGTTACTCATGGTGTTGCGCGGGTGATATAATTGCAGTGTTCTTGTTAAAAATACGCAAAACCCCAGTAAATGCTGCGGCGCATCATTGCAATTTTCGTGTTCATGTCGACTATCGGAGGACCCTTTTTTCAAGGTGTTCCGTTTGCTGTTGCCGCAACAGGTGCTCCGACTATTATTGAACACCAAGGCCGCCTACTCGATGCCTCAAATAATTTGCTTGGCGGATCGGGTACAGATTACTGTTTCCGTTTCTCTTTCTACGATGACGCAGCTCCGGGTGGTGGCGATGTAAAAGTCTGGCCAGCTGGTTCTCCAAGCACCATGACCGCTGAGGTCGTGTACGGCGTCTTCAATATCGGCATCGGTGATACTGGAGCTGGGGGAGATGTACTCGATTTCGATTTCGAATCTACGGATGAGATTTACCTCAATACCGAAATCGCTGCTCAAGTTGCAGGCTCTTGTGTTGGCGTCACTTTTGAAACCCTTTCCCCGCGTCAGCGCATCACATCCTCCGGTTACGCAATCAACGCCAACACCCTTGGCGGCTTCACGCCGTCACAAACACCTACCGGATCCGATATCCCAGTCCTAACCGGTGGCAATCTAGTCATGTCTGGCGGGGTAGATGTTGGATCCGTGGAGATCGATGGCATTTTGCTTGATGCAGTTGGTGTAAGTTCTGTTACCTCAGGTGCAGCACTCATTGGAGTATTTGATGAATTTACCAATTCTAGCAGCACAAACCTGCAAGACATCCTAGACGATCTTGATTCAGCGATCGGTGCTGGCGGTTCAAAATGGACCGATGATGGCACGTTTACATACCTCACTTCTGCGACCGATGATCTTGTCCTTGGTGACACCACAATCGCTGGAGCCTCCTTGTACTTTGATGAATCCGCCTCAACGCTCTATCTTGGTACAGATAGTTCTGCCGACGGTCTTTTGACGCTGTACTCCTCAGGTGGCAATGACGTCACTCTCGGTGCGGACGCCTCGGGAAATCTTGATGTAAGCGCAGCTGAACTCACATTATCTGGTAATCAAACCATTTCTGGATCGCTTGCGGTGAGCGGTGCATTGAATGCTCTTGCTGCATTGAATATCACTGGTACAACCACCGCAAACGGAGTTTTTGCTGCCAATGGCCAGGTAACTCTCGGCGACAATGGCGACACAGTCGCAATCAATTCAAGTGACTGGGACATTTCCGCAACCGGTGACGCCACTGGTCTTGGTGCCATCTCAATGAATGGTAATTTTACGCAGTCCGGTGCTACTTCCTTTTCAACCGGTACAGGCGCAGTGTCGCTTAACGGCGCAACCACGGTCGCAAACGGCTCTGCCTTCGTAGCAAACGGCGCCGTCACTCTCGGCGATGGCGGCGATACTGTCACAGTTAACTCGAGCGATTGGGACATTTCGGCTACCGGTGATGCAACGGGCCTCGGTTCAATCACGACCGACGGTAACACCACCCTTGGTAACGATTCCGCGACAGACACTTTCACCTTGAACGCCACCATTCAGGGTGCTTCGCCATTCACGTTTGAGGGCAGCACTGCCGACACTTCAGAAACCACCTTCGCGATCACGGATCCTACCGCAGACCGCACCATCACCTTCCAGAACGCTTCTGGTACGGTCGCTTTCTTGTCTGATCTGGCAAGTTCGGTGTTAACAGATAACACAGCTGACGCCTACGACTTGCAAGAGGGAACAAACAACTACTTGAACATCAACACAACCGATGCATCTGAGAACATCTCCTTCGGTAACGCCACCACGAACCCAACATTTGCATTCCTTGGTACCGGCGCAACTTCATTCGCTGGTGCTTTGACGGTCACTGGTACGACGACCACAAATGGTGCTCTTACGGCAAACGGTCAGGTCACTCTCGGTGACGGCGGCGATACGGTTGCCATCAATTCTTCAGACTGGGACATTTCAGCAACCGGCGATGTCTCTGGTCTTGGTTCTATCGCACTCGACGGTAACTTTACTCAGTCAGGTGCTACTACGTTTGCTACCGGTACCGGTGCAGTATCACTTAACGGTGCAACAACCGTTGCTAACGGCTCTGCCTTCGTAGCAAACGGCACCGTAACTCTTGGTGACGGTGGCGATACCGTCGCGGTTAACTCAAGCGATTGGGATATTTCCGCAACAGGCGACGTCACAGGCATTGGTGCTATCACAACCGATGGCAACGCTACGATCGGTGACGCAGCTGCAGATACCTTCACCTTGAACTCCACTGTTCAGGGTGCTTCGCCATTCACGTTTGAGGGCGCAACCGCTGATGGTTCGGAAACAACGTTCTCAATTACTGACCCAACATCTGACCGTACGATTACATTCCAGGACGCGAGTGGAACCGTCGCTTTCCTTACTGACATTGCTGGTACAGATTTAACGGACAACACAGCAGACGCCTACGATCTTCAAGAGGGAAGCAATAACTACTTGAACATCAACACGACGAATGCTTCTGAGAGCATCTCCTTTGGTAACGCCACGACCAATCCAACCTTCGCATTCCTCGGTACCGGCGCAACCTCGTTCGCTGGTGCTTTGACGGTTACCGGTACGACCACCACAAATGGTGCTCTTGCGGCAAACGGTCAGGTCACGCTTGGTGATGGTGGAGACACAGTCGCGATCAACTCGTCAGACTGGGACATTTCAGCAACCGGTAACGCTTCTGGTATTGGAACGATCACCATGGATGGTTTGTTGACCGGCACTGCTGGTGCAACACTTTCCGGTGCGGCCATCAACTTGAACGCTAGCAGCAACTTCGCAACCAACATCAATACCGGCACCTCTAACGGCACGGTGACGATTGGTAGTGGTTCAAACTCCGTTGTTATCGACTCGACTGACTGGGGAATTACCTCTGGTGGTGACGCCACAGTCACGTCTCTCACGATCGGTGCGATTGATTTGTCAGATGTCGGAACGAGCAATGCCGATTCCGGCGCTTCTCTTGTTGGCACCTTCGACGAGTTCGACAACTCAAATAGCGGCAATGTTCAGGATGTCTTAGACGATCTTGATACTGTTATTACCGGCCTCGCGTCTGGTTCTTCCAAGTGGACGGATGCTGGAGCCTTTACATACCTCACCTCAACAACTGACGACTTCGTCATCGGTGACACTACGATCGCTGGCGCTTCCTTGTACTTCGATGAATCTGCGGCAGCTTTATATGTAGGTACCGACAGTGCTGCAAACGGTCTTGTTACCCTCTACTCTTCCGGTGGTACAGATGTCACCCTTGCATCTGACGCCTCCGGTAACTTAGATGTCACCGCAGCAGAACTTACATTAACGGGCAGTCAGACGATTTCAGGAACCCTCGCAGTAAGTGGTGCATTAAGTGCGCTTACTACCTTAACCGTCACTGGTACGACGACCACCAATGGCGCCCTTGCCGCTAATGGCCAGGTCACGCTAGGTGACGGCGGCGACACGGTTGCCATCAATTCCTCGGATTGGGACATCTCCGCAACCGGCGACGCTTCCGGTCTTGGTTCAATCGCGCTTGATGGCAACTTCACTCAGTCCGGAGCCACCACATTCGCTACCGGTACCGGTGCAGTATCGCTTAACGGCGCGGTAACAGCTGGCAGCACAGTAACGGTCACTGGTACGACGACCACAAACGGCGCTCTTGTCGCAAACGGCACAGTCACACTTGGTGACAATGGTGACACGGTAGTTATCAACTCAAGCGATTGGGATATTTCCGCAACTGGTGACATCACAGGTGTCGGCGCTATCACGACCGATGGCAACACCACCCTTGGTAACGACTCCGCAACTGACACCTTCACGCTTAACGCCGGCATCCAAGGTGCTTCACCTTTCGTATTTGAGGGTGCTACGGCCGACACGTCGGAGACAACTTTTGCCATCACAGACCCGACAGCTGACCGCACAATCACTTTCCAAAATGCTTCTGGTACGGTCGCTTTCTTGGCCGACATCCTTGCTTCATCACTCACCGACAACACGACTGACGCTTACGATCTTCAAGAGGGAACAAACAACTACTTGAACATCAACACGACGAATGCGAGCGAAAACATCTCCTTTGGTAACGCCACCACGAACCCAAGTTTCGCCTTCCTTGGTACCGGCGCAACCTCATTCGCTGGTGCTTTGACGGTTACCGGTACGACCACGACAAACGGTGCTCTTGCGGCAAACGGCCAAGTAACGCTCGGTGACAATGGCGACACGGTTGCCATCAATTCTTCAGACTGGGACATCTCCGCAACCGGTGATGCTTCTGGTCTTGGTTCTATCGCGCTTGATGGTAATTTCACCCAGTCCGGTGCTACTACATTCTCGACTGGTACTGGCGCGGTATCACTTAATGGTGCAACTACGGTTGCGAACGGCTCTGCATTTGTCGCAAACGGCGCCGTAACTCTTGGTGACGGTGGCGATACCGTCGCGGTCAACTCGAGCGATTGGGACATCTCCGCTACCGGCGACGTCACTGGCCTCGGCGCAGTCACAACGGACGGCAACACTACCCTTGGTAACGACGCAGCTACCGACACCTTCACGCTTAACGCCGGCATCCAAGGTGCTTCACCTTTCGTATTTGAGGGTGCTACGGCCGACACGTCGGAGACAACTTTTGCCATCACAGACCCGACAGCTGACCGCACAATCACTTTCCAAAATGCTTCTGGTACGGTCGCTTTCTTGGCCGACATCCTTGCTTCATCACTCACCGACAACACGACTGACGCTTACGATCTTCAAGAGGGAAGCAATAACTACTTGAACATCAACACGACAAACGCCTCGGAGAACATCTCCTTTGGTAACGCCACGACAAACCCAACGTTTGCATTCTTAGGTTCAGGTTTGACCTCAATGGCAGGGGCACTCACAGTCACCGGCACGACCACCACCAATGGCGCTCTTGCTGCTAACGGTCAGGTTACCCTCGGTGACGGCGGCGACACGGTCGCTATCAATTCTTCCGACTGGGACATTTCAGCAACAGGTGATGCTACTGGCCTTGGTTCAATCGCACTTGATGGTAACTTCACTCAGTCAGGTGCTACCACATTCGCTACCGGCACGGGAGCGGTGTCGCTTAACGGCGCAGTAACCGCTGGCAGTACAGTAACGGTCACCGGTACGACGACCACAAACGGCGCTCTTGTCGCGAACGGTCAGGTAACACTTGGTGACAACGGTGATACCGTGGCTATCAACTCCTCAGATTGGGACATCTCAGCAACAGGTGATGTTACAGGTCTTGGCTCAGTCACAACCGATGGCAACGCTACAATTGGTGACGCAGCTGCAGATACCTTCACCTTGAATGCTACCGTTCAGGGTGCTTCGCCATTCACGTTTGAGGGCGGTACCGCTGATGGCTCGGAAACAACGTTCTCAATTACTGACCCAACATCTGACCGTACGATTACATTCCAGGACGCGAGTGGAACCGTCGCTTTCCTTACTGACATTGCTGGTACAGATTTAACCGATAACGTCACTGACGCCTACGACCTCCAAGAGGGAACAAATAATTACATTAACGTTAATACTACAGACGCCTCGGAGAACATCTCCTTTGGAAACGCCACCACAAACCCAAGTTTCGCCTTCCTCGGTACCGGTGCGACCTCGTTTGCTGGTGCGTTAACAGTCACAGGTACGACCACCACCAATGGCGCCCTTGCTGCTAACGGTCAGGTCACGCTTGGTGATGGTGGCGATACTGTTGCTATCAACTCGTCAGACTGGGATATCTCTGCTACCGGTAATGCCTCTGGTATTGGAACGATCACCATGGATGGTTTGTTGACCGGCACTGCTGGTGCAGCGCTTTCTGGTGCTGCCATTAACTTGAACGCTAGCAGCAACTTCGCAACTAACATCAATACTGGCACCTCTAACGGAACGGTAACGATTGGTAGCGGTTCAAATGCTGTTGTTATCGACTCAACGGATTGGGGAGTGACTGCAGGTGGTGACGCTACCGTTACATCCCTTACCATTGGTGCTATCGACCTCTCAGACGTTGGAACGAGTAATGCTGATTCCGGCGCTTCTCTTGTTGGCACCTTCGACGAGTTCGACAACTCAAATAGCGGCAATGTTCAGGATGTCTTAGACGATCTTGATACTGTTATTACCGGCCTCGCGTCTGGTTCTTCCAAGTGGACGGATGCTGGAGCCTTTACATACCTCACCTCAACAACTGACGACTTCGTCATCGGTGACACTACGATCGCTGGCGCTTCCTTGTACTTCGATGAATCTGCGGCAGCTTTATATGTAGGTACGGATAGCGCTGCAAACGGTCTTGTTACCCTCTACTCTTCCGGTGGTACAGATGTCACCCTTGCATCTGACGCCACCGGTAACTTAGATGTCACCGCAGCTGAACTCACATTAACCGGCAATCAAACAATCTCAGGAACCCTCGCAGTAAGTGGTGCATTAAGTGCGCTTACTACCTTAACCGTTACCGGTACGACCACGACCAATGGTGCTCTTGCTGCTAACGGTCAGGTTACTCTCGGTGACGGTGGCGACACAGTCGCGATCAACTCCTCAGATTGGGACATCTCCGCTACCGGCGACGCCTCTGGTCTTGGTTCTATCGCGCTTGACGGTAACTTCACCCAGTCAGGTGCTACCACGTTCGCTACCGGTACCGGTGCGGTATCACTTAATGGTGCAGTAACCGCTGGTAGCACGGTAACTGTTACAGGTACCACTACGACTAATGGTGCTCTTGTCGCGAACGGCACAGTCACACTTGGTGACAATGGTGACACGGTGGCTATCAACTCCTCAGATTGGGACATCTCCGCTACCGGCGACGTCACTGGCCTCGGCGCTATCACGACCGACGGCAACGCTACAATCGGTGACGCAGCTACGGATACTTTCACCTTGAACTCCACCGTTCAGGGTGCTTCACCATTCACGTTTGAGGGTGCAACCGCTGATGGCTCAGAAACAACTTTTGCCATCACAGATCCAACTGCAGATCGCACGATCACCTTCCAGAACGCTTCTGGTACGGTCGCATTCTTGGCTGACATCCTCGCCTCATCACTCACCGATAACACAGCTGACGCCTACGACTTGCAAGAGGGAAGTAATAACTACTTGAACATCAACACAACCGATGCTTCCGAGAACATCTCCTTTGGAAACGCCACCACAAACCCAAGTTTCGCCTTCCTCGGTACCGGTGCGACCTCGTTTGCTGGTGCGTTAACAGTCACTGGTACGACGACCACGAATGGCACCCTTGCTGCTAATGGCCAGGTCACTCTCGGTGATGGCGGTGATACTGTTGCTATCAATTCTTCCGACTGGGACATTTCAGCAACTGGCGACGCTTCCGGTCTCGGTTCAATCGCACTCGATGGTAACTTTACTCAGTCAGGTGCCACCACGTTTGCTACCGGTACCGGTGCAGTTTCCTTGAACGGTGCGGTAACAGCTGGTAGCACAGTAACGGTGACCGGTACGACGACCACAAATGGCGCTCTTGTCGCGAACGGTCAGGTAACACTTGGTGACAACGGTGATACCGTGGCTATCAACTCCTCAGATTGGGACATCTCCGCTACCGGCGACGTCACAGGTCTTGGTGCAGTAACAACGGACGGCAACGCTACGATCGGTGACGCAGCTACGGATACTTTCACCTTGAACTCCACTGTTCAGGGTGCTTCGCCATTCACGTTTGAGGGCGCTACGGCCGACACTTCAGAGACCACCTTCGCGATCACGGATCCTACCGCAGACCGCACGATCACCTTCCAGAACGCTTCTGGTACGGTCGCTTTCTTGGCCGACATCCTCGCCTCATCACTCACCGACAACACGACAGATGCCTACGATCTCCAAGAGGGAACAAACAACTACTTGAACATCAACACGACGAATGCGTCTGAGAACATCTCCTTTGGTAATGCCACCACAAACCCAACGTTTGCGTTCTTAGGTTCCGGTTTGACCTCAATGGCGGGTGCGCTAACAGTCACTGGTACCACGACCACAAACGGTTCTCTTGCCGCAAATGGCCAGGTCACGCTTGGTGACGGTGGCGATACAGTCGCGATCAACTCTTCAGATTGGGACATCTCCGCAACCGGTGATGCTTCCGGTCTCGGTTCTATCGCCCTTGATGGCAACTTCACTCAGTCCGGAGCCACCACATTCGCTACCGGTACCGGTGCAGTATCGCTTAACGGCGCGGTAACAGCTGGCAGCACAGTAACGGTGACCGGTACGACGACCACAAACGGCGCTCTTGTCGCTAATGGCGCTGTGACACTGGGTGACAATGGAGATACGGTTGCTATCAACTCCTCAGATTGGGACATCTCAGCAACAGGCGACGTCACAGGTATCGGCGCTATCACGACCGACGGCAACGCTACAATTGGTGACGCAGCTACAGATACTTTCACCTTGAACGCCACCGTTCAGGGTGCTTCACCGTTCACTTTTGAGGGCGCTACGGCAGATACGAATGAAACAACGCTTTCCGTTGTTGATCCGACAGCTGATCGCACAATCAACATTCCTAACGCCTCCGGAACCTTTGCAGTTTCAGCTTCTGGACCAATCTCCCTTTCCGCAGCAGGCGACATCTCATGTGCAACCTGCGTAACGGGCGCAACCGCTTTCATCCAGGACGGAAATACGTTTGGAGCAGAGGCGGTACTTGGAACTAATGATGCATTTGCACTATCTTTTGAAACCGATAGCGTAACTCGTTTAACAATTAGCGACACTGGCACAATCGATGCCTTGAGTAACCTCATTGTTAACATTGGCGACGCTGGAACCGATTTCACTTCCGGTGGTGGATTGACTTTGGCGGGTACGCTAACGGCAAATGGTCAGGTAGCGCTTGGTGACAACGGAGAAACGGTTGCAATCAACTCCTCAGATTGGGATATTTCGACCACGGGTGACGCAACCGGCCTTGGAGCAGTTACGATGGACGGCCTTTTGACCGGCACGGCTGGCGCAACACTCTCTGGTGCTGCTATCAACTTGAATGCAAGCAGCAACTTTGCGACAAACATCAATACCGGCACCTCTAACGGAGCGGTCTCTATTGGTGGCGGTTCTGGCACGGTAGCTATCAACTCTTCAGATTGGGACATCTCAGCAACAGGTGATGTGACTGGCCTCGGTTCAGTCACGACCGACGGTAACACCACCCTTGGTAACGATTCTGCAACTGATACCTTCGCGCTCAATGCCGGCATTCAAGGTGCCTCACCTTTCGTATTTGAGGGTGCCACGGCCGACACCTCAGAGACCACCTTCGCAATCACAGATCCAACAGCTGACCGCACGATCACCTTCCAGAACGCTTCTGGTACGGTCGCTTTCTTGGCCGACATCCTCGCCTCATCTCTCACTGACAACACAGCAGATGCCTACGATCTTCAAGAGGGAAGCAACAACTACTTGAACATCAACACAACTGATGCTTCCGAGAACATCTCCTTTGGTAACGCCACGACCAATCCAACCTTCGCATTCCTCGGTACCGGCGCAACCTCGTTCGCTGGTGCTTTGACGGTCACTGGTACCACGACCACGAACGGTGCTCTTACTGCTAATGGCACCGTTACTTTGGGTGACGGTGGCGACACGGTTGCCATCAATTCCTCGGATTGGGACATCTCCGCAACTGGCGACGCTTCTGGTCTCGGCTCGATCGCGCTTGACGGTAACTTCACTCAGTCAGGTGCTACCACTTTTGCTACTGGTACTGGCGCAGTCTCCTTGAACGGTGCCGTAACTGCTGGCAGCACAGTAACAGTGACCGGTACGACGACCACAAACGGTACTCTTGTCGCGAACGGTCAGGTAACGCTCGGCGACAACGGTGACACGGTGGCTATCAACTCCTCAGATTGGGACATCTCCGCTACCGGCGACGTCACTGGCCTCGGCGCAGTAACAACCGATGGCAACGCTACGATCGGTGACGCAGCTACGGATACCTTTACCTTGAACTCCACTGTTCAGGGTGCTTCACCATTCACGTTTGAAGGTGCAACCGCCGACACCTCAGAAACGACCTTTGCCATTACAGACCCAACCGCAGACCGCACCATCACCTTCCAGAACGCCAGCGGCACCGTTGCCTTCCTTGCTGACATCCTCGCCTCATCCCTCACCGACAACACAGCTGACGCCTACGATCTTCAAGAGGGAAGTAATAACTACTTGAACATTAATACGACCAATGCGAGTGAGAACATCTCCTTTGGTAACTCAACCACGAACCCAAGTTTCGCCTTCCTTGGTACCGGCGCAACCTCATTCGCTGGTGCTTTGACGGTCACGGGTACCACGACTACGAACGGTGCTCTTGCCGCAAACGGTCAGGTCACGCTTGGTGATGGTGGCGATACGGTTGCTATCAACTCTTCAGACTGGGACATCTCCGCAACCGGTAACGCTTCTGGTATTGGAACGATCACCATGGATGGTTTGTTGACCGGCACTGCTGGTGCAGCGCTTTCTGGTGCTGCCATCAACTTGAACGCTAGCAGCAACTTCGCAACTAACATCAATACCGGCACCTCTAACGGAACGGTAACGATTGGTAGCGGTTCCAATGCTGTTGTTATCGACTCGACCGACTGGGGAATTACCTCTGGTGGTGACGCTACCGTTACATCCCTTACCATTGGCGCAATCGACCTCTCAGACGTTGGAACAAGTAACGCGGACTCTGGTGCTTCACTTGTTGGCACCTTCGACGAGTTCGACAACTCCAGCAGTGGCAATGTTCAGGATGTCTTAGATGACTTAGATACCGTTATCACTGGCCTTGCCGCTGGTTCTTCCAAGTGGACAGACGCCGGTGCTTTCACCTACCTCACCTCAACAACTGACGATTTCGTCATCGGCGACACCACGATTGCTGGCGCTTCACTCTACTTCGACGAGTCAGCAGCTGCTCTGTACGTTGGTACAGATGCGGCAGCAAATGGTCTTGTTACCCTCTACTCTTCCGGCGGTACAGATGTCACGCTCGCCGCTGACGCATCCGGTAACTTAGATGTCACTGCAGCAGAACTCACATTAACCGGCAATCAAACAATCTCAGGAACCCTCGCAGTAAGTGGTGCATTAAGTGCGCTTACTACCTTAACCGTCACCGGCACCACAACCACGAACGGTGCTCTTGCGGCAAACGGTCAGGTCACTCTCGGTGACGGCGGCGATACGGTCGCTATCAATTCTTCAGACTGGGATATTTCAGCAACAGGTGACGCCTCTGGTCTCGGCTCTATCGCCCTTGATGGCAACTTCACTCAGTCAGGTGCCACCACATTCGCTACCGGTACTGGTGCAGTATCGCTTAACGGTGCCGTAACCGCTGGCAGCACAGTAACGGTCACTGGTACGACGACCACGAACGGTGCTCTTGTCGCTAATGGCGCTGTGACACTTGGTGACAATGGAGATACGGTTGCTATCAACTCTTCCGACTGGGACATCTCCGCAACCGGCGACGTCACAGGTCTTGGCGCAGTCACCACGGACGGCAACACCACGCTCGGTAACGACTCCGCAACCGACACCTTCACCCTCAACGCCGGCATTCAAGGTGCCTCACCTTTCGTATTTGAGGGTGCAACTGCCGACACCTCAGAAACCACCTTCGCAATCACAGATCCAACTGCAGATCGCACCATCACCTTCCAGAACGCTTCTGGTACGGTGGCATTCTTGGCAGACATCCTCGCTTCATCACTCACCGACAACACGGCCAACGCTTACGACTTGCAAGAGGGAAGTAATAACTACTTGAACATCAACACAACCGATGCTTCCGAGAACATCTCTTTTGGTAACGCCACGACAAACCCAACGTTTGCATTCTTAGGTTCCGGTTTGACGTCGATGGCAGGTGCGCTAACAGTCACCGGCACCACAACAACAAATGGTGCTCTTGCTGCTAACGGTCAGGTCACGCTTGGTGACGGTGGTGACACAGTTGCTATCAACTCCAGCGATTGGGACATTTCAGCAACCGGCGACGCTTCCGGTCTTGGTTCCATCGCCCTCGATGGCAACTTCACCCAGTCTGGTGCTACGACATTCTCGACTGGTACTGGCGCAGTATCACTTAACGGTGCGGTAACCGCTGGCAGCACGGTAACAGTCACTGGTACGACGACCACAAACGGCGCTCTTGTCACTAATGGTGCTGTGACACTTGGCGACAACGGTGACACGGTCGCAGTTAACTCGAGCGATTGGGACATTTCGGCTACCGGTGATGCAACGGGTCTCGGTTCAGTCACAACCGACGGCAACACCACCCTTGGTAACGATTCTGCAACTGACACCTTCACGTTAAACGCCGGTATTCAAGGTGCTTCACCTTTTGTATTTGAGGGTGCTACGGCCGACACGTCAGAGACCACCTTCGCCATCACGGATCCGACAGCTGACCGCACCATCACCTTCCAGAACGCCAGCGGCACCGTCGCTTTCTTGGCAGACATCCTTGCTTCATCCCTCACCGACAACACAGCTAACGCCTACGATCTTCAAGAGGGAAGCAATAACTACTTGAACATCAACACGACGAATGCTTCTGAGAACATCTCCTTTGGTAACGCCACCACGAACCCAAGTTTCGCCTTCCTCGGTACCGGTGCAACTTCGTTTGCTGGTGCTTTGACGGTCACTGGTACCACGACCACGAACGGTGCTCTTACTGCTAATGGCACCGTTACTTTGGGTGACGGTGGCGACACGGTTGCCATCAATTCCTCGGATTGGGACATCTCCGCAACTGGTGACGCCTCTGGTCTTGGTTCGATCGCACTCGATGGCAACTTCACTCAGTCTGGCGCAACGACATTTGCAACCGGTACGGGTGCAGTATCACTTAACGGTGCAGTAACCGCTGGCAGCACGGTAACTGTTACAGGTACCACCACGACTAATGGCGCTCTTGTCGCGAACGGCACTGTCACCCTCGGTGACAACGGAGATACAGTTGCTATCAACTCTTCAGATTGGGACATCTCCGCTACCGGCGACGTCACTGGCCTCGGTGCACTAACAACGGATGGCAACACCACGCTCGGTAACGACTCCGCAACTGACACCTTCACGTTAAACGCCGGCATTCAAGGTGCCTCACCTTTCGTATTTGAGGGTGCAACTGCCGACACCTCAGAAACCACCTTCGCAATCACGGATCCTACCGCAGATCGCACCATCACCTTCCAGAACGCTTCTGGCACCGTCGCTTTCTTGGCCGACATCCTCGCTTCATCCCTCACCGACAACACGGCCAACGCTTACGACTTGCAAGAGGGAAGCAATAATTACCTCAACATCAACACGACGAATGCTTCTGAGAACATCTCCTTTGGTAACGCCACCACGAATCCTACTTTCGCATTCCTTGGTACCGGCGCAACCTCATTCGCTGGTGCTTTGACGGTCACGGGTACCACGACTACGAACGGTGCTCTTGCGGCAAATGGCCAGGTCACGCTCGGTGACGGCGGCGATACGGTTGCCATCAATTCTTCAGACTGGGATATTTCAGCAACAGGTGACGCTTCCGGTCTTGGTTCGATCGCGCTTGATGGTAACTTCACCCAGTCCGGTGCAACCACCTTCGCTACCGGTACTGGCGCGGTTTCCTTGAACGGTGCGGTAACAGCTGGTAGCACAGTAACAGTCACTGGTACGACGACCACAAACGGCGCTCTTGCAGCAAACGGCCAAGTAACGCTCGGCGACAACGGTGACACGGTCGCTATCAACTCAAGCGATTGGGACATCTCAGCAACAGGTGATGTAACCGGTCTTGGTGCAGTCACAACCGACGGTAACACCACCCTTGGTAACGACGCAGCTACCGACACCTTCACCCTCAATGCCGGCATTCAAGGTGCTTCACCTTTCGTATTCGAAGGTGCAACAGCCGACACGTCAGAGACCACCTTCGCGATCACGGATCCTACCGCAGATCGCACCATCACCTTCCAGAACGCTTCTGGCACCGTCGCTTTCTTGGCCGACATCCTCGCTTCATCCCTCACCGACAACACGGCCAACGCTTACGACTTGCAAGAGGGAAGCAATAATTACCTCAACATCAACACGACGAATGCTTCTGAGAACATCTCCTTTGGTAACGCCACCACGAATCCTACTTTCGCATTCCTTGGTACCGGCGCAACTTCATTCGCTGGTGCGTTGACGGTCACCGGCACTACGACCACCAATGGCGCTCTTGCTGCTAACGGTCAGGTCACGCTTGGTGACGGTGGCGATACAGTCGCTATTAACTCCAGCGATTGGGACATCTCCGCAACCGGTGATGCTTCTGGTCTCGGCTCGATCGCGCTTGATGGTAATTTCACCCAGTCTGGTGCTACGACATTCTCGACTGGTACTGGCACGGTATCACTTAATGGTCCAACTACGGTTGCGAACGGTTCAGCATTCGTTGCCAACGGCGCCGTAACTCTTGGTGACGGTGGCGATACGGTGGCTATCAACTCATCAGATTGGGACATTTCAGCAACAGGTGACTTGACCGGAATCGGTACTATTTCCATGAACGGTCTGTTGACAGCTACCGCCGGGGCAACGATTTCAGGTAGTGACGTCAACATTAATAATGACGGTAGCGCGAGTGTTTTCATCGGTGCCGGCACATCGACTGGCGACATATTTATCGGCAACCCATCAGCTGCAATAGAAATTTTGGGCTCAGGAGTAAATTATTCAAGTTCGGGAATATTCGATCTTCAAGAGCTAGATCTGCAAGGGCCAGCTTCAATTGCTGGCGATATCATTCAACTGGGGGCTGTAGATCTATCAACTGGTACAGGCGCGGTGTCACTTAACGGCGCAACAACCGTTGCGAATGGTTCTGCATTTGTCGCAAACGGCACCGTCACACTCGGCGACAACGGAGATACTGTTGCAATCAACTCTTCAGATTGGGACATCTCAGCAACAGGTGATGTTACAGGTCTTGGCGCAGTCACAACCGACGGTAATACGACTCTTGGTAACGACACAGCCACCGACACCTTCACCCTCAACGCCGGCATTCAAGGTGCCTCACCTTTCGTATTTGAGGGTGCAACTGCCGACACCTCAGAAACGACATTTGCCATCACAGACCCGACAGCTGACCGTACAATCACTTTCCAGAATGCTTCTGGCACCGTCGCTTTCTTGGCAGATATTCTTGCTTCATCCCTCACCGATAACACAGCTGACGCTTACGATCTTCAAGAGGGAAGCAATAACTACTTGAACATCAACACGACGAATGCTTCTGAGAACATCTCATTCGGTAACGCCACGACCAATCCAACCTTCGCATTCCTTGGTACCGGCGCCACTTCATTCGCTGGTGCTTTGACGGTCACAGGCACGACCACCACCAATGGCGCTCTTGCTGCTAACGGTCAGGTCACGCTTGGTGACGGTGGCGACACGGTTGCCATCAATTCCTCGGATTGGGACATCTCCGCAACTGGTGACGCCTCTGGCCTTGGTTCCATTGCTCTCGACGGTAACTTCACTCAGTCTGGCGCAACGACATTTGCAACCGGCACGGGTGCAGTATCACTTAACGGTGCAACGACCGTTGCAAACGGTTCTGCATTTGTCGCAAACGGCGCAGTCACTCTCGGCGACAATGGAGATACTGTTGCAATCAACTCAAGTGATTGGGATATTGATGCTACGGGCGCGATAACAGGAGTAGCCTTTGATGCTAATGGCGCTGGCAACTCAATTACGAACATCGAAAGTGCGGACATTGTGAATAGCACAATCGTTAGTGCAGATATCGCTGCTGGCACCATTCAAGCATCAGATATAGCAAATGACGAATTCGATTTTACTGAATTTGCTGATGCAATGGCGCTGGATAGTGCTTTGAGCCTGATTGGTACCGCGGGTGAAACGATCACCATCAATAGGTTGCTCACCAACAACACCACTGAGAATGGTTTTACTCTTGGTGTAACCGCAAGTGATACAGGATCAGGAACCACCAACCAATTCGGTCTCTATATCGATAACGTAGCCTCTACGGAAGGCTTGGATGCCTTTGTGGTACTTGATAACTCAGACACTGATGATTCAGTTGGAGCTGCTATCAAAATCGTGGATGCCGGTGGAACACTCGTGAACATCTTTGATAACGCTGGCATTCTCATTTCAGGAGCAGAGCTCAACGTTCTCGATGGCGGAATCACACTCGGTGAACTCACCGACTCCGGAACGCTGACTGCAACAACAGTTGATATCAACGGAGGAAATATCGACGGCACGGCAATCGGCGCAAGCTCTGCTTCAACCGGTGCTTTCACAACCCTAAGCTCAACCGGAGCGACAACGCTTGGCAACGGTTCTTCGACGGTTGCTATCAACTCGTCAGACTGGGACATTTCAGCAACTGGCGACGCTACTGGTCTCGGTTCTATCGCCCTCGATGGTAACTTCACCCAGTCAGGTGCTACCACATTCGCTACCGGCACGGGAGCGGTGTCGCTTAACGGCGCAGTAACCGCTGGCAGCACGGTAACTGTCACCGGTACCACGACCACGAACGGTGCTCTTGCCGCAAACGGTCAGGTAACGCTCGGCGACAACGGTGACACGGTAGCAATCAACTCCAGCGACTGGGACATTTCCGCAACAGGTGATGTTACAGGTATTGGTGCTATCACAACCGATGGCAACGCTACAATCGGTGATGCAGCTACAGATACTTTCACCTTGGACGCCACCGTTCAGGGCGCTTCGCCATTCACGTTTGAGGGCGCAACAGCCGACACGTCGGAGACCACCTTTGCCATCACAGATCCAACCGCTGACCGTACGATTACCTTCCAGGACGCGAGCGGAACCGTCGCTTTCCTTACTGACATTGCTGGTACAGATTTAACCGACAACACGACAGATGCCTATGATCTTCAAGAGGGAACAAACAACTACTTGAACATCAACACGACAAACGCCAGTGAGAACATCTCCTTTGGTAACGCCACCACGAACCCAAGTTTCGCCTTCCTCGGTACCGGCGCAACCTCATTCGCTGGTGCGTTAACAGTCACCGGCACGACCACCACCAATGGTGCTCTTGCCGCAAACGGTCAGGTTACCCTCGGCGATGGCGGCGATACGGTTGCTATCAACTCGTCAGACTGGGACATTTCAGCAACTGGCGACGCTTCTGGTCTCGGCTCGATCGCCCTTGATGGCAACTTCACTCAGTCAGGTGCCACCACTTTTGCTACCGGTACCGGTGCAGTTTCCTTGAACGGTGCGGTAACAGCTGGTAGCACAGTAACGGTGACCGGTACGACGACCACGAACGGCGCTCTTGTCGCTAATGGCGCTGTGACACTTGGTGACAATGGAGATACGGTTGCTATCAACTCCTCAGATTGGGACATCTCCGCTACCGGCGACGTCACTGGCCTCGGCGCAGTAACAACGGATGGTAACACCACCCTTGGTAACGACTCCGCAACTGACACCTTCACCCTCAACGCCGGCATTCAAGGTGCCTCACCTTTCGTATTTGAGGGTGCTACGGCCGACACGTCGGAGGCCACCTTCGCTATCACAGACCCGACAGCTGACCGCACGATCACCTTCCAAAATGCTTCTGGTACGGTCGCTTTCTTGGCCGACATCCTTGCTTCATCACTCACCGACAACACAGCTGACGCCTACGATCTTCAAGAGGGAACAAACAACTACTTGAACATTAATACGACCAATGCCTCGGAGAACATCTCGTTTGGTAACGCAACCACGAATCCTACTTTCGCCTTCCTTGGTACCGGCGCAACCTCATTCGCTGGTGCGTTAACAGTCACTGGCACGACCACCACCAATGGCGCTCTTGCTGCTAACGGTCAGGTCACGCTTGGTGACGGTGGCGATACTGTTGCTATCAACTCGTCAGACTGGGACATCTCTGCTACCGGTGATGCCTCTGGTCTTGGTTCTATCGCGCTTGATGGTAACTTCACCCAGTCTGGCGCAACGACATTTGCTACCGGCACGGGTGCAGTATCACTTAACGGTGCAGTAACCGCTGGTAGCACGGTAACTGTTACAGGTACCACTACGACTAATGGTGCTCTTGTCGCGAACGGTCAGGTAACGCTCGGGGACAATGGTGACACGGTGGCTATCAACTCCAGTGATTGGGATATTGATGCTACCGGCACGATCACCGGTGTAGCCTTTGATGCCAACGGAAGCGGTAATTCAATTACCAACATTGATAACGCCGATCTAACAAATGACACAATAAATTTTGACAAGATTACAGACAGCGGCACGTTGGATGGGGTTTTCACGGTGACGGGTGCTGCTGGTAGAACGATTACTTTTGCTCGCACCATGACAAATGGCGTTGCAGAAAGAGGTGTACATATCGAGGCAGTGGGTAGTGATACCGGTAGTGCAACCACACAGCAGTCTGCATTGTATGTCGATAACGCTGCTTCTACCGAAGGTGTTGATTCCTTGCTTACGTTAGATAATTCTGACACCGATGACGCCGTTGGCACAGCTATCAGAATTATTGACGCAGGGGGTACGTTTGTTAACATTATTGAAAATCAGGGCATTCTCATTTCAGGAGCAGAGCTCAACGTTCTCGATGGCGGAATCACACTCGGTGAACTCACCGACTCCGGAACTCTTACTGCAACAACAGTTGATATCAACGGAGGAAATATCGACGGCACGGCAATCGGCGCAAGCTCTGCTTCAACCGGTGCTTTCACAACCCTAAGCTCAACCGGAGCGACAACGCTTGGCAACGGTTCTTCGACGGTCGCTATCAACTCGTCAGACTGGGACATTTCAGCAACTGGCGACGCTACTGGTCTCGGTTCTATCGCCCTCGATGGTAACTTCACCCAGTCAGGTGCTACCACATTCGCTACCGGCACGGGTGCAGTATCGCTTAACGGCGCAGTAACCGCTGGCAGCACGGTAACTGTTACGGGTACCACCACGACTAATGGCGCTCTTGTTGCGAACGGTCAGGTAACGCTCGGCGACAACGGTGACACGGTAGCTATCAACTCAAGCGATTGGGACATTTCGGCTACCGGTGATGCAACGGGTCTCGGTTCAGTCACGACCGACGGCAACACGACGCTCGGTAACGACTCCGCAACTGACACCTTCACCCTCAATGCCGGTATTCAGGGTGCTTCACCTTTCGTATTTGAGGGTGCTACGGCCGACACGTCGGAGACCACCTTCGCAATCACGGATCCGACAGCTGACCGCACCATCACCTTCCAGAATGCGTCTGGTACGGTGGCATTCTTGGCAGATATTCTCGCTTCATCCCTCACCGACAACACAGCTGACGCCTACGACTTGCAAGAGGGAACAAACAACTACTTGAACATCAACACGACGAATGCTTCTGAGAACATCTCCTTTGGTAACGCCACGACAAACCCAACATTTGCATTCCTTGGTACCGGCGCAACCTCATTCGCTGGTGCTTTGACGGTCACTGGTACGACGACCACAAACGGTGCTCTTGTCGCGAACGGCCAGGTAACGCTTGGTGACAACGGTGATACGGTGGCTATCAACTCAAGCGATTGGGACATTTCGGCTACCGGTGATGCAACGGGTCTCGGTTCAGTCACGACCGACGGCAACACGACGCTCGGTAACGACTCCGCAACTGACACCTTCACCCTCAATGCCGGTATTCAGGGTGCCTCACCTTTCGTATTTGAGGGTGCTACGGCCGACACGTCGGAGACCACCTTCGCAATCACGGATCCGACAGCTGACCGCACCATCACCTTCCAGAATGCGTCTGGTACGGTAGCTTTCTTAACAGACACCCTGTCGTCAACGCTTACCGATAACACCGCAAACGCCCTAGATATCCAGGAGGGAACAAATAATTACTTCAACATTAATACTACAAATAGTTCAGAGAACATCTCTTTCGGTAATGCCACAACCAACCCTACCTACACATTCTTGGGTACCGGAGCCACCACTGTTACCGGCTTGTTAACAGCGAGTGGTAGCTTTGACGCAGTCGGCAGCATAACGCTTGATGGTTCAACTGCTGCGATTGAGATTATTTCCCCAGCTTGGGAAATCTCAAGTGGAGGAACTATCTACACAACCGCTGATCTCGCGGTTGATGGCAATACAGTGCTCGGTAGCAATAGCGCGGATACGATTGCGATCAACGCTACATTCCTTGGTGCCTCTCCGCTCACCTTTGAGGGTGCCAGCGTCGATGCCAACGAAACAGCTTTCGCTATTACAGACCCGACCGCCGACAATACCATCACCTTCCAGAACGCCAGCGGCACCGTTGCCTTCCTTACGGACACCATCTCTCCTAACCTGACAGACAATGTTACGAATGCCCTAGATATCCAAGAGGGAACAAATAACTATATTAACATCAATACCACCAATGGCGCAGAGGCTATAGTCTTTGGTACTGCGGCCACAACTCCAGATTTCACATTCATTGGAAACGTTACAGTGCAAGATAACTTTACCCTTGGTGACGGCTCGGATACTGCGTCGATCAATACCGCTGATTGGGATATCTCCCTATCAGGTGCCTTGACCGGTATCGGTGCAATTACCATGGACGGTAACCTCACCCAGTCCGGCGCTACTACCTTCTCAACCGGTACCGGAGCGATCTCGCTTAACGGCGCAACTACCGTTGCAAGCGGTTCAGCATTCGTAGCGAACGGCACCGTAACTCTCGGTGACAATGGCGACACCGTTGCGATCAATTCTTCAGACTGGGACATCTCAGCGATCGGTGATGTAACCGGCATCGGATCCTTAACGATGGATGGCACGTTTACACAAACGGGATCCGCAGCATTTTCAACCGGTACCGGAGCGATTTCTTTGAACGGTAGTACGACGATCGCGAACGGTTCGACGCTTACTGCCAATGGCCAGATAGTGCTTGGTGACAATGGTGACACGATTGCTATCGATTCTTCAGATTGGGACATCTCAGTCACGGGCGACGTCACGGGTCTTGGTTCAGTGACAACCGACGGCAGCACTATCCTTGGTAACGATACAGCTACCGATACCTTCACCCTCAACGCCGGCATTCAAGGCGCTTCACCATTCGTATTCGAAGGTGTGACTTCTGATGCGAATGAAACCACCTTCGCAATCACAGACCCAACCGCTGACCGCACTATCACCTTCCAGAATGCTTCCGGTACGGTCGCCTTCCTCTCAGATATCTCCGGTGGTTCAGCTGCTTGGGATACGATTAACGATCCATCAGGAAACGGGGCAATTGCCATGGGCGCCACGGTGCAGAGCCTTGATTGGTCAACGATTACTTCAACAACCGGTCTTTCGGTAACCGGCGGCACGGCTATGACCTCCGGAACGATCATGCAGGTTGGCGGTGCAACGTTTGTGCATACCGCAGCTAGTGAAGTTGGCCAGGCCATGAAGATCACCTTCACCGATGCCTCCACAAATGCCAACAATGATGGCGTTACTAGTGGTCTTGATATCGAGTCGACCATTAACACCTCAGGAGCCGGTACAAAGACCATCAACGGTATCAATATCGATACCCCTACGCTCACCGCCTGTACAACAGGTGCCTGTACTTGGAATGGCTTAAATGTTTCTGGTGGCACCGGATCATTAAGTAATGTCACGAGCGTTGGTTTGAAGGTCGAGGCTGGCTCTGGATCAGGTACTGAGTATGCAGCCCTTTTCTCCGGAGGAAGTGTCGGTATCAATAATGCAGCACCAACGGATTTACTTGAGGTCGGAAGTGAGACCGATCGTGGCAATATCAATGTCCATGGCGACATTGACTTGAAGGGATACGTGATCGAAAAGGGAATTACAGGCATCAACGATATTATTATTTACGACACGACAAAAGATAGTGACGCGGGAGATTGGACAAAATCATCAAAGGCGCAAGTTACCAGCTGGTACACAGAAGCAAAAGATGACGGCGATGATGATGACTGTGTTTTAACTGATGATCGCTGTGGAAAGAGTCAATTCCCACAAATTGCCATTATCGCAACCACCGATTCCGAGCTATACATTATCGACGCAAACTCACACGAGCTCTGGATGCGCTTTACGCAAGATGGCACCTACGCTCTTGGTGCAAACACAAACAATGATCCATCAGGCGTTGCAGCGTTTAATGGCGTTGTCTACGTTGGTACAAACGGGTCGTCAGGTACGGGTATGTACGCAATCGACTTCATTCGTGATCGAATGTATCGCTACAACTCCACTAACCGCGTTCTTGGTGATAAGGATATCGCTAATCGTAATACTACGGTTAGCTACGCTGATGACGCGCAGACCAACTTTGCACTTGCTGATACGATTGTGAACGACGTGTCGGTAACAGTTATGTACGGTAGTAGGTCTGCTGCCACAAATAACGGACCTCTTGAGGGTGGAACCTTCATTGCCGCTGCCACAGACACAGGTATTTCTCTAGTCAATCTGAACGCGGCAAGAGTAGTTGATTATTCTGATACCGTTGGTAACGACTACAATGCTGTCATTGTCACCCGCGGAGGTCGTTTGTACGGTACTAATGAAGCTCTCGCGCAAGTCGAGCGTTGGAACAACATTGATATCAACGTCGCCGATCAAACAACCCCTACTAAAGTCTGGGATCAGGCCTCAACGCCACAGCTAGCAAAAACTACCCCGACCATGTCAACTTCACCAGATAGTCTTGATGTTATTGAGCGCGCTTCCTTCGCTGACGCCGGCGCTGGAGACGTCATCTACGTTGGTCACAGCCTTGGTTTCGCGGAAATCCATGATCACAACGCTACCCCGGCCAACGGCTGGAGTAAGATGATTACGACTACCGAGCAAACGAACCTTGTGAGCGGTACCATTCGTGGTATGTGGAGCTTTGAAGACGCAAGTGGTTCGCCGGTTGACGCCTCGTTCCGTGCGAACGTTCTGGAAGATGAAGTTGCGCCAACTTATGATGTAAATGGTGTAAAGGGTCGAGCGCTAAGCTTCAACGGCACCTCGCAGTTCCTGTGTTCAGACACCAACAATGACGGTACTTGTGACAACGATACAGACTTCAATCCTGGAACAACGTCATTTGCTATTCAGGTGTGGTTCAAGCACGCAACTGCCATGTCGGGAACCGACGTACTCATTGATCAGTATTTCAACGCCACCCCAGCGGCAGTTGCTGGTTACCGCATCCAGATGAACACTGGCGGTACTATGTCGTTTGGTATTGATGACGATAACGCATACGGCCCAGACGATAATGCAACAAGCACCGGAACATATAATGACAATCAGTGGCACCA
>JAGORL010000002.1 GCA_018062825.1 Patescibacteria group bacterium | reverse complement strand
TTGTATAAGCGCCAATCCTGGAGTGCTTTAGCGGCAAGCATGCTAATACCCTCAACGCAGACAGTTGTACTTCCGCAATCACCGATTGATTTGTGATTGTAGCCAACGTAGTAGCGTTCCATGAATTTTCCTGAGCCACTTTCAAGTACTTTGCTTACGTGAGTTAGGACGCTTTTTGGGTCTCGGGAATAGAGTGCTTGCAGCATGGCGCTGTCTTCTGGTGAAAAGCCATCAAGTACGACGGTTTTTAAATTGACGCCGTGAATGAGTGAGTCGTGCCATTCTCCTAGAATTTGATCGTCCGTGAGGCCTTTGATGGGGTGCATAGTTGCAAGCACCTTAGCATTACGATCATGTGGCGTAGAGGATGATTTCCCCAGGTTTTTCCACAGTCTATCTTCTCAATACAAAAACGCCCTGCTGGGCGTTTTTGTAAGGCTTAGGCCTGGGAGACATCGAGCTTGACCGCTGGCCCCATGGTTGAGGTTACGGTTGCTGACTTGATGTAGATACCCTTAGAACTTGCTGGCTTGATCTTGCGGATAGCGTCAACGATGGCGTTGATGTTATCGGCGAGTTTTTCAGCAGTGAAGGATGCCTTACCAGCGATCACGTGAACGTTAGCGGTGTTGTCGTTCTTGAAGGACAACTTACCAGCCTTCTGCTCTTCAATGATCTTGGTGATATTTGGACCAACGGTGTCGGTCTTTGGGTTTGGCATGAGTCCGCGTGGACCAAGGATTTTTGCGGCCTTGGCAAGCTTTGGCATCATGGCAGGTGTTGCAACGGCAACGTCGAAATCGATTTTACCCGTCTTTACGAGTTCTTCGATGTATTCTTCGGTTGCGATGATATCTGCGCCAGCGGCTTTAGCAGCGGCTTCATTGTTGCTGTCAACGAAAGCGGCAACACGCTTGGATTTACCAGAGCCGTGCGGCAAGCTGATAGTTCCACGAATCTGCTGATCACCTTGCTTTGGATCAATGCCAAGGCTGAAGTGCATTTCGATCGTTTCATCAAACTTAGCGGTGGCGTTAGCTTTTACAAGTGCTGCTGCATCAGCTGCACTGTAGGCTTTGGTTTTGGTAACTGCTGCTTGAGCAGCGGTGTAGCGCTTGTTCATATATTTGGTGGTAATAGCGCTCGCGGTGGAGCTCCCACGAAGTGATTATTTCTTATGTTCCTCCATGAGGTCACGGTAGAGAGTGCGGAAGTGAATGAGGAACAGTGGGGAAGAGATAATGATGAGCGCAAGATTGCGTACCATGTTCTCAGCTGTCTGCACCTTATAGTTCTTTAGCATGTCAGCGTTACGAGCTTCACACTGTTTGATGTACTCAGCTTCATCAAGCTGCGCTTCCGTTTCAGAAACGGCGTAGCGTGGCCCTGTTACTGAACAATCTTCTAGTCCCCAGGATGGCACATCTGCTGCTTTGAAGACGACTTTTTTCAAGCCGATTGTAAGCAGGTCAATTGCACCAAACATGAGCGTGAATAACGTTACTGCTGAAACGACTGCAAAGTACAGTCGCAAGATAAAGGTTCCGGCATCTCTATTCATAGTACCTAGAGTGTACTACGCTTCGACGTCAACGCCCATCTGACGTGCAGTTCCAGCAATGATGAGCATGGCCTTCTCTACGTCTTTGGTGTTGAGGTCAGGTAACTTGGTTTGTGCAATGTCACGCAACTGCGCCTTGGTGAGCTTGCCGAGTTTTTCGGTCAATGGCTTACCAGAACCTTTCTGCAACTTGAGAGCCTTTTTGATGAGCTCGGAAGCTGGAGCGGTTTTTAGGACGAACGAGAATGTACGATCCTCGTATACCGTGATAACCGCAGGTACCACTTCACCACGACGATCTTGCGTTGCCGCATTGAACTGCGTGACGAACTGTTGAATGTTGATACCTTGCTGACCAAGTACCGGACCAAGTGGTGGCGCTGGGGTAGCGGAGCCACCCATCGCCTGTACCTTTAAGATCGCTTTGATCTTTGGGGGCATAACGAATGTGTTTATAGTGGATTCTTGGGAATTGACCCAAGCGACCACGTCGTTTATTAGTGGCCGAATAGTGCCAATCTTGGCCGAAAATGTCAATTATGTTGGTGGTGAATATAAAAACACCCGTTTAAAGGGTGTTTTTATTGACCTATACTTTCTTCACCTGAAGGAAATCGAGTTCAAGTGGGGTTTCGCGACCGAACATGGAAACCAAGACTTTCACCTTGCCACGAGCAACGTCCACGCTCTCCACCTTTGCTTGCTGGCCTTTGAAAGGACCATCGGAAATGGAGACGGTATCGCCTTTTTGTACCTCGATCTTGAATTCAGGCTCTGAGACACCGACGCGTTTCATGAGGGCGTCGATTTCTTCTTGAGCAATCGGGGTAGGGGTGGTGCCGGTTCCAATGAAGCCGGTAACGTTTGGCGTGTTGCGCACAACGTACCAGGAGTCATCGGTTACGATCATCTCAACGAGCACATAGCCAGGGAAGATCTTCTCTTCAATAACTTTACGCGCACCATTTTTGATCTTGATCTTCTTTTCTTTCGGAACAAGGACGCCGAAGATCTTTTCCGACATGTCCATGGTGTCGATACGCTGACGCAGACCATCTGCTACGGCTTCTTCATAGCCGGAGTAGGTGTGAATGGCGTACCAGCGACGGCCGTAATTAGCTGTTTGCTTTGCCATACCAAAAGGTACTTGATGTTAATTTGGGTTAGCTCGTGACCTCTACAAGCTTCTCAAGACCGATCGTTAGACCCCAGTCGAGTAAGCCGAAGTAGGTGGCGATACCAGCACAGATGGCGATAACGAGCAGGGAATACTTGAGTGTTTCCTTGCGTGTTGGCCAGGTTACCTTGCTAAGTTCGTCACGAACTTCTTTGAAGTAGCGTACCACGGCGTTTTGAGTGATTGCGCTCATAAAAGAGATTCAAAAATCCCCTTCCCGGGGATATGGTTCCATACTATCAGACACTGTGGCGTTGGTCAAAAAGAAGCCGCCGCCAACACACGTGGAGCGTTGGCGGCGGTAGCTGTGCTAGGCCATGAGGGTGGCGTAGAACTCGTTGCGGTCGATGCCGAAGGCTCGAAGCGCCTTGTGTAGATAGCGAGCGTTCTTGCGTGCATCGTTGTCGTGAGGGTTTGCGTAGCGTACGCGGATCCCGTCTTTGACGAGCATGGGGTGATGGTTCCACTCCACTTTCACGCCGAAGTGCTTCATTGCCGAGAGGACTCGCCTCCACGTCACCCGTCCACGTGCGACGTGAACAGATTTGGGATCGCATGATTCGGCTGCGATCACCTCTTCTGGCGGGGATTGCGAATCCTGATCATCGATCGACTCTTCCTGGTTTTTTGGAGGTTCTTCGATCTCGAGCTCTTCGGTGTTGTCGAGCTCTTCTTTGATCTGTTCTTCGCTTGACCAGTAGACGGGTACGATCTTTCCGAGCGTGACCGCCTCGCAGATGGCGACGAACGTCACTTTTCGCAACGCTTCGTAGACGTACTCGAGATCGTGGCGCGCGAACAGGTGGCGCGCACTGATGTACTTCACCGTTGGCGGCACGAGCTCGCAGGTGGTGCGATTGATGTAGTAGGTGATGGAGTCACCATTGTGGAGCGTCAGATGGCATCCGAAGAGGTCAACCGAGTTGCCTTCCGTTTGCGGGGTGATCGCGAGGCGCTTCGCGCCGAACATCGCCATCTGGGCGAATCCGAGTTCGAACGCGACGGTCGCCGCGTGCTTGTGGTCATCGCTGATCACGAGTCGGCAGTCGAGCAGTGGCGCGACGACTTCGATGTACTCGTTGACGTCGGCGGCGAAGACTTCCATCTCCTTGCGCATGCGACGCGTGCGTTCGTGCGCATCGTTTCGCCAGGCGAGCCAGTGAATCATCTCCTTGAGTTCGCGAACGCCTTCGCGGTTGTCGAGGGCGAGATCTGCTGGTTCCTGTTTGAGTCCTCTACTTGCCATTCCTTGTTCGATGAAGGTGAGCTTGTATGCCCACAGTGCGTCACCAAGAAATGCTGCAGCCAGGTGGTTGTCTCGCTCGCTGAGCTCCTTGTACCACGTTGCGATGATGCTGACGTGGCGCTTGAGCTGTTGCTTGGTGCGCGAGGGCGACTGTCCGGACTTGCTCGCAACGAACGTGAGGTGTTCGGAAATCGAATTGACCAGCAGGTCGAGCTTGCGGAAGAAGTCTGCGGTGAGAACCTCTTCACGCAGTAGCCCCTGCGCGATCAGGACTTCGTTGTGATCGGCGTGATCGACCGCGAGCATGAAGCTCTCGTAGGGCGCGAGGAGTTCTGAGAGTTCGAGCGCCAAGTTCCTCGTTGTGATCGCCATCTCTGGCTGACGGAAGATTTCCCTTAGGGTATTGGGCATGAGTGTGCTCCGAGTGGTTTGAAGGTGCGACGAGTAAGAGTAGCTTATGTTTTACGAAAAATCAAATCCGCCCGGGTGGGGCGGATTTTAATTCCTAGACGTCGAGGTTTACTACTTCCTTCGCGTGGGTCTGAATAAAGCGCTTACGTGGAGCGACATCTGAACCCATGAGGATATCGAAGGTTTCGTTAGCGATTTCAGCGTCATCCACGGTTACTACTTTCATCATGCGGGTGGCTGGATCCATGGTGGTGTCCCAGAGCTGGTCGGGGTTCATTTCACCAAGACCCTTATAGCGCTGGATGTTTACCTTTACTCCACCGACTTGGAGTTCTTGCGGAGCTTCATCTTCTCCAAAGCTTGGCTTTTCTGGTTCGACAACTTTGCCACCGGTGAGTTCAGAGATGACCTTCGCTTTTTCAGCATCTGAGAAGGCGTACTTTACTTGTTTGCCGACCTGTACTCGGTACAGCGGCGGCATGGCAATGTAGACGCGACCATTAGTGACAAGCTGTGGGAAATGTCGGTAGAAGAGTGTGAGTAGTAGGGTGCGGATATGCGCGCCATCGACGTCAGCATCTGTCATGATGACAACTCGGCCATAGCGCATGGCGCTTAGATCGAACGCTTCGCCGATGTTTGTACCAAGAGCGATGACGAGTGACTTTACTTCGTTGTTACTTAGGAGTTTATCCAGACGCGCGCGCTCGACGTTCAAGATCTTTCCACGAAGTGGCAGGATAGCTTGGAACTCGCGGTTACGAGCCTGTTTTGCTGATCCACCTGCAGAGTCTCCCTCTACAATGAAGAGCTCGGTGCTTTGACTGTCCTTACTTGAGCAGTCAGCTAGTTTTCCTGGAAGTGTAAGGCCTTCAAGTGCGCCTTTACGAAGTACGGTTTCACGAGCGGCGCGAGCGGCAGCGCGAGCACGTGCTGAGAGAAGACACTTTCCAATTATTTCTTCAGCATCGCGAGGGTGCTCTTCTAGGAAGATTTGTAGTGCTTCACCGAAGATATTCTCAACGGCAGGCTTTGCTTCTGGGTTACCGAGCTTTCCCTTGGTTTGACCTTCAAATTGTGGTTCAGGGATTTTGACGCTAATGACAGCGGTTAAGCCCTCGCGGGTATCGTCACCGGTTAGGTTAGTGTCTTTTTCTTTTAGGTACCCCTTATCACGAGCATATGTATTGAGAACACGGGTGAGCGCAGCTCGGAAGCCGGCCATATGTGTTCCGCCGTCTGGGTTCACGATGTTGTTTGCGTAACAGTGCACGCTTTCGTGATACTCGGTGCTGTACTGCAAGGCAATTTCGACGTCTACGGTGTCATGCTGTTTGTGTACGTAGAAAATGCTTGGGTGCTTAAGTTCTTTGCGAGCGTTTAAATGCGAAACATAGGAAGCAACGCCGCCTTCAAAGTAGAAGCCGTATGGTTTGTGGTCATCGGTACGTTCATCAATGATGTCAACGCGAATGCCAGCGGTTAAATAGCTCTGCTGACGCAAGTGATCAATGATGTAGGGAAGATCGTATTCGATCGTTTCAAAGATGGTGGCATCAGCATGGAAGCTGACTATGGTGCCGCGCTTTTTTGTAGTGCCGGTCTCTTTTACTTTTCCTTGCGGTACACCTTTCTTATATTCTTGTTGCCAGACCTTTCCTTCACGGTGTACCTCGGCAATTAAATGATCCGATAGCGCGTTTACTACCGAGACACCAACACCGTGCAAACCACCAGAAACTTTATAGCCACTTGCGTCACCACCGAACTTTCCTCCGGCGTGGAGTTTAGTGAGTACGAGTTCAAGTGCTGATATTTTTTGTTCAGGGTGGATATCAACCGGAATACCACGGCCGTTATCTTCAACACTCACCCAGTTGTCTTTCTGGATGTGAATAGTGATGCGGTCAGCGTGACCAGCCATGGCTTCATCAAAGGAGTTGTCGACAACTTCCCAGATCATGTGGTGTAAGCCGGTAGGGCCGGTGGAGCCGATGTACATGCCCGGGCGCTTGCGGACTGGTTCTAGTCCCTCAAGGACGGTGATGTTTTTTGCGCTATAGTCAGCGGATGTTTTGTGGTCTTGTTTCGGAGGCATAGCGGGCGGGCTTCAAAGAAGGTGATTCGGCGGGAAGCGTACCATGCCGATTTTGCTCAGAACAAGGTGTGGGTGTGATAAAATGAATATATATGGCGGGAGAAATGGAGGAGCGACGGCCACCAGATTTTTCAAGTGGCCTAGCGACTGAGTACGCTCAGATCGAGCGTGACTACAGGCGTAAGGTCACTTTCTTAGAAGCTCGACCAAAGGTTGAGCAGGCTTTTTTAGGGGTATTCTTCTTTATAGATGCCATTCTTTTGTTGTTTACTCTTGCTACAGTTGGAGTTTATGTAGTTCAAGGGTCATTTGCTGATGTACGTCTTTCAGCCACTACTTCATTGAATTCACGCTTCACTCGCGCGGCAGCGTTGTCGCTTGCTCCGCAGCAGTTAGCGTTAGGGTCGGTTGCGGTTTTGGATACTGGTGGTGGAAGATACGATCTTTATGCAACGCTTGAGAACCCTAATACGCATCATGTCGTGACCTTTGATTACGGTTTTACTTCTGATGCTGGTGAAATCGTTCTGATTGAAGGTTTTGCTAATCCAGGTGAGACGGTCACCCTTACGCAGTATGCGGTTGAAAGTGCGGGTCGACCACAGAATGCACGTCTTGTTCTTGAGAATGTGGCGTTCTCACTTGTTGATCGAGCTCAGGTTGGTGATATTGGTGATTACCTTGAAAAGCATCGTGATTTCTCTATTGATCAGACGGTTTTTCTTCCTGATGCACAGAGCACCTCAAGTGCTACGGCTACTTTTTCTGTCACTAACCGTAGCTCCTATAGTTACTGGGAGCCTACGTTTCTTGTTTCACTCATGCGTGGATCGTCGATCGTCGGCCTAACGTCAGTCACGATTCCTCGTTTTATGTCTGGCGAAACTCGGGAGATTCAAGTGCGATTTTTTGGCACGCTTCCTGCTACCGCCACTGTTGTTGTTACGCCGGTCATTCCATTTTTTGATCCACAGGCCTACATGTCTCCTCGGGGAGCTCAGTTGCAAGACGTGCGGGATATTTATCTTCTTGATTAAGCTTGTTGATCAACCTGTGGCCTGTTAGCATGGCTGCATGCGCTTTGAACGATCACTACGAATCCTCCAACGATTTGACTGGGGAGTCCTATTGAGTGTTTTTGCACTTTTTTCTTTTGGCTTGGCGGCGATCACTTCAGTTGAGTTGTCACGAGGGACGGGGGAGTTTTCATTTTTACAAAAACAGTTTATCGCTTTTGGCATTGGTGCAACGGTTGCGATTATTTGTGCCACGCTTCATGTTTCATTTTTTCGTGCTTATGCTCGTTTAGCTTACGTGAGCGGAGTCCTCCTTCTTATAGGTGTGTTGTTTTTTGGTCGAGAGCTGAATGGTGCAACGGGTTGGTTCGTTTTTGGTAATTTTGCTTTCCAGCCGGTTGAGTACGCTAAGGTTGTTGTCATTCTTGAGTTAGCTCGTTATTTTGCCCAAGATGCCCGGCGCTCTTTTGGCTGGCGTGAGTTGTTCAGTTCATTTTTGCGGGTTGCGATTCCTGCTTCTTTACTGTTTTTGCAGCCAGATATGGGCGGAGCAGCTATTTTATTTGCAACTTGGGCGAGTATTGTTCTTTTTGCGGGCATTAGAGTTCGGCACGTAGCAGTTCTTGCGGCTTTTGGCGGCGTTTCGGCTATTATCGGTTGGTTTTTGCTCTTTGCGAACTACCAGCGCGAACGCATTCTGACTTTTTTGCAACCTTTATCAGATCCGCAGGGCACTGGTTACAACGTGCTCCAGGCTCAGATCGCTATTGGTGCTGGCGGTTGGGGTGGGCGAGGGCTTGGGGCTGGTAGCCAGAGTCAATTGCGCTTTTTGCCGGAAAGTCAGACTGACTTTATCTTTGCGGTTATTGCAGAAGAGCTTGGTTTTATAGGGGTTTCTCTTGTTGTTTTGGCCTATACTATTTTATTGTGGCGTACTTTTTCTATTGCTTCACGTAGTGTTGATCACTTTTCGACCTATCTTGCGGTGGGGATTTTTTCACTATTCCTTGTTGAAGCCATTGTTCATATGGGTGCTAACCTCGCTTTGTTGCCGGCTACAGGCATTGCCCTGCCTTTTGTGAGCTATGGTGGCAGTTCACTTATTTTTTCAATTATTCTTATAGGTATTTTGCAAAGTGCTGCGGTTCATTTGCCAACTGCAGGTTCTGGGGAGCAATCCACCGCTAGGATTTGACAATTTTACTGAATTCCGGAAAAATAGCGCGCATTATGCAACACGCCCGACTTTCCGCTGAAAACCGTTCCGAAAACGGTCGCCACGTCAACGCTTTGCGTGCCGAGGCCAAGGTTCCTGCAATTTTGTACGGTTTTGGTGTCGAACCAACTAAGATCGTTGTTGATCGCAACGCTTTTAACAAGATCTACGCTCAGGCCGGTGCGAGTACCGTTATTGATCTTGAGCTTGGTGGTAAGTCCCACCCGGTATTGATCGCTGACATTCAGCGTGATGTTTTGACTGATTTCTTCTCCCACGCTGATTTCCGTCGTGTTGACCTTACGAAGACCATTGAGGCCAGCATTCAGTTGTCCCTTGTGGGTGACGCGCCAGCTGTTAAGACCCTTGGCGGTACCCTTATTCAGTCTTTGGAAGAAGTAGAAGTTGAGTCTTTGCCGGATGCTCTTGTTCACGAGATCCAGGTAGATATCAGCAAGCTTACTACCTTTGATGACGTTATTCGCGTAAGCGATATCGTTATTCCAGCTGGTATCACGATCTTGACCGATCTTGATGCAGCTATCGCCTCTGTACAGCCTCCTCGTTCTGAAGAAGAGATGGCAGCGCTTGATAGCGCAGTTGATGCGGACATCTCTAAGGTTGAAGTTCTTACCGAAAAGAAGGAAGACGCAGCTGAGGGCGCTGACGCAGCTAAGAAGTCCGAGTAATACATTAAAAATCCCCGTCTGCACCTTGTGCATGACGGGGATTTTTGTATCGTGCGCTACACTTATCGTACTGTATGCATCTCAAAAAACTTTTTAAGAAGCCGGAAGTTCGCGCCGCTAGTGCGGCAGTTGGGGCGTTTCTTGTTGTTATCTTGGTTGGCTTAGCCATTCTTTTTCTTCCTTCACCGGCCGAAGTTATTGAGGAAACTTTTTCTCCGGAGCCCGAAGTAAGTTTTCGTCATCCGCTCACGGGTACGCTTATTGATGCACCGTTACCTGAATTGCCACAGGTTTTTGGTGTCATGATTGAAAACAGTATAGACGCCTGGCCACTTACTGGCATTGAAGAAGCATTTCTTGTCATCGAAGCGCCGGTTGAGGGTGGTATCCCGCGGTTTTTAGCTTTTTACTCGAGCGATCAAGATGTGGCTAAGATCGGGCCGGTGCGTTCGGCTCGACCATATTATGTAGATTGGAATGATGAACTCGATGCGCTTTACGCTCATGTTGGTGGCTCACCTGAGGCGCTTGATAAAATTGCCGCAGTTCAGACACCGGACTTAAATGAGTTTTACCAGGGTGAGTATTATTGGCGTGGAGCCCCACCGCGTTACGCTCCTCATAACGTATATACATCAACTGATAATCTCACCGAGGCGCTTGATGAGTTTTCAGAGCTTGTTCCGAATTATGACGCCTGGTTGTTTGCAGATGGCGCTCCTAGCGGCCTTGATCGATCGTTGTCGATTGGGCTTGGTGGGGCGTATGACGTTACGTGGCATTATGACGCGGTTCTTAATCGTTACTTGCGCGAACAGGCCGGAGACACATATCCGGTTGAAGGTGATGGCTTAGTAATGGCCGACAATATTATTGTGCTAGCAACGGATATTTCAGTCATTGATAGTATCGGCAGACGAAGTATTCGTACTGTAGGGGAGGGTGACGCGCTTGTGGTGCAAAATGGCAATGCCATTTTAGCTACTTGGCAAAAAGAGGATCGCACGAGTAGGCTGCGGTTTTATCGTATGGATACTGGTGACGAGATCGTCTTTAATGCGGGTATCACGTGGATTGAGGTTGTTGATGCTCTTTCGCGTGCAGAGACGTTTAGCGCAACGTCGCAATAAGTACGCGCGGGTGCTTGGCAAGATCGTTTACGATACCTATTTCTGCTTTCGGAAAAAACTCACGCACAGCTTGTGTGAGTTTTTCTTTTTGTGAAGGATCGATTTCGCACAGGACGGTTATTTTTTGAGGAAGGCGATTTTTTGCTGACGCTAATTGCGAAAAGAGATCTTTGTAGAGTGTTAGACCATCGGTGCCGCCAAGTAGGGCATTGAGTGGTTCAAACTTAACATCAGCATCAAGTGCGTCGCATTGATTTTTAGAAAGATACGGTAAGTTGGCGCAGACGATAAGGTGTTGCGGGGCGGTTTTGGGGAAGAGGTGCGGCCAGGCCTGGATAATTGGTGCTGCAAGATTGCCATGGAGAAACATGATTTTATCGGCAACTGACAGCTGTTCGGCGTTACGTTTGGCAATCTTTAATGCCTCTTTGCTGACGTCTGTTGCAATGACGCCTTCAGCGCCTTCGCTCGCACATGTTATCGCGATCGCGCCACTGCCCGTTCCGATATCAAGCACAACATCGTCACAGGTGAGGATTTTCTTAACCTCATCGATGATTATTTCAGTTTCAGGGCGAGGAATGAGCGTGTATTTACTTACTGTGAAAGTCCGACCGTAAAATTCTTTTTGTCCGAGAATATAGGCGATTGGTTCGCGTTTTTTTCGGCGTTCGAGCATGTCGGTAAAACGAACAAGCGCTTCCGGTACAAGCGCTTCGTTGCCGTGACTAAAGAGTTGTGCCGAGGTATAGCCTAGCGCAGCACACATGAGTACCTGCGCATCTAGTTTTGGACTTTGCTCAACGGCAAAGTATTGCCCGATCCAGGCGGCTTTGAGTTCTGCGCCACCGCGGTTTAAGGCGGCGAGTATGGTTTCGGGGGCTATTGTCACAATTATTCGTCGTCTTCGTCTGGCCCGAGTTCAGCAAATTTTGCGTCACGGGAGGCGAGCTTGAGCGCTTCAACGACTTCTTGTAGGTCGCCATCGAGAACTCCTGGCAAGTTGTGCCAGGTACGCTTGAGACGGTGATCAGTAATGCGGTCTTGCGGGTAGTTGTAGGTGCGGATTTTTTCGGAGCGTTCACCACCGCCAATTTGACCGCGGCGATCGGCATCAAGAGCCGCTTGTTTTCTTTCTTGTTCTGCGGCGTAAACACGGGCACGCAGCACTGAAAGTGCTCGCTCTTTATTTTGACTAAAGGATCGCTCGTCTTGGCAGTACACCATTGTTCCTGTGGGAACGTGTACAACACGACAGGCCGAATAAGTGGTGTTTACACTTTGGCCACCGGCTCCGGTACTTGTTGTCGCTTCAATCGAAATGTCCTTGGGATTGATTTCAAATTCTTCCTCCTCAAGTTTAGGAAGGACAGCGACTGTGATTGTTGAGGTGTGAATGCGACCGGCTTTTTCGGTGCTTGGTACACGTTGTACACGATGCACACCACTTTCCAGTTTCATGGTGCCGTACACGCCTTCGCCTTTTATTTCAAAGATAATTTCTTTAAAGCCACCGAGATCGTTCTGACTTTGGGAAATAAGTGATACTTTCCAGTTGTTGCGTTCAGCAAAGCGGTTGTACATGCGGAAAAGATCGGCCGCAAAAAGTGCTGCTTCATCTCCGCCGGTTCCGGCACGTATTTCAATGATTGCATCATTGTCATCAACAGGATCTTTTGGCACGAGCGCGAGTTCTAGTGCTCGTTGTGCAGCTGGGAGTGCGGCGTTTAGTTCTGTGATTTCTGCTTCAGCCATGGCGCGCACCTCTTCATCCGCATCTTCTCGCATCGTCTCTGCGCTTTTGAGGTTGTTTGCGATGTGCTCATACGCCTCTGCGATCGTCATGATTTTTTGGATCGCAATATAGGCGGTATTGATTTCGCGGAGTTTTTTGGTGTCTGTTAGGTTTGCGGGATCAACGAGCGCTGCTTCTAGGCGTTCCTTTTCTGCGCGTTTTTCGTTGATGATAGGGGAGTAGTCCATACGATAGTACTATCAGGATAATATAAAACGCTTCATCGCGGGAGCGACGAAGCGTTTTACTAAGCGTGGTTACGCCTTGACGGAGCGGATGCTGACGTCGCGGTTTGCACGCTTCTCGGCCTTCTTTTGGGCACGAGCAGCCTTTTCTGCGGCCTTTGCCTTGGCGTCCTTTACCTCTGCTTGACCGGTTGAACGCGTGGTGAACTTTTCAACACGACGTGCAGAGTCAACGATCTTCTGCTTACCGGTAAAGAATGGGTGACAGGCAGCGCAAAGTTCAATATCAATGCGTTCCTTAATTGTTCCTACAGTGTAGGTGGCACCACAAGCGCAAGCGATTGTGGCCTTTGGGAAGTAGTCTGGGTGTATTTCCGCTTTCATACGGTTATTTTTATGATGGGGGAAGGGTAAGGGATGGGGGCCGTGTTGTCAAGCTGGGTATCAAGTTGACTGCGAGCCTTTATTTTGCTAATATTCGCTGTCCCAATCGGGATATGAGAGGTGACGATTGCGAACGTCCGAGTCAATACAGGACCTCAAGGAGGCTCTGCTGAGCTTGCTGCGAAACGGGCCGATGGGCCTTTCCGACTACATCGGTGGTCTGGAAGACGCAGTGAAGCGGTTTCAGAGTCTGCGCTCCGTGAACCGCGAGACGCGGTCGGCAGCGAATATTCTGCGCCAAGTGTCGCTACGACCGAACGTGGCACTTGGCCGACCGGCCATGGTCGTCAAGATCGATCGGCCGAACATGGGTGAGCCTGAGTTCATCCTGAACCCGGAACACCCGGATGTGCAGACTGCATCTTTCAGCCCAGCCTGCCTACAGGTCTGGCGCGAGATGATCAAGGAGTATGGCTCGTACATCACCGTGGACGAGGCTGGTGATGAGGGCGCGAAGCCGGTGGCGGCGCAAACGGCGCCGAACCAACCACCAGATTCGCAGACTGACGTGGTCAATGTGTGCATGAGGCTGTACGCCAGCCTGCGCAACCTGATCGCGGTCGTGGTGCGGGTAGAGGCTACGTACCCGACAGATGAAGTCTTCACGGCTGACTTCGTGCAAACGCTGTGCGGACTTCCGGAGTTCCGTGAGGTGACGGAGCGGGAGGCGCTCGAGTACTTCACCAAGCTGAAGGCGATTCGCGTGTACCAGCGCCATAAGCGCGGGAACGTGTACGTCTTGCGGCCAGAGCGCATGCAGAAGCGCTTTGCTGAGCTGCCGGCACTGAATGCGGTGCAGGGAGAAGTGGATCTGAGTCGGATCTATCCCGATCCGCAGCAGTACGATGCCGCCATCGCACACCTGAGCAAGGTCGTGGTCGAGCGGGTGGCAATCGTGCTTGAAGAGTCTCCCGTTCCTGTCTTTCCGTCTGTCGACGACTTCGTCTCGGAGGATCCTGCCATCATGACTCGTGAACCCCCTGGTTGCACCGTCGAGCCGCTTGTCGTACCGACAGCGCTTCGGCTGTCGGATGACGATCTCGAGGAGGAGCTTCGGGGGTTGCGGGAGCGGACGGAGCTTCTGCAGAGCGTTGCTGGCTTGCGCCGGCAGGTGAAGGACGCAACGAGCGCAGTGAAGCGCGCTTCCGGCGCCGAGAAGTCGGCTGCAGCGGAGCGGGATCGACTCAAGGCGCTCTACGAGCAGACCTGTGTGGAGTACGAGCGCTGCGCGCATGCTCTGAGCGAAGAGGAGCAGATCCTTGCTGACGCTCGCGCGCTTCTTGCAGACGCCGAGCGCAAGGTCGTCGTCTGACGCAGTCCGCCATCAAGCGATCTTGGTGGCGGGCTTTTCTTTTTCCTGACTTTTTGTCATGATGCCCACTTATGCCAACGCCGATCAGTCATTTTGACTACGAATTGCCCCCTGAGTTTATCGCTCAGCGATCGGTTAATCCACGGGATCACTCCAAGCTTTTAATAATGGATCGAGCCACGGGCGCTATTGAGCATAGGCAGTTTTTTAACATTATTGATGAACTTAACGCCGGAGATGTTCTTGTTTTTAATCGTTCGAAGGTTTTTAAGGCCCGTTTGATTGATGGGGGAGTTGAAGTGTTTGTTTTGAGAATTGCTGACGGCGAGGTTGAGTGTTTGCTTAAGCCGGGTAAGAAGTTCTCAGTAAAAGGTACGGTTCGTATTTTTGGTCAGTCATTTGTTATTACTGCCAAAGCTAATGATGGCGTTGTTCGATTGAAAACAACGATGACTGCCGGGGAGATGCTCGCTTTTTGTAATGAGTTTGGTCAGATTCCAACACCTCCGTACGTAAAGGATGCGTCTACGAGTGAAAAAGATTATCAGACGGTGTACGCCAAAGATGTTGGCTCGGTAGCGGCTCCAACGGCAGGTTTTCATTTTACAGATGAACTTTTGCATAAGCTTCGTACGAAGGGCGTGCAGATTGAGTACGTGCTTTTGCACGTTGGCATTGGTACGTTTCGGCCCGTGCAGTCAGAAACGCTTGAGGGTCATGAGATGCATAGCGAATGGGTTAGTGTTTCAGAAGGAGCTAGTACGCGCATCATGACTGCGAAGCGTGAAGGTCGGCGGATTGTTGCGGTTGGTACGACCACGACACGCGTTCTTGAAGGCGTGGCGTCACTTCATGGTGGCGAACTTGTTGCTTATGCTGGCGAGGTGAACATGTTCATTAAGCCGGGATATACGTTTTTGATGATTGATGGACTGATTACAAACTTTCATTTACCAAAGTCTACGCTTCTTGTGCTTGTTTCGGCTTTTGTCGGTCGTGAGCGAGTGCTTGCGGCATACGAGGAAGCGAAGCGTTTGGAGTATCGCTTCTTTTCATTTGGCGACGCGATGTTTCTTCGGTAAGATCGTTTCTGGAGGTGGCTCATGGTCAGGCGGTCTGGTCGAATGCCGGGTGAGGTGCACGAAGGGTGTGTGTACGCCGATGGCGTACTTGCGCTTCGTACGCGCATGCAGAAGATGGGGGAGACCAATCGGGGCGTTATCGGCTTGCCGGTGACGCAGTCGGTTGTTGCGCATCTGCGGTGTGACCGGTGCGCGGCGATGTTCGAAGCTCGTTGGGCTGATCTCACGCTCGAGCGTGTGTGCATGCGGCTTTTCGATGCGTTCACGAGTCCGGTGGAACGTCCGGCGGCATGCTCTGCCTGCGGGCCATCGCATGCTGAGCAGCTTGTTGACGTCTACCTGCCGAGCGCACTTGATAGGTTCAGCGTTACCCCCAAGCGTCATGGCACTACGTGTGTGCTGTGCTTGCGCTGCGGCCGACTTGTTTGGGCGCATAACGCCTACGCGCAGGAGCAGGAGCGGGTGGTTGATGAGTTGTTTTCTAAGGCGCGGTCTTCATGACGGCCTTAGCGTGGTCGACTGCTTTCACGGTGGTCGACCTCTTTATTTGCCATTTTATTCATTCTTCGCTACTATTCGCCCCGTTCTGAGATTTCCTCTCAAACACATTTATTCAACGCAGATAGTGCGTTTTCCCAAAGGTTCCTCCCAGGCACTTGCTTGGGCCCTTTGTCGGGCACTATCGTGGTAAAAAGGAAAGTAAACTATGAAGATTCCATCTTCCCTTGAGATGCTCAAGGCCGGTGTCCACTTCGGTCACCAAAAGAGCCGCTGGCATCCAAAGATGAAGCCGTTTATTTACGGCGTTAAGAGCGGTGTTCACGTTATCAATGTTGAGAAGACAGCTGAGGCGCTTCAGCGCGCAGGCTCCTTTGTGACAGCGGCAACAAGCCGCGGTGGTTCTATCCTTTTTGTAGGAACCAAGGCTCAGGCACAGGATATCGTTGCCAAGGCTGCAAAGGAGGCAGGTATGCCATACGTCAACACTCGTTGGCTTGGTGGTACCCTTACGAACTTTGCTCAGATTCAGCGCCTTATTCGCCACTACCTTGATTTGAAGGATAAGCGTGAGAAGGGTGATTTGAAGAAGTACACCAAGCTTGAGCAGTTGCAGTTTGATCGTGAGATCGCTGAACTTGATGAGAAGATTGGTGGTATGTCCACAGTTACTCGTTTGCCGGACGCGATTTTCGTTCTTGACGCTCGCGTTGAGAAGACCGCTGTTCGTGAGGCGATCGCTATGGGCGTTCCTGTTATTGCTGCGGTCGACACAAACGTAAACCCAGTTGGTATTACGTACGTTATCCCAGCAAACGATGACGCTCGTGGTTCTTTGGAGCTTATTGCTAACACGATTGGTGCTGCTGCCCTTGAAGGCAAGAAGCAGTCTGTTGTTCCAGCGGAAGCCAAGAAGGACAAGATCCAGAAGCTCGACGCTAGTAAGTAACTTATTTTAGGTAGAGAAAGCGCCGCTTTGGCGCTTTCCTGCGTAACTCTTTCTTTCTATGAGTTTTACAGCAGCAGATGTTCAGAAGCTACGTGAGATGACCGGAGCTGGCATGATGGACGCCAAGAAGGCGCTTACTGAAGCTAGTGGCGATCTTGAAAAAGCAGTAGACGTTTTGCGTAAGAGTGGCGCTATGAAGGCCGCTAAGAAGGCGGATCGCGCTACAGCTGAGGGTCGTGTGCATACTTACACCCACGGCACTGGTAAGCTCGCAGTTCTTATTGAGGTCATGTGTGAAACGGACTTCGTAGCTCGCAATGAGGGCTTTGTCGAGTTTTGTCAGGATCTTGCTATGCACATTGCAGCAGCAGCTCCGCAGTACGTTTCTCGTGATCAGGTGCCAGCTGACCTTGTAGCTCGTGAAGAGGCTGTTCACCGCGATATGCTCGCTGCCGAAGGCAAGCCAGCTGAGGTAGTTTCCAAGATCTTGGAAGGCAAGATGACCAAGTTTTATGAGGAGATCTGTCTTTTGGACCAGAAGTTCGTAAAGGACGATTCCATGACGATTTCTCAACTTTTGGAGAGCAAGATCGCTAAGATTGGTGAAAATCTCAAAATTGGTCGTTTTGTTCGTATCGTTTTGGGTGGGTAGGGGAGTAGAAAGTGTTAATGAAAGAGCATTCGGATAAAACCGATGCTCTTTTGTTTTTATTTTTTCACCAATCAGGGGTCCTTCCCCGAACGTAAGTGAGGGGTCTTGGTCCTGTACTTTAGACTAACGCGAAAGCCAGATCCCTCCTTCGGCCGTAGCCTACAGGCGAGGCACTTTCGTTCGGGAAGGGGTTTATGATGCTGTTCGTCTTTACGGCTATTTCCGCCAATTTTAGCTGCATTTGTACCCTTCACCCTTGACATTTCTGTAAAAAAATGGTATAAACTTACGTTCTTTACAGCGCCATTCTGGCCCCACTTCCACGGATTTATATCTGGCGAGCAGTGGCGAAGGTCTCTCCCGAAAAATGCTTTACTCTAGAGCGCTTTTCGGGCGAGTGTCTTCGCCGCCTTCTGCGCTGCGCAAGCGGCGTGGATGCTCACCACCGGTTCGAAAACCCTACATCCTGGAGTCCGCCATGAATGGCAGCTTGTTCCTGAACACCATCCTCGCGTCCCTGTTCCTCATCGGCTGCCAACAGCCGGTGTGCACCAACAGCGCCGGGGAGGAGGTCGCCTGCGAGAGCAGCGACCGTCCCGACCGCGACGCCGGCGACGAGTCGTCCGACTTCGACGAGAACGGCGAGCCCGACGGGAAGCAGTACCACCTGGCGTTCACGAACGAGAACGGTCAGGTCGCCAGCTTCTGCGGGCGGAACGATCTGTTCGGGTACTCCGAGGTCGGATACCTGGTGGGCTACGGCCTGTCCGGAGAGCCGTGGGTCGACGAGGACGAGGACTGCGACAACGACGGCGTCCCCGACTCCGAGGATCCCAACTCCGCTTGCGGCGACTGGGTCACCTCGGCCGTCGAGGCGTATGTGTGGGAGCACGCGGGGGAGACCTGGCGTTGCGCCAACCTCACCCTCGAAGGCCCACACCGCGTGAACTTCCGCGCCCTCAACGACCTCGACGACACGTCGCGGCTCGAGTGGGCGGAGGTGCCGAACTCCAGCCAGTACTACTGGCAGGACCAGTTCGCTCGCGGTTCCGCCTGTTTCCTCTTCTCCGACGGCGAAGTCCTCGAGCCAGGTCCGACGACCTGCGACCACACGTTCTAGCATCGACTTCGGTCGACGCTCGTTCCCCCACCAGCTTCGGCTGCGTGGGGGAATTCTTCTTTTATGGCTTATATTAGCCTAAATACATACGTTCACCCTTGACATTTTCCTAAATTTCTGTTACTATAGACTGTTCGAGATTGATGGCAACATCGGTTTCGACGCGAACCTTTCCACATAGTTACTGTGACTTCGGCCATTCCGGCCACCCTGCCTTGGAGGCACCATGTTCCGCAGCATCCTGTTCACCCTGTCCTTCGTGTCTCTCGCCGCTTGCGGCGTCCCCTCTGTGGAGCGCGTCGGTGGCGACACCGACGACGAGAGCATGAGCCCCGGCAACGGGGTCGTGCCGAACGACGACAACGTCGACACGATCGGCAGCGACTCGGACGAGGACGACACCGACGACGAGACCGACGACACGACCGGCAGCGAGATGACCTTCGAGGTCACGCTCAGCTCCGACGTGTACAACGATCTCGACGGCGACTGGGAGTTCTGGGTCACCACCGATCTCGATGGTTTCGTCTTCCCGACGAACATCGTGGAGATCGGTGACAGCCGGATCCTGGTCGGCGACGTCAACCTCGAAGAGGGGGACAAGTTCCTCCTGAACGGCACCGGCGTCATGGACGAGCAGTTCTGGCTCGTGGAGAACGGGGACATCACCCACATCTCCCGGCTCGAAGTGGACAACGTGGAGTACGTCATCGACGTCTCCTCCGCGGCGACCACGAGTCCCGCGGCCGGCACCTGCCGGATCCACGACGACTCCGACCACAACCTGATCTGCCGCGTCGGCACTCCCGACGAGGACGAGCAGGACGAGGACGAGACCGACGGCGAGACCAGCGAGTTCTGCCTCGACGACGACGGCGACGGCTTCGGCGACAGCGACGAGTGCGACATGTACGAAGAGGGTGACGAACCCTCCGACTACGTGTCGAACGACGACGACTGCGACGACTCCGACGACGAGATCAACCCCGACGCAGACGAAGTCGACGACAACGTCGACAACGACTGCGACGGCGACGTCGACACGGACGACAGCAACTGCGAGGACTGCACGAACGGTGGCACCATCGTCGACGTCATGGTCGCGATGAACGCAACCTGGTGCAACTCCGACCAGTGGCAGGTCCGCTTTCACCGCGAGGCGAACGGCGAGGACGATCGGTACGCGGACGAGGAGCTGGCCATGGACATGGTCAGCACCGACGACGTGACCGGCGAGCTCGAGGTCGAGGACGGGGAGATCTTCTCCGTGCAGGCCTTCTGCGACTCGAACGAGAACGACGATCCGTGGGACGACTCCACCACGTGGGGCGTCATGTCCGGTGCGGACAACTTCGAGTCGATCGAGATCGACGGGCAGGAGTACATCCGCCGCGACGATCGGGACGACACCCCTTCCGCCGGCGAGTGCACCTTGCCCGAGGACGAAGACCGATTCGACTGGCTCTGCAAGATCGACCTCTAGGTCGACTGGCTGAGCTAGCGAGACGGCACGTGAGCGCTCTTCATTCATTCCTTCGGGAGTGAGTGAGGGGCGCTCTTCTACTTTTAAAGGATATTTTAGTGGGTTAGTGAAACTTTTTGATGTTTCAAACGTATTACTAGTGCAAGTGATTGACTGGAGGGGTTGTGACGCCCAATCTGGCAATCGCTTTTTTGTTCCTTATAATATCGCTAACCCTAAGCAAAAAGCTTGACATCGCTCCTGTTTCTTTGGTAGTATTGCCCGTTCGATTTCGGCGGGATCAGCCTGCAGATTTCGACGGGGAACATTCCCAATCAACCGGCCATTAGGGCCATTTCCGCACGGAGGGTCTCATGACCCGTTTCTCGTTCGGCCTCCTGGCGCTCATCGCCACGAGCGCCTGCAGCCCGTCCACCCAGCTCGTGGGAGACGGCAGCGACAACACCGACAACAGCGACGCGCTCTGGCGCCTCGGGGAGGACGCTGAGATCAGCGTCACCCGTGACGGCGACTGGTGCGAGAACGACGACTGGTCGCTGTGGGTCCGCAACATCACCGACAACGGCCGCAACAACTCCGACCGCTGGGACGACGACCCGCTCGAAGAGGGGGACGACGACACGCTCGAAGGGGTCATCGGCATCTACGCCGGCGACCTGATCTACGTGAACGGCGGATGCGATGGGGACGACGACACCTGGCTCGTGGAGAACAGCTCCTCGAGTTCGCGGATCACCGTCAACATCGAGGAGCTCATGATCGACGGTGAGGAGTACGACGTCTCGGACCTCCGCGACGACGAGAGCGCCTCGCCCGACTACGGCGAGTGCGTGAAGCTCCCGCGCAGCGAAGACCTCGTCTGTCGAGTCCTCGACGAGGACTCGGACGACGACAACGACAACGACGAGGACGAGTGGTGCGACGACGACGACGGCGACGGGTACGGCGACCCCGACCAGTGCGCGATGTACCAGGACGGCGAGGAGCCGAACGGGTACGTCGACAACGACGACGACTGCGACGACGGCGACGAGGACGAGCACGACGAGTGCCAGAGCGACGACGAGGTCGAGTACTGCTACGACTCGGACGGCGACGGCTTCGGCGACGAAGATCGTTGCGACGAGTACGAGATCGGCGAGCAGCCGTCCTCGCGCTGGATCCGCAACGACGAGGACTGCGACGACGACGACCCGGACGTGAACCCGGACGAGGACGAGATCGAGAACGGCGTCGACGACGACTGCGACGGCGACGAGGACGACGACGACTCCGACTGCGAGGACTGCGACGAGTCCAGCAACGGGGACGAGGTCGAGGTCAGCGTGGTCAAGCAGTCCTCGTGGTGCAGCGGCGAGGAGTGGCAGGCGATGTTCGTCCACGACGACGACTACGAGGAGGGCGACGAGTGGCCGATGAAGGTCGGCAACCCCGACGACGCCAACACCCACGAAGACGAGCTCGAGTTCGACGACGGCGAAGAGTACCGTCTCCAGCTCTGGTGCGACGAGAACGGTGACGGCGACTTCGACGGCGACGACGAGACCTGGGGCCTCGAGAACAGCGGCGGAAGCGTGGTGGAGCACGTGGATCGCCTCGAGATCGATGGCGATACGTACACGATCTCGCTGACCGAGGACAGCACTCCCTCGGCTCGCGTCTGCAACAAGCACCCGGACGAGTACCACTTCATCTGCAAGATCGACCTGTAGGTCGGTCGAGCTCGTGAGGTGACGTAGCGCTCCTCATTCATTCCTTCGGGGGTGAGTGAGGGGCGCGCTTTTTCTTTTAGGGGATAGGGTATAGAGAATAGGGAATAGGGGATAGAGAGTAGTGAGTAGTAAGTAGGGAGTAGGGCCCACTTCGTCCGGCGGAGCCGGACTACGTTGGGGCTGTAAGTAGGGAGTAGATAAATGGCTGAATACTCCACACCCTAGACTCTTTACATTTTCGCTAATTTCTGCTATATTTTACTCTTCACGATTTCTTGAACCCCAACCCTGGAGGCGCCGTGAAGACGCTCTTTACCATGTTCCTGTTCCTGCTCTTCACCCTCCTTGGGGGGTGTAACAAGACCGAAGATGACGTCGATGGCGACGGCTTCGTGAACTGTCACGAGGCCACGAAGAAGTGGCCCCGCTACGCGGACCCGTTTGGGTGCCTGGAGGAGGGGCCGGAGTGGCACGAGGATCCGGATGATCCGAACGCCCCTATGGCCACGGCCTACGTTTACGGCAATTTCAATCCCGCCGTACACGACTGCAACGACGGCGACTCGGAGACCAATCCGGGCGCCGTGGAGGTGTGTGACGGGATCGACAACGACTGCGACGGCCTCTGGGATGAGGGCGACGCTGACGTGCTCGACAACGACTGCGACGGCGATGGCTTCGTGGCGCTCGACGTCTACGAGGCGCTCGACGACTGCGATCCCTGGGACGCGGCCACCTACCCTGGTGCGCCCGAGATTCCGGAGGACGGTCGTGACAACAACTGCGACGGTTGTGTGGATGAGATCGAGGGCGAGTGCTCTGGTGACACCGGTGGCTTTCCCGCAACCGGCTGCCGGTGCTCCACGAGTCCGCCGCCCTTCCTGGGTGATCCGGGTTGTCGGTGCGACTCGAGTGGCGGCTTCCCGGTAATCCTGCTGCCCTTCGTCGGTTACTTGTTGCGCCGCAAGCGTTGCGCGTGACGCGTGCTCCCGTACCACCTGAAAAGGCGGTACGGGAGTTCTTTTTTTGATTGACAAAATGCCATTTTTTTGCTATATTTAGCCTAGTTCGTTCACAATTAGCGTGTGAAAAATCACGTTCCTATTCACCCTGTAGCCCGAGGTTCTCATGAACAGGTACTTCTTCCTCGTCATCGCCGTGATTGGTGTTTTGACGGGGTGCGGGCCGGCGACTCTCACGATCGTCGAGCCCGAGCGGTATGTTGACCTCAACGACGCAGACGACGACGGCGTGATCGCCGAAGACGACTGCAACGATGCGAACAGCGCCATCCACCCCGGTCACGCTGAAGTGTGTGACGACGGGTTCGACAACGACTGTAATCCGGCTACCCCGGACGAGTCGGTCCAGTACTATGCGGACGAGGACAACGACGGCTTCGGAGATTCCGAGGTCGGCTACTCCACGTGTGGCGACGCTACCGGGTTCGTGACGAACTCGGACGACTGCGACGACACCGAGCGCACCGTCAACCCGGACGCGACGGACACCCCGAACAACGGAGTGGACGAAGACTGCGACGGCGAGGACATCATCATCGACCCGATCGACAACGACGGCGACGGCTTCACGGCTGGCGACGACTGCGACGACGAGAACGAAGATGTGAACCCGGACGCCGACGAGTACTGCGATGGGATCGACAACGACTGCTCCGGCTTGCCGGATGACAACGCGGTCGATGCGATCACCTGGTACGAAGACTCGGACGGTGACGGGTTCGGCAACGAGCTCGTGACGGTCGCGGCGTGCGAGGTGCCGACGGATTACGTGGCGCTTTCGGGCGACTGCGACGACGTCGACAGCCTCACCTACCCGAGCGCTCCCGAGGACTGCCTCACCGGTGTTGACAACAACTGCGACGGCTACGTCGGCAGTGACGACAACGACGGCGACGGCGTTCCGGCGTGCGACGACTGTGACGATGGCGATTTCACGATCGCCCCTGGCGCGGACGAGTACTGTGATGGGATCGACAACGACTGTGATGCCCTGGTGGATGAGGAAGCCCTCGACCTCCAGGCGTTCTACGTGGACGATGACGGTGACGGGTACGGAACGAACGAGTTCGTACTGGCGTGTTCGCTGCCTTTCGGGCATGCGATCAATCCGGACGACTGTGACGACGCCGACGAAGACGTGAATCCGATCGCGGATGACATCTGCGACGGGCTCGACAACGACTGCGACGGCACGGCCGACAACGACTCCACCTACTTCTCGGCGTTCTTCCGGGATGCAGATGGGGATGCGTACGGCAACGCGGCCATCATGAGCCTGCAGTGTTTCGAGGGTGACGGGTACGTGGCGGACGCCACGGACTGTGCGGACGATCGTCCGCAGAGCTACCCCGGCGCCACCGAGATCTGCAACGGTGTTGATGACGATTGCAACGGCGTGATCGACGACGGTGCCGTGATCCTCGCGGACTGGTATCTCGACGATGACGGTGACGGGTACGGCGCGGGTTCGGCAACGAACTCGTGTGCGAGCCCGGGGCCGGACTACGTGGACGTTTCTGGGGATTGTGACGATGGCAACATCGACGTGAACCCGGGCGCCTACGAGCTGTGCAACGGCTTCGATGACGATTGTGATGGGGACGTGGATGACGACGATTCGCACGTGGAGGATGGCTACACCACCTTCTACGTCGATTCCGACGGCGACACGTTCGGCAACCCGAGCGTCTCGGTGCTCCGGTGCGAAGCGCCGGTTGGCTACGTCACGAACGACGAAGACTGCAACGATGCGCTTGCCTCGGTGAAGCCGACGGCGAGTGAAATCGTGGCTGACGGGCTCGACAACAACTGCAATGGAACGGAACTCTGCTACCGCGATACCGATGGCGACACCTTCGGGTCGAGCCTGACCGTTGCGAGCGCGGACCTCGATTGCACCGATGCGGGAGAGGCGAACGACGCCCTCGACTGCAACGATGCGAACAGCACGATCAAGCCCGGCGCCACGGAAGTGTGCGACGGGATCGATCAAGACTGCGATTCCACGGCAGACGAGGGGCTTCCCACGAGCTCCTACTACCTCGATGGTGACAGCGACACGTACGGCGCCGGTACAGCGACCGTGGCGTGTGCGAGCCCCGGCGCGGACTACGTCACGAACGACGACGACTGTGATGACGAGAGCGATCTCGCCTTCCCGGGTGGCGTTGAGGCGTGCGACGGGCTCGACAACGACTGCGACGGCACGATCGACGACGGCGCCGCTGGACTTCTCGAGTACTTCGCGGATGCCGACGGCGACACGTACGGCGACGCGCTCGACTCGGTCATGGCGTGCGCACAGCCGCCGGACTACACCGACAACGCCGACGACTGCGACGACACGGATGCCGCGATCAATCCCGACGCCACGGAGACCGATTCCGCGGTGGATGAAGATTGTGACGGCAACCCGTTCGTGCTCACCACCATCGTCCTTGACGGCGGTGGTACGAGCGCGACGATCGACGATCCGTTCAACCTGATCAACGATGAGAGCTCCACGTTCAAGGATTCCTTGGGCGCGAACTCCATCGGTGACTGGCTGATCACGGAAGATCGGTCGACGACCGCGGTCATCGGTGACCTTGGTCCCTACACTGTGCCGTTTCTTAGCGCGTCCGGCCTCACGGCTGGCAGCTACGCGGCCATGTCCATGCTTCCTGGCAACCTGGCCTGGGTGAATAGCGACATGTGTGTCGGGATCGAAGTGGACGTGATCGCCACCGATTACGTTCTGTCGTTTGCGGTTCGCAACACGGCCGGCAACGACAACGACATCTGCGCGTACCTGGATGGGGTGGCACAGGACTGTGTCACCATCCCCATGAACACGCACACCCATATCGACATCGGTGTTGCGAGCTCGGCTGCCAGCGTGCAGACCCTCGAGCTGTGCACCGGACGCGTGCAGGGTGGGGTGGACATCACGAGCGTCGGCCTGTTCGAGGCCACGATCACGCCGTAGCGGACACGACTCCGCGCGGCACGCACCGGCGCACTTCTTCTACCTTCGGGTGGGAGGGGTGCGCCGGTTTTCTTTTTAGGGAATAGGGTATAGGGAATAGTGGTGCGCCTGATATACTTTGCATATGAGAATTCTGCACGTGCACAAGTATTACCATGATCAGGACGGCGCCAGTCGTTACATGATTGGGCTTATGCGCATGCAGGAGGCGGCGGGGCATACGGTTGCGCCGTTTGCCATGCACGAGGATCGAAATCTTCCAACGCCATGGAGCGAGTTTTTTGTTCCGGAAATGAAGACAAGTGGTATTGCTCGCGGGCTTGGTGCACTTAGACAGATGCAACGGGCGCTGTGGTCGTTTGAATCTGCAAGATACATGCGACGTATATTGGAGGCATTTTCGCCGGATGTTGTTCATGTTCACAATATTTACACGCATCTTTCTCCGTCAGTTCTTTGGGAGTGTAAGCGGCGAGGTATTCCTGTTGTGATGACGGCACACGATTATGCGCTTGTTAGCGCTAACTACTCTTTATGGGGAGGTGATCATCCTTTGCGAGATGATGAACGTGGTTTTTTCTCCATTGTCGGCACTCGCTTTATTAAAGGCTCGCGTTTGGCCACCTTTGCTTTGGAGGGCATTGTGCGTTTTCAGCGAGCACGGCGTTATTTTGATAGCGCTATTTCTTATTACATTACGTTGTCGACATTCGTTCGTGGTGAACTTATTACGTCTGGTATTGCAAAAGAGAAGTGCGTTGTTATTCCACCGTTTTCTGAACCTCTTGTTCGTAATATGCCTCTTGAGACGGGGGAGCGATCAGGGGTTTTATTTGCTGGGCGACTTGAAGACTATAAAGGTGTGCAATTAGCGTTGCGACTTGCTGAGGTGCTGCCTGGAATACAGTTTTATTTTGCCGGTACAGGACCGCTTGCTTTGGAAGTGCAGCGCATTGCTGCACTGCGTAAAAATGTGACCTATGTAGGATTTTTACGCAGCGAAGCCTTGTGGGCCATGATGGCGCAGGTACGGGTAGTGCTTGTGCCATCGCAGTGGTACGAGCCATTTGGTTTAGTGGCCCTTGAAGGCTTAACGACAGGAGCGGCGGTTGTGGTGAGTGATCGTGGTGGTTTACCTGAGGTGCTTGGTTTAACCGATAAGCCCGAGGTAGTTGCGCACGGCGCAGTTGTGCGAGCGCAGGATATAGAAGGTTATAAAAAAGCGGTTCGCCACTTTGCGCTTAACAATGATGTTGAGGCGGCGCGTTTAACCGCTCAGGCAGCGCGCAGCAGGGCTGAGGAGGTAGGGGATCCGCAAGTGCACAATGAGGCGGTGATGGCTATTTATCAACAGGTAGTGCAAAAATAGTCATTATTTAGCTAAAGTTAGCTAAATATCTTGACGCACATTTAGCCATTTTTCGTTGACAGTTAGCCAAATTTCTGCTATTATAGCCGGTTATGAAAATTGCCATGATCGGTCAAAAAGGTCTTCCGGGTAAGTTTGGTGGCGTTGAAACACACGTTGCTGAATTAGCCCCTCGTTTGGCACGCTTTGGTCACGATGTCGTGGCTTATGCGCGTTATTGGTATACGCCAAAGACTGTTCGTTCGTATTTTCAGGTGCGGGTTGTTCGCTTGCCGAGCATTCACACGAAAAACCTTGATGCCATTACGCATACTTTTTTGGCAACGGTTCATGCGCTTTTTGTTGAGCGTCCAGATGTTTATCACTTTCATGGCGTAGGCCCGTCGCTCTTGGCTTTTTTGCCCCGCATTCTTGCTCCTCGTGCAACTGTGCTTTCAACGTTTCATAGCGTTGATCGAACACATGCTAAGTGGAGTTTCTTTGCACGCTTCATGTTGAAGCTTGGAGAGCGGGCGGCTGTAGCCTTTCCGCATCAGACAATTGCCGTGAGTCAGTCGATTGCTTCCTATGTAAAGAAAGAGTACGGAGCGCGAGCGACGTATGTGCCAAATGGCATTACTCCTGTGCGCGCCAGTGTCAATGATGACCTTCTTGAACAATTTGGTTTAGTGAGCTTCCGTTACATTGCCATGGTTTCACGCCTGGTTCGCCATAAAGGTCAGCATACGCTCATTGCTGCTTGGAAGTATTTGCAAAAGCACAATGCCTCGGCAATCAAAGGCATGAAGCTTGCGATCATCGGTGACGGTGCATTTACCGACACCTACGTTCGTGAATTAAAAGAGCTCGCGCAGGGTGACGACTCGATTGTCTTTACGGGTAATCAGTCAGGCCCAGCGCTTCAAGCGCTTTTTATGGGTACGCGATTTGTAGTGCACCCTTCAGTAAGTGAGGGTTTGCCGATTGCACTTCTTGAAGCCATGAGCTACGGCAAGGCAGTTATCGCTGCCGACATTCCAGAGAATAAAGAGGTTGTTGCTGATCACGGCATTATTGTGCCGAAGTCAGATGAAAAAGCTCTTGCTCGTGAAATTGCCGATCTTTTGAAGGATCCGATGCATGCGGCTTCCCTTGGTCATTCTGGTCGAGCGTATGTTGAGACTTCCTTTAACTGGGATGATATCGCGATCGATGTTCTGCGATGTTATCGTGGGAACGAAACGATTTACGCCTCAGATCTGCCAGCACTTGCAACAGAGTAAATAAAAATTCCCCAATTGGGGAATTTTTATTTTGTCGCTAAGAGTTCTTTGACTTCGTGTACGTGCTGTAGGCCGATGTTGCCGATCATGAGATCGTTCATGATGAGTGGATTTTTTTTAATTGCTTTGCGCACCTCTTCTTTACCTTCAAAGTAAATATGCGTGCGGAAGAAGGCGGCTCCAGCCTGAGAAGGATCGTGCACTCCGCGGAGCGTTCGCTTGATTAGTCGCCAGGCGCTAGCTTTTGCGAGATCTTTAGCGTCAGTTTTTTTGAGGCTTTGATAGTACCGCATTTTTTTCTCTACGAGTGCATTGTAGGCCTCTTGCAGATCTTGTTCTTTACGGAGGCTTGCGGCGTATCCGTCCCAGAGCCCGCTATTTACCGTTTTCTGGATGTGCGTTGCCACGCCTTCTTCGGTTCGTTTGTAATACGCTAGTCCTCGACCGAGGATTTTATAGCCGCTTTGTAAGCCGTTTATTGTGCGTTTTGCATGTCCGTCAATTTCATGACGCAGAATTTGCTCTGCACGCTTTTTCGTTAGTTCAAGGTCAGCTGGAATGCGTAGCGTTGCGGAGCCGGCTCTTTTGTAGGCGATCTGGATGCGATCTCGTTTCATTACCTTGATTGCCCAGTCTTGGCCGCCGATCGCGTCTAGCTTTTGTCGCGCTAGTTTTGCAAAGGTTTCAGCGTTCACGGTTTTAGATTTCTTTTTCGGTGTGATCGCCTTGTGGTCTTGTAGACGTTTCGTGATCAACTCTTCGTATTTGTTAGTTGTGATAGTGACTGGGCCGTGGATTTTTTGTGTTAAGCGACCAATGGCAAGCGAGTCATCCTTTTGTACGGCTTCAATGAGATCGATTTTTAGTTCGTACTCTGAAAGTTTTTCAAGGTAGAAGCGTACTAGGATCGGGTGAGCGGGGGAGCTCGCTATTTTTTGGTGTATGGCGTGTGCTGCCTGTTTTGCGTCTGCTACCTGAAATGAATTGACCCTCGGGAACGACAATAGAGGTAGAGCGCCTGTTTCCGATTCAAGGGCGTTTCGTAGTGCTCGTAATTCATTTGTTTGTGGCTTGAGGAGTGTCTTAAGTGAGACGACAGGGAGTTCGTCAAGGAATTGAGCTAAGATCTTGTCTTTATAGGCGCGCATAGTCACTTTAGGCTTCAAGTCCTTTTTCAGGCGCCTTTGGCGAGTAGAGTGTGTTCTTAATGGACCACTGGGCTACGTATTGGCCAATGCCTTCTTTTGCCAGCTTGTTTTTGACGGTTGTGGTGCGTTGTGACCAGGCAAGTAGGGAAGGGAAGGCGATCTTGTATCTGCCTTGAACGACGATGTAGCTAACTTCGCCGTCGGCAATGGCGCGACGTACGGTTCGAGTGCTTACACCGAAGATCTTAGCGGCTTCTGAGACTGAGAGCCTGATTTGTGAGGTGGTAGACATAGACTGTAACGTTTGGCTTAGCGTCGCGTCTTAATGTTTCATACTTTACGGTGCTTGAAGGTGTTTGTCAAAACAGGTGTAGCCAAAAGTTTTATGGCCATTTTTCACTCCATTGCTCTTTTAGACCGGTTTATGGTAGGTTTTGCAGTCAGTTTAGCGGTTTTTTATGGGTGGTGTAATGATCTTCTTTTTATAACGACTTAATACATGTCGGCGCTCCAGGAAAAATTCCTCGCCTTCCGCGTGCATCGTTATCAAGATGCCCGCGCCTATGGTCAGATCTATGACCTTCATTTTTCGCGTGTTCGCAAATACATCTACTTCAAGGTAGCGAAAGTGGAGGACGTTGATGAATTGACAAGTGAGGTGTTCCTGCGCGGCTGGGAGTATATGCGTGCAAGTGTGGTTTCTAGCCCCGGAGCCTTGTTATATAGGATAGCGCGCAATCTTGTTGCTGATCATTATCGCAAGCAAGAACGTCGCCCAGAGTTGGAACTTAATGACGACGTAGCGAGCACGCTACCGGAATCAAGTTCACTTGAAGGTCAGGTTGATGCGCGTTCTGAAGCGGAAAAAGTAGCTCAGGTCATTCGATCGCTTAAAGAAGAATATCGAGAAATTCTCGTTATGCGCTTCCTTAGTGAAATGACTGTGCCTGAAATAGCGTCTGTATTAGGTAAGAGCTCAAACAATGTACGTGTGCTTCTGCATCGTGCACGTAAGGCTCTGGAAGATAAACTTTCTCAATAAACAATCCTGTGTCCAACGCGATTAAAAAATTACGAGCTTTGAAAGACGCTCCGGAACTCGGAGCACTTTCCGCCTCTGCCCAAGAGCAGGGGAAGGCTCGTCTTTTTGCGTCTTTGGGCATCGAAGAATCGCAGTCCCCATCTTTCATGGCTTTTCCAGCTTGGGCTACTGGAGCTTTTGTTTCTCGTCCGCTGGCCGCTAGCGCTGCAAGTTTGGCGGTAGTGTTTGGTGGCTGGATGACTACGGTGAGCGCCGCGGCTGACAGTTTGCCGGGCGATACGCTTTATTCAGTAAAGATTATTACTGAACAGGCGCAGCTCAAGCTTGCTTCCTTAGATAAGCAAGCGGTTCTGCATACAGAGTTTGCCCAGCGTCGTATGTATGAGGTCGCTCAGCTGCAAGAGGCCGCTAAGGTTGATCCACAGAAAAATGATTACGTCCAAGGAACACTTGAGGCATATAAGAAAGAGGTAGCTTCAGCCACGCAGAGCATTCAAACGTTACAGCAATCTGCGGGTAACAGTGCCGTTCTCTCGGTAGCGGTAAGCGTGCAAGAAAAGCTTGATGTCCTTGATGACGCGTTAAACGCTACAGTTGGTGCGCAAGAGGGAGCGGGTGAGGTTGTTTCAGAAGATGTGCGCTCGGCTCAAGCAACTATTCAGGAAGCGCAGGGAGTGGTTACTGAGGTAGCGGTTGTGGCTCACGAAGAGGAAGGTTCTCAAGTTTCCGAGCGTGAGATGCGTGAGATGTTCATGCGAGAACTTGGGGATGTGCAGTCGCGTCAGGCCTTTAATCTGCATCGTATAGCTAAGTTGCAGGGGCTTATCGCTTCTCGTCCGGAAGCCTTTACACAGGTTGCTGTTCCAACGGCTGATGAGTTTAACGAGCTGACGTATACTGCTGACCACGTTCTTGTCAGAATCCCGGATGCTATGGATAGCGTGGCGGCTGGAGGATTCAGAAATGCCTTTGTCATTCTTGATCAGATCGATGACGCTCTCCTTGGTCTTGAGGCTCAACTTGCAGCGGTAGAATTTACGGTCGTTCAGGCTTTAGCGGCTCCGGTTGCTGAAGTGGTCCCAGAAGTGGTAGAAACGGTGCCGTTAGAAAACGCCGGTCAATAAGAGGTTTCCTCTTCTTTCCTTGCCGAAAGATCTTGTCTCAAGGTCTTTCGCAAAGGGATGTCTATACATCCTTGTATGCGTACGAAAGGTCGAGAGCCGCAAGGCTTACGCATGCCCACAACTTATATATACCCCTTCATCCGGGTTAAAGGATGAATAAATCTCTTTATGCAACATGTGCTTTATATGGGCAAGCGCGCTTTCTCTGCCGCAATCGCAGCAGCGACGATCGCTTTCTCCGTTGGTGCTGGCGCTCTTGTGAGCCCTTCCACCGCACATGCCGCGACCGCAGGTGACCTTATCAAGGGTACTTCCTTGAGCACGGTTTACTACTACGGTTACGACGGCATGCGCTACACGTTCCCGAATGAGACGACGTACATGACTTGGTTCACTGATTTCAGTGGCGTCATGACCATTTCCGACAGCTCGCTTTCCGCGATCACGCTCGGTGGCAACGTTGTTATGCGTCCAGGTTCTTACTGGGTTAAAGTCCAGTCTGATCCAAAGACCTACGCAGTAGCTCGCAACGGTATGATCCACTGGATCGAGTCCGAGGCAGTAGCTGTAGGCTTGGCTGGCGCTGACTGGGCGTCCCGCATCGTTGACGTTGCGGACGTCTTCTTCACTGACTACTCCGTTGGCCCATCTCTTATGAGCTCTGAGGCTTACGAAGGCATGCTTTACGAGATGGGTGGTGACACCTACCTCGTCTGGGATGGCGAAATGTTGATGGTAACCGCAAACGGCATGACCGCTAACGGCTTCCAGAACAAGTTCGTTATGGACGGTTCGAGCATTGACGACAGCGCTCTTTCTATGGGCGACGACGTTACCGGCGAGCTTCTTGCTCTCGTTGACGTAGCTCAGACCGAGACCGACATGTCTGGTAATGATGGAGTTATGGGCGATCTTATGATCTCCGAGGCTTCTTCCATGCCAGTTGGTACCACCCTTCCAAAGGGTGCAAACTCCGTAGCTGTTTTCAGCTTCGAAGTTGAGGCTGATACTGATGGCGAGCTCGACAACATCGCGCTTAAGCTCATCGGTGCTGGTTCTACCAGCAACATCGAGAACGTATACCTCTATGAGGGCAACACCCGCCTTACTGAGGCACGTTCCGTAAACGCTTCTACCCGCATGGTGACTTTCAACAACCTTAACTTGGCTGTTGATGCTGGTGACTCCCGTGTACTTACTGCTCGCGTTGAGGTTTCTACCTCTGCTACAGCAGCTGACACCTTTGGCTTCCAGATCGCCTCAGCAGGTGATGTAGTAGCTTCTGGTGATGTAGACGGTTCTTTCCCAGTAGCAGGTAACATCTTTACACTTTCCGGTTCCTCAGCAGGTACCGCAGTTGTAAAGAAGAACGGTTCCATCTCTGATCCTACTCTTGGTGAGCAGGATGCTGATATCGCAGAGTTCAAGATCGAAGCCGGCTCTGAGCCAGTTTCCGTTGAATCCATCACCTTGAAGGTTGAGGATGCAGCAGATCACTCTGACTTCCAGCTTTACGATGGTTCCGCTTGGCTTGCAGAAGGTGAGGACATCGGTGGAGACTACGTTCTCTTCGACCTCTCCAGCGATCCATTCATGATTGAGGATGGCGACAGCAACATCTTCAAGCTTACTGCCGACATCGGTGGTCAGGCACAGGATGAGATCAAGGTTTACGTTGACGACGCAGTAGACGTTGTTGCCATCGGCGATGACTTCGGCTTCGGCGTAGCGGTAGACACTGATTCCTCCGGTACCTACGATGGTGCTTCATGTACCTCTTCATCTGGCAACTGTTCATACAGCGAAATCCAGGGCGGCGATGTAACACTCGCTTTCAATGGTCCTTCCGCTGGTGACTTGCAGATTGATGGTGATGACCAGTCCATCTTCGAGTTCTCTATCACTGCTTCTCAGGAGATCACGATCAAGGATCTTGATGTTCTTGTTTACGGTGATGACGATGCCGACAACGATCCATTTGATGGCGCTGAGGCAGGTGGTTCTGATAACGATGGTCTTCTCATTGGTACATCAGAGGGCGCTCTTGAAGATATCAAGATCGTTAACGCTGATACCGGTGCAGTTCTCATGGGTCCAGTAGAACTTTCTACCAGTGGCAATGATGCTGTACAGACACTTGGTTTCAACGATGATTTCACCGTTGAAGCTGGTGAGACCTTGAATCTTGCTGTTACCGCTGACCTCAATGCCGACATCACGTCTGGTACTGAGTTTGGTGCAACACTTGATCTTTCTGGTCTTGAGATTGAGGATGAGAACGGCGATGAGCTTGTTTCTTCCGATATCGTTCCTAGCTCTGACCTTGTTGGTTTCTCCCACACGGCAAAGAGCGCTTCCTTGGCATTCACCTTGTCAAGCACACCTTCAGACACCACAACAGTTCAGGGTTCTGACAACGTTGGCGTAGTTGGTTTCACCGCTACCGCCGGCGATGCTTCAGAGGTAACGGTCACTGACCTTACCCTTGCTGCCTACGGTGATGACGACAATTCAGGTGGATTCACCGCAGGTGGTGAGGCTGCATCTGATGTTAACGATTTCATTGAGTCCTGTTCCCTCTACCAGGGTGATACCTTGGTTGCTGGTCCAGAGGCTCCTACCACAAACGGTCAGTCAATCAGCTTCGATGACTTTGCTTGGACCATTGCGGCCGGCCAGTCTGAGAACGTATCCGTAATGTGTAACTTGGCTAACCCATCAGATGCTTCAAACCGCTTCTTCGCGCTTGACATCAACGATGCAGCTACTGACGTAGTTGCTGAGGACAACGATGGTGATTCCATTGACGCTTCCGGTACAGATGTTAACGGCGGCACCACGCCTACCACGGTTCTTACCGTAGCGGCTTCTGGTACCCTTGCTATCACTGTTGGTTCTGACACGCCTTCTGCAGACTTCGTCATGAGCTCATCTTCGATGAACCATGTTGCGACGTACCGCTTTACGGCTACCAACGAAGGATTTGATGTGAAGACCTTGACCCTTTCTGAAGAGGAAGGTGAGGACAACACAGGTGTTTCAGAGTCCACTGCATACACGAACAACATCTCACTTGTTACCATTGAATACCCAAATGCAGCTGGCACCATGCTTACTGCAACGGCTTCTATGAGTGGCAATGAGGCAAAGTTCTCAAACCTTTCCTTCCATGTTCCAACTGGTTCACCAGAGGATGTGAAGGTTTACGTAAATGTTCCTCTCACCGATCGTGACTCCGGTGGTTCTGCCACCTCAAACGAGAAGATCCGCATGGGTCTCTTCGCTGACACCACGAACGATGACAACTTCCGTGCTACAGGTATCGGTTCTGGTGAGACGCTTGATGACGACAACTTGACTGTTCTTGGTGACGATTCTACTGATGGCATTAAGACCTTCGTAGTTCGTGAGTCCAAGCCAACCGTAACGTTGTCTTCCGCTAGCCCTTCCGGTTCCGCTGTTCCAGGTCGTTCTGAGGTTTACCGCTTCAACGTAGCTGCTTCTTCTAACGAGGATGTAGTACTTGACCAGTTGGTATTCACCATGACTTCTACCGCTAACAACAGTGGTACCTGGAATATCTGTGACGCTAACGATGGCGGCGCAGGTAACATGCAGGCTTCTGACTTTGACCTTTACAACCTTACGGTTGATGGTACGAGCCAGACCCTCGATGCAGCAGACGGTGAATGGTCACTTCTTACAACGGATGGTACGGTTTGTACCGATGACACTGACGTCGTGAAGTTCGCCAAGCTTGATCTTGCGACTTCCGAAGTTGTGCCTGCTGGTAGCTCGTACACGTTCTCGTTGTACTTTGACTCCACCGGTGCTTCCTCAAATGATGACGATTCTATCCGTTTCGACATCGGAACAGATCCTATCGTTTCAACGTTCATTACGGCTTCTGACCTTACTGAGTCCAACCTCACCGCTACCGATACCACCATTTCGGTAACCAGTGGCGCTGCATACTTGGTAGGTGACGTAGTATGTATGGATACGGCTGACAACAACTGTGGTGCTACCGACGAAAAGATGCTTGTTACAGGCATCGCTACGAATGACCTCACCGTTGTTCGTGGATACCTCGGTACCTACCCAGATTCATCTTCAGCTAACGATGCTGGTGATGACTTGGATCGTATGCCATCAAGCTTCTTCTGGAAGGATGATGGTTCTACGACCTCTACCACTGCTAACAGCTGGTGGGGTTCATACCTTGTTGACAACATCACCCTTAACGGCAACACCCTCGTCTTCTAATGACGATCGTGTAGCTGCTTGAGTGATTACTCAACAGGTATAGCAAAAACCGCCCTTCGGGGCGGTTTTTGTGTTGGCGGAAAGGCGGAAGGGTGGAAAGGGGGAAACGGAAGGTAGGATGGTTTTGTTGCTTTTTTCTCAATTTTCAACTAACATTCGTGCCATATGCAATGGAATCGAACATCGGTGATTGTTGGGATTGTAGCGGTGGTAGCGGTTATTTTTGCCGGTATTGCCGTTTGGAACTACACGCATCAAGATCCTTATAAAGGCTTGGTGACTTCAATTGAGGTGCAGAGTGACCCTGAGATTGTGCAACTTATGGAACAGCGTTTAGCAACCACGAAGGCTTCCATTGCTGCGCTTGAAGCGCGTGGAGAGGTTGTTGACCTCGATCTCTATCTGTCTGTTGCTAATGACGCCATGGTTCTTGGTGATCTTATTACTGCGCGTGAAGCGATTGAGAAGCAGCTTGATGGTAATCCCTTAAATTACACAGCTTGGAATTTTTACGGTTCAGTTCTTGAGCTCATGACGGATTACGAGGGAGCTGAAGATGCTTACTTGCGAGCTATTTATTCTGGTGCAGCTATTGAAGAATTTTATCGTGACTACATTGTTCTTTTAGAGCGTCGCTATCCTGAACGTACGGCTGATCGTTTTGCCATGCTTGAACGCTCAGTGGAAGAGCAGGGAGCAACTCAGTGGAACATGGTTATGCTCGGGCGTTATTACAAGGATCAGAAGGATTGTGCAGCTATGAGTGCACATTATGATAACGCTGAGCGTCTCGCTCCTGAGAACGTGGAGATTGCTAATGAGCACAGGGATGCGAAGGGAGCGTGTAGGGAATAGGCCCATTTCGTCCGGCAGAGCCGGACTACGTTGGGGCTGGAGGAAGAGAATAGGGCACCTGACTGTGGTCGGTGCTCTTTTTTTATTTAGGTAAGGCCGTATACTGCGTATATATGTCTTTTGTACGCGGCTTCTTGGTTTGGTTGAGTTTGTTTGCAGTTCTTACGCCATCGCTTGTGCAGGCCGCTACCTTTGATGATCCAGGTTATTTGGATCAGTGGTACCTGGAGCGTATTTCTTCTGAACTTGCTTGGGAGACTACGGCGGGAAGTGCTCAGGTGATTGTTGCGGTCCTTGATTCAGGGATCTCAACGGATCATCCGGATCTTGCCGCTAATATTTGGATTAATCCTCTTGAGGTTGCTGGCAATGATATTGATGACGATAATAATGGTTTTATTGATGACGTATCCGGTTGGGATTTTGTGGATGAGGATGCCGATGTCCGCCCGGATTTTTCTCAAGATGACGAGCTCTCACACGGGACGTTTGTGGCAGGGCTAATTGCAGCTGAAGCTAATAATGCCACTGGTTATATTGGAGTAGCTCATCAGACGGCACTGTTGCCGCTGCGTATTTTGGATGCGAATGGTAACGGCACGGAGGAGGATGCGGCGGAAGCAGTTGATTATGCCGTAGCACAAGGGGCGCGGGTGATTAATTTAAGTATTGCGGGTTCAGATATTTCCTCGCGCTTGCGTACGGCGATCAGGAGAGCATATGACGCTGGCGTGGTGATAGTCGCATCTTTGGGTAACGAGGCCCTGAACGTTGATGATTACCCGGTGTACCCGGCTTGTTTGGGGAACGACACCGCGGATTGGGTGATCGGCGTAGCTGCGACGGATTACTTTGATGGCGAGACGGATTTTACAAACTATGGTGCTACTTGTGCTGATTTGAGCGCTCCCGGGGAAGATATGCTCGGTTTATCGGTTTATGGTGAGGATCGGCCTGAGGGCGGGGATGTGACATGGACCGGTACTTCAGCGTCCGCACCGCTTGTTGCAGGTGGTGCAGCCTTGCTGTTGGCTCGTTACCCAGATTTAACTCCGGAAGAGGTGCGCATTATTTTGAAACTGTCAGTTGATCCGGTGAGTTCACATTTAAGCGCCATGAATGCGATTGGTGTTGGTCGATTAAACGTGGCGCGTGCGCTTAGTGTGGGGGCTGCTTTCTCGACAGCTGAGGCGCTACCTGATGAGGCGATAGTTGTTCGGCCACCGGCGCGTCTTGGTCTTGATTACTTTGTCTTTGGATCGGCAGCTGGTGAAGTGCCGCTTGTTCGTTTGTATGATGGCGTTGGCATGGAGTTAGCAAGTTTCGCTCCTTACGCTCAGGATCTGAATGTAGGCATTTACGTTGATCTTGGTGACGTTGCCGGTAGTGAGGTTCCGGAAATTGTTACTGGTGTTGGCGTTGGTGCGCCGCCGCTTGTTCGCGTGTTTACAACGGGTGGTCAGTTGGCTCGAGCGTTTTACGCTGGTGAAGCCATTGATACGCATGGCGTTCGTATTGCGGTTGGCGATATTATTGGCGACACGTATTACGACATTGTGACCGCAACGGTTGGTGGGGAGGATGTCATTGTGTATTCGGATACGGGTATTGAGCTTGCTCGCTTTACTCCGCAGGGCTTTACGGTGGGAGCTCCGCTTATGGTTGCGATCGCGGACGTTGATGACGATTGGGATTGGGAGATTACGGTTGCAGAGCTTGGTGGCAGCAGAGTCGCTACGTATGACATTGATGGCACCGATCGAGGATCGTTTTCTGGAGTGCCTAGTGGCGCGGTAATTACTGGCCTGCAAGCGCGTGATTTTGATGACGATAGTCGTGATGAAATTGTTGTTTCGTCTTCAAGTGGTACGGTTTTCGCTTACAATCGTATTGGAGCATTTAATTTTGCGGTGACTGTTCCGGTGGGTGCTACGGTGCACGTGGTTGATGTTTCTCAGGACGAAATTCCTGACATTTTGTTCAGCGTTCCTAGTGGACTCTCCGCGGTTTTTGCTAGCGGCGACGCGGTTTTATTACCAACGAGTCTCGCATCTCTTTTAGCCGGAGGATCGATAGCATCGTGGTAAAATACGAGTAATATGGAGAAGAAAAACGTGCTAGTAACCGGGGGAGCGGGCTTTATTGGATCGTTTTTGTGTGAAGCGCTTCTGAAGGCAGGAAATCGTGTTATTTGTATCGATAATTTCTCAACGGGTAACGTTCGTAATATCGAGCCGCTTTTGCGTAACCCGGATTTTCAGTTTTTGCGTCTTGATATCAGCGTGCCGTTTGATCTTGAGACTTTTTCTGAACTCGATACCTATAAAGTGAAATTTGTTGGTATTCAAGAAATCTATCATCTTGCTGTGCCGACGGCGGTTAAGGGATATGAGCAGTACCGCATGCAGGCTTTGCTTGCTAACGCGATTGGTACGCGTCATGTGCTTGATATCGCTGCTAAGTATCGATCAAAAGCGGTACTTGTTTCCGCGGGTTCGGTGTACGGCAATATTCCTAATCATGAGGGCGCTATTGAAGAGACTGCGCTTGGCGTTCTTGATCACTTGAATGCTCGTGCTTGTTTTAATGAAGGAAAAAAGTTTGCTGAGACCATGTTTGCTACGTACGCAGATGTTCACAATCTTGATTTGAAGATTGCACGTGTTTTTCGGGTGTACGGTCCGCGTATGCCGCTTTTCCAAGGTCATCAGATTCCAGATTTCATCCTCAACGTTCTTGATGGTAAGCCTTTGACCATGAGCGGTGACGACCAGAGCGCTACATCGCTTTTATATGTAGCCGATGCAGTTGATGGTCTCATGCGCCTCATGCGTGCTGAGAGTGGTATTGGCCCGGTAAATCTGGGTTCAGATGCTTCGCTCAAAATTGTAGATGTAGCAAAGAAGATTATGGAGCTTGCTGGTCATGAGGTGCCTATTACTTTTGAGCCAGCAGCGCCATTTATGGTTCCACTGGGTCTACCATCGCTTAAAAAGGCTAAAGAACGTCTGGGTTGGTTGCCACTTGTGCGTTTAGATGACGGTTTGCGAAAAACGATCGATGACGTTCGGGCCAATAAGCTCTTATTGACGGGTTCCTAGGCAATTTTGTACAGTCATCCCCTGTGAAGATAATCGCCATTATTCCAGCATATAACGAAGGTCCACGCGTTGCCGCTAGCGTGCGTGACGTTATTCGTTTTGTTGATGGCGTTGTGGTTGTTGATGATTGTAGCTTGGATGATACGGCGCGGGCCGCTCAGGCCGCGGGAGCGTTTGTTGTCATTCATCCGCTTAATCGAGGGCAGGGGGCGGCGCTTCAGACGGGCATGGATTTTGCTATTGAGGCGCTTGGCGCTGACGCGATTGTGCATTTTGATGCCGATGGCCAGATGCAGGGAGAGGATGTTGCCGCCCTTGTTGCGCCACTTTTAGCCCGCGAGGCCGATGTTGTTCTTGGGAGTCGTTTTCTTGGTAAGGAGGCTCAGAACATGCCGCTCACTCGGCGCCTCACCCTGAAGCTCGCAACGCTTTTCACGCGCCTTACTTCCGGTATTCGCATCACTGATACCCACAATGGATTTCGAGCTTTTAACAAGCAAGCCTGCACTGAGGTTCGTATTACGCTTGATCGTATGGCGCATGCTTCTGAGATCTTGGATCTTATTGCAGCGCGTAAGTTACGTTTTTGCGAGCGACCGGTGACTATTTTTTATAGCGCCGATTCGCTGAAGAAGGGGAGCAGTTTTTTTGGAGGATTCAAGATTTTGAAAGATCTTGCTAAGAAGAGTGTTATTGGCTAATTATGGTTTTTCAAATTGCCTTAGGAATTTTTGCTGTCTTTGCGCTTAGTCGTGTTTTTTTGCAGTACCGCAAAAAGCAGGTGTCGCTTCAGTGGCTATTGAGCTTTGGTGTTTTGTGGTTGGCGGTCCTTGTTGTGGCTTTTGTGCCATGGGCAACTGATATCATCGCTTCGCTTGTTGGCGTGGGGCGCGGTGCTGATCTTTTGGTGTACTGCGCGATCGTTGTTCTTATTTATGCCGTGTATCGTTTGCTTGTTACTCAGCAAAAACTTGAACGTGATATTACGGTTTTGACGCGTAAGATTGCTATTGAGCAGGCCAAGGAGCGTAAGGAGTAAACGTATGCGTGTTCATATTGTCTCTCCAGTGTTTCCACCGTATAAGGGCGGCATGGGTGTGGTGGCGGCGCGAGAGTACGCGCTTTTGCGTGATGCTGGTGTTGCTGCTCGGGTTTTTACGCCTCGGTATACTCGTGACCAATTGCAAGCGTCTGATGCTCAGGTGCATTTGCTTGATACACAGTGGCAATATGGTAACGCTGCACTGTGTTTGGGATTGTTTTTTAAGTTGCGTCAAACGGATGTTATTCACCTTCACTATCCGTTTTACGGGAGTGATCTTGTGGTTACGGCTGCTGCTTGGTGGTGGGGGATTCCTCTTGTTGTTACGTATCACATGCAGGCCCGCGGTAAGGGTATTTTAGGAATTCTATTTAAACTTCATCGATGGTTTCTTGAGCCGATTGTTTTAAGAACGGCGCGTGCGGTTATTGTTAGTTCACTTGAGTATGCGCAGTCCTTAGGTGTTCGCCATCACGGACTTGTTGCGGTGCCGTTTGGCGTTGATGCAGAGTTATTTAAGCCGTCACTTGAGGGTGATCTTTTGCGTACGCAGATGCGAGAAGAGATTTGGAAATTCTCAAAAGGTGATCGTCTCTTTTTATTTGTTGGTGGCATGGATGCCGCACATCATTTTAAAGGTGTTGAACTATTTTTACGGGCACTTTCTCAAGCGCGTGAGCAGCAGCAAAATATTAAAGCTGTTTTTGTTGGTGACGGCGGATTGCGCTCGTTTTACGAAGGGCTTGCTGAGGATCTTGGCCTTAGTTCATCTGTGCGTTTTCTTGGTGCAGTAAGTGATGAGGAATTAGTGCGGGCATACCAGGTATGTGATGCGCATGTTCTGCCATCTATCTCCCAGGCTGAGGCGTATGGACTTGTTACTCTTCAGGCAGCTGCGTGTGGGTTGCCGTCCCTTGTTAGTGATCTTCCTGGAGTTCGTACGCTTGTTGTTCCAGAGGAGACTGGATGGCGCGTTCCGGTGTGTGACGTTGAGGCTTGGTCTCGAGCCTTGGTACGAGCTAGTCTTGATCCGGTTCTTTTGCAAACTATGGGTAAAGCTGCCCGTGAACGGGCTGTTAAGCGCTATAGCACAGCAATGGAGCGTGAAAGCCTGATCTCAGTTTACAAAGCTGCTGAAGTGTGTTGAAAATGAGGTTATGAAGATCGGCATTATCACAAATTTGTACCCCCCATACACCCGCGGCGGCGCTGAGCAGGTTATTGTGCGTACCGTTGGGCAGCTTTTAGCGATGGGTCACGATGTTTTTGTGATAACGGGAAAGCCAAAATCAGCTGGTAATTATGTTGAGCTTGATCGATCAAGTACTGAACGTGTTTACCGGGTTCGTTCTAAAAACATCTACTTCACTCTTGATGACCATAAATACAGTCGAGCAACTCGATTGTTATGGCATGTGATTGATGCTTTTGGCTGGAGTGCAGCGCGTGCTGTTCGGGAGATTGTTGAGGATGAACGCCCGGACGTTGTTGTTACTCATAACTTGAAGGGAATTGGTCTTACCATTCCGATGGTTTTGCGTTCTCTTGGCGTGCCGCACGTGCACGTTGTGCATGATGTTCAGCTTATTCATCCGTCGGGCTTAATCATGCACGGTAAGGAGCGGCAATCAATCTTTTTGCGACCGCTTCTGAAGTTGTATCAGATGGTGTGTTCGTTGTTGTTTGGAAATCCACCAATTGTTATTTCGCCGTCACGGTATCTTGAAGAGATGTACACGGATTCTGGTTTGTTTTCTCGGTCTAAGATGGTCTTGATGCCGAATCCGGCACCAAATTATGCCGATCCACTTGATCGAGCACGTTCGCCTGGGCCCCTTAAGCTTTTGTTCGTTGGTCAGTTAGCTGCCCATAAAGGCATTCGTTTCTTGCTGGATGTTTTTGCGAGCTACTCTGGTGAGGCTCGACTTCTTATCGCTGGTGACGGGCAGTTGCGTTCCCTTGTTGAGCGTAGGGCGCTTGCTGATAAGCGCATTATTTACCTTGGGTACACGCCAAGTGAAGAGATGCCAAAGGTCTTTCAGGTTGTTGATGCGGTTGTTGTGCCGTCATTGTGTTATGAGAATTCACCAACAGTGATTTATGAGGCGTTGCAATCCGGTATTCCGGTTATTGCTTCTCGTATCGGTGGGGTTGCCGAGCTTCTCGTGGAGGGTAAGAGCGGGCTTCTTATTGAGCCTGGTAATCCGCAGGCCTTACTTGAGGCCATTCAACTTATGGATAAGCAGAAAGAGGCTTTCTCTCATGCTCGAGCCGCTATTCACGCCACGGTTGCTGACTACTCACTAGAAAAATACGCTATTCGTTTTGTGCAGGCGCTTGAAGAGGCGATTGCGGTTACTAAGGAGCGTTCTTTGTAAACGCAAATCCGTGTAAACCATCGGGGAGTTGCAAGACGTCATCGGCAATTGCGGTGGCGTTTTGCGTTATATTTTTAGTGTCCCACCAGTAATCGTGTACAACAACAATGATCAGTTCAGCGTCGGTGCGTTCAAAAGCTTGATCGATTACTTTTTGTGACTGCTCGATTTCCGTAAAGGCTAGAAAGTCAGCGTAGAGTGGGCTACTTGTTGGAATTGGGTAGAAGTATGTGTCGTTTGCTAGGTAGCGATTGCTAAAGCCAAAGGTGGTGATTGCGGCTGCTGAAATGGCTTGATTGCCAAGTACGGCATACGTTTTTTGATTAGCGTATGTTTCAATTATTTGCACTGCTTGTACATCTGATTGCGAAACATTGAAGCCGGAGCTATTTGCATAAGCATCATGGCGCGGATAGGCAAGGTAGGTGCTTACAGCGAGGATGAGTGCTACCACCGCGGCGGTGCCAATCTGGAAGCCTGTTTTTTGTAAGGTTACTTTTTTATAAAGCTCCTCGGACCCTTTGAGAAGTAATGGGAGTGCTAGTAGGTTCGCGATTGTTACGGCTCGTAGTGCAAAGTCATTTTGTTCGTACGAGATGAGGTACGAAAAGCGTAATGTGGTTGTGATGATGAGCGCTGAGCACAGCGTGCCAAGTGACAGTGCACCAAAGAGGCGCTCGTTTTTTGAGGCGTGTTTGTAGCCGTAGACGACAAGTGCGAATGTGATGAGGCTTAGGATACTGGCGAGACTGTATATGGTATCCAACGGGGCGTTTCCTTGCTTGAGGAGGTTTATTGTTGGGGTTATGTTTTGAGTCAGTGTGGTTATGGTTGGAATTACGAATTCAAGTGAGCGTTGTGCAAGATGCGCATCCATGACAAAAGCCGCTGGGAGCGTGAAGGCGCTTATGAAGAATGCAGAAATAAGCGCGATGTTTTTGTGACGTTCTGGAAGTTTGCTTGTTATGGTTGCGGTTAACGCAACTATGAGCGCTGGTAGCCCTGCAATCGGGTGAGCGAGCAGGGCGGCAAAAGCAAAAAGCCATGATCGTGAGATGTCTTTAGATACTGAACTGACAATTGTAGCTACAAGGAGCGCTAGGCTTACCGCGTTTGGGGTGGTTTGAATAAAGGCACTTAGTGGCACTAGGGCAAGGGTTACTAGTCCGCTTATTTTCTGGTGCATGAGTGTGCCGATTGCGATCATGACAGTGAGCGCGAAAAGCATAGGAGCAAGTAACGGGTCTACGGCACTTAGCGTGAAGCCAAAAAGCATGTTTGCCGTAAGTTCTAGGCCGTACATGGCGATGTAGTACGGTGGCTTGGGGGTGATTGTTCCGTGTTCTGCAATGTGTTCTAGCGTGGCACGGTGCACATGTGGATCAAATCCGTAGCCAAGCGGGTAGGCGAGTGCGGCAAAACTAGTAATGGTAAAGGCGGTCAGTCCGATGAGTAGTGTTACTGCTGACGGTGTGAGTATTTTTTTTGCGCGAAGGGTGATGGTGAGAAAGACGCTTAGAGCAATTGGCGCAAGAACTGGAAAGATATTTTGCGCTGTCCATGGCGTGCGAACGGCATCGAGAATAGGATGTGAACTCATGGCGAAGAGGCTCGCGATAAGTGGTAGTGTAACGATCACAGTAGCGAGTATTGATCGCCAGTTACTTTTCTCAACGTCCTTTGCGTGGGTGCTGTTTTTATAAGCTATCGCAAGGCAGATCGTGAGGGTCGTTATTGTGGCAAAAGAGAGTGTTGTCACGGTGATTGATGAGAGGTAATAAACTGCACTTGTGGCAATGGCGAGAAGGCTTATTCCCGTTAAGGCGCCGGTTGCTAGTCGGCTAGCGCTATTTGAGCCTTGGGGTGGTTTTGCCAAGATCGCTAGTATTCCAAGGTAGCCCAGGCCGGCAAGTTGTGCGCCAAGGGTGAAAAATTGGGAGATAATTGGTGCAATAAGTGCTAATATTAGCCCAAAAATTGCAAGTACGTATAATCGACCCATATGGCAGTAGCTTCCCAAATGCTGGCTGTGTTGGCAAGTTATTTTTGACTTGCGAATGATGGAGATTTGGCTTATCTTAGGGAAGGTATGTCAACTGAACCAAAGCTATTTCCACATGATGCCTTCATGGCAGCCACGGTTTTGCGCCTGGTGCCTCGTTTTGTAACGCCGAATCAGGTGACTGTTTTACGCATGCTGTTGACGCCATTTGTTTTGGCGCTTCTTTTTGCGGAGATGTATACCTGGGCGGTACCGCTTTTTGTGATCACGGCGTTTACTGATGCGATAGATGGTTCTTTGGCTCGTACGCGTAACCAGATCACCCCGTGGGGAATCTTTTTTGATCCGGTTGCTGATAAGCTTCTTATTGGCTCCGTGGCGCTTCTTGTGGCGCTCAAGCATTATCATCCGGCGATTGTTTTTACCGCGATCTTTTTTGATACGCTGCCAGCAATTCGGTGGGCGTCTAGTCGCAATGTTGGCACAGTGATGATGGCTAACATTTGGGGCAAGACAAAAATGTTCCTTCAATTTGCTTCGATTACCCTCCTTCTGCTTGGACTTATTTTTGAATCAAGTGGTCTTATTTTGGCTGGTGAGATTACGCTTGGCGTTTCGCTTCTGTTCTCGCTTATCGCAGTTCTGACTTACTCGTTATAGCTATTATGCGTATTTCTCAAGCGCAACTTGCGCTTGGAGGGCTTCTTGCGCTGTGGTGCGCGACGCTTTTCTTTTTGTCATTTGGCACACAGGCGGTTTTTCTTTCACCTGATGAGAATGCGGTTTTTGTTTTTGCTCGTGCGTATGCGCAGACGGGATCTTTTGTTCTTGCCGAGCCTTTGAATGCTTCAGTTCAGTTTCTTTTATTCCCACGTAGCGCTATCCCTGCTCCTCAAGGTCTTGTACCAACTACCTTTCTCTTGTTCCCGGCGCTTCTTGGTACGATACTGAAATATTTTGGTACCGCTGCTATTTACATGGTTACGCCGCTTCTCGCGGTAATCGCTGTGTTTGCGATTGGAGATATGACATGGCGCATCACACGCCAGCGGGTAACGGCCGTGCTTGCAGGCTTTATTGCTGCTGTGCATCCGGCACTGTGGTATTACGCTGCTCGACCACTCATGCATAACGTGGCTTTTGCAGCACTACTTGTTATTGGTGTTTGGTTTGGTGTGCGTCAGCCGTTTTCTCGTGTCGCTATCAATGCGGCGTTCTCGGGGCTTACGATTGGTTCAGCGTTATGTATTCGTCCTTCTGAGGCACCGTGGATTATTTTATCCGTCTTCCTCTTTGCTTGTCTTTCCGGCTTGTGGCGCCGCCTTCGTCTTTTTGACATCGCTGTTTTTGCCGCCTTCTCACTCTTGTCACTTGTTGCATTGTTGGGGTTGCAGGAGGTTACGTATGGCAACGCTTTTTCATTTGGTTATTTGCAGACCACGGCTGTTCTCACGAGTAGCGGCGTTTCATCTGCCGAAATTATTACGCCGAGTTTTGTGACGAAACTTTTTTCACTCATATTTCCGTTTGGCATCGTAGTCAAAGCAATGGTGAAGCATGCGGTTCAGTATGGGTTTTTACTGTACCCGTTGTTCTCAGCACTCATGGTTATTGGAGCGATTCTTTTCGTGCAGGCGCCTTCTGATCGCCGCGTTCGTTTTGCGTATGTTGTAACCATCGCATTTGCTAGCTTGTGGTTAATCGCCCTTTACGGCAGTTGGACATTTAATGATAACCCCGATCCGTTTGTGGTTACTGTTGGTAATTCGTATGTTCGTTATTTCTTGCCACTCTTTTTGTTTAGCGCCCCACTTGGAGCATATGCGATCACTTCATTTGCTCAACGACTTAAGCCGTATATCCCGGAGTCTCTTGTTATAGGTGTCGTTTCACTTGCCTTACTTGTGTCAGGCGCTATGACGGTCTTTGGCGGCGATGATGGTTTTCTTAGGAGTCGTGAGGTTTTAGCGGCTTCGGCTGCAAAACGTGCTGAGATCGTGCGTCTTACGGAGCCAGAGGCGGTTGTGGTTGTTGATCGAGCAGATAAATTTCTCTTTCCATACCGACGTGTTGTGCAGCCGTTACGGGCTGAAACAACATACGCCGCAATGCCACTTATCGTTTCTGAGGTTCCGTTGTACTACTTTGGTATAACGTTGCCGCAGCAAGATATTGACTATCTTAATGAAGTAAAGTTGGCTGATCTAGATTTGCGGATTGATGAAGTGCAAACAATAGGCGATGAGACGCTTTATCAGATTTCATCTCGATAGTATGCGTACTCTCATTGTGAAATTATTTCTCTCGCTTCTTGTAGCCTTTTTTTGGCTGTGGCTTTTTTTGCAGTATGCGCAACTTGATGGAGAGCGCGTTCTTGTTTGGCGCCCTGGTGAAGAAAGCACTTGGCTTCATAGCCCACTTCCGAGCGATCGGCTTAGTGATGTGCAAAGCGATGGTCGTGGCGCCTTTGTGATTGTTGAAGATGAGCCACTTTATTTTACAGTTACGCCGCCATACGGAGATTTTGATGCTGCGCAGGTTGAAGTGGTGTTTTTAGAAGGGGGTACACCGCTTTTCGAACTTGGCGCCCTGAAGGATTTGTTTGCGCAGGCCTATGATCTCGTGCCGATGTTTCACGCTGGTCTTGAGGGCGCTACCGGTGAGCGTGTTGAGCTTGTAGATGGCGTAGCTGCTTTGTATATTCCAGCTGATGGTGAATCAATGGCATCTGCAGTAGTAAGTAATGTTTCACCAGCGCAGGTTGCGACGTATCGTGCCGCATGGCCGGTGCAGTATAGGGAAGGCGCGCGAGCAGCGCTTGATCGTTTTTATACGAGTGAGGCAGTTCTTTTTGGTGCGCATGAGGCGTATGTCTATGTTCAGGAGGGGACGATTACTTTAGAGCTTACTGCTTCTGATGCGAATCTTGTTTACGGTCAGGACGATGTTGTGGTCGCGCTTTTTGATGCGCAGGGCTCTGCGGTTTCTAGTGCGACACTTGTTGATGATGGTGATATTTCAACTGATGGCATTTTGTCAGACGCTCGTGTGATTCAGTTGTCCGCGACGAATCTCTCCGAGGGTGTATATCGTTTGGTGCTTACGGCAACGAGCGATATTCGTTTTGCGAATTATGAAATAACGACTGGTAAGTTTGCGTTTAAGAATCGTGTGCAGTTTGATTATGATGACGAGATGGAGATTTTTACGACAGCACGTAGCGTTGTGATTGAGCCGTTATCTGCTGAGGCGCTTGGTCAGGTGCGCTCAGGTTCTTTGGTGGTGGAACTTGCACGCGTTGGCGAGAAATATGAAGTCGAACTTGACGGAGATGCTTTGCTTGTTCCAGGTGGCTTAATACGCATTACGGGTGATGGAACATTTGCCTTTCATGAGCGGGCACTTTTTTCACCGCAGTCGCCACCGCTTGGTATGCGCTTCCCGGAGGATGTTGGTGGTGCGGTACTTGCTCGTTTGCCCGACTCACAACTTAGTGAAAGCGGTGTGCGAGAAGCGATTGCTACCTGGCCGCTTTCATCACTTGCAACCGAGCGAGGGGCATATAAGTTTCTTATATCAGTACCAAAGGTCTCCAGTTACGAAGAGTCTTTGCGACTGTATGAGATTCGCGTGACGCTAACAAGCGATGTGCGAGGATTTGATCGGTTTACTTTTATGACTAAAAAGTTCATCAAGCAGATATTTGGCCTATGATCTCTTTTCTTCGATTTGCCACTTCACTTTTTAGTCTCAACGCGCTTTTTGCGGCTTTTATTGAATGGCGTGTTCCGGGCTTTGTTTCTTCCGAGATACCGTTTTTCCTAGTGGTGCTTTTGCCGATTGTTTTTGGGTTTGTACTTCTTGTGTTTTCTGAGCCTTCGCAAACCGTAAAGAAAGGAGTATAAACGTTCAATATGGCTTCTACCTGTTTATTTTGTCGCATTATTGCTCGTGAGATTCCCGCAGGCATTATTTATGAGAATGAGCATGTTTTAGCGTTTCTTGATATTGGTCCGGTAAGTGAGGGGCATGCGCTTGTTATTCCTAAAGAGCACGCAGATAATTTGTCTGCTGGCAGTGCCGCTTCTGCGGAGGCGATCATGAAAGCCGTTCATTACTTGGCGCCCAAGATCATGGAGGCGGTTGGGGCTGCTGGTTATAACCTGGGCATGAATCATGGGGTGGTTGCCGGCCAAGAGGTGATGCATACGCATGTTCACATTATGCCGCGCAAAGATGGTGAACCGCGATCGTTTGCAAAGACACATCCAACTCCTGAGGTTATTGCTCAAGTTGCTGAAAAAATCACCTCACTTCTTGCATAGATATGGCAAAAGAACGTTTCAAGGTTATCGTTGCTGTTTATTTGCTCATTGAGCGTGATGGGAAGATTCTTCTCATGCGTCGGGCAAATACTGGGTACATGGATGGTATGTATGGTTTTCCAGCTGGCCACCATGACGGCGGTGAAGATATAAAGCAAGCGGCAGCTCGTGAGGCGCATGAAGAACTTGGGATCACTATTGATCCAAACGATTTGGATTTTGCTTTTCTTATTCATCGTCCGTTTGCTTCTGATGGTGATCGACTTGATACGTACTTTAGCGTCAAGAAGTTTAGTGGGGATCTGTGCAACATGGAGCCCGAGAAGTGTGACGATTTAAATTGGTACTCAATTGATGCGCTGCCTGAAGCGGCTATCGACAATGTTCCACTAGTGCTTCAAGCGCGTGCTCGCGGTGAATCGTTTGCAATTTATCATGAATAATATGAAGATTTTTGTAACAGGCTCCGCTGGTTTTATTGGTTCGAACTTTGTTCGTCATATTTTCCGTGAACGTCCACAGTGGCATGTTGTTAGTTATGATTTGCTCACCTACGCCGGTAACCCAGATAATTTGGCGGAATTTGCTCATGACCCTCGGCATACTTTTGTGCAGGGCGATATTGCTGATCAGAAAAAGTTAGAAGCGCTTTTTAGTCAGCACCGACCAGACGTTGTTGTTAACTTTGCGGCCGAGACACATGTTGATCGCTCTATTCATGATGGAGCAGCAGCGTTTATTCACACTAACGTTGGGGGCGTGCATGCGCTATTAGAGGCAGTGCGCAAAGGTGGCGTGCCACGTATGGTGCATGTTTCAACAGATGAAGTGTATGGTGCCCTGCCTTTAGAAAGTGGTACGCCATTTACCGAGGAAACAGCATTTGCGCCTAATTCACCTTATGCAGCAAGTAAAGCAGGCGGTGATCTTTTGGGTCGATCGTATGTCAAGACATTCGGCGTGCCTCTCGTTGTAACGCATGCGGCTAATAATTACGGTCCATGGCACTTCCCAGAGAAGTTGATCCCATTTTTTATCATGCGAGCAATGCAAGATCAGTCGTTGCCACTTTATGGTGATGGTAAGTATGTGCGCGATTGGCTGCATGTTGATGATCATTGTGCAGGTATTCTTGCTGCTGTTGAGCGGGGCGTGATTGGTGAGACTTATAACATCGGAGCAGATAATGAACGCGCGAATATTGATGTAGCAAAGATGATTTTAAAGCTTCTTGGTAAGCCTGAAACGCTTCTGACGTTTGTGACGGATCGTCCGGGTCATGATCGACGTTACGCGATTTCTTCTGAAAAGATTCGTAACGATCTCGGCTGGCAGCCAAAGTATGGTGCTGAGCAATTTGAGAAGGGACTTCAGGAAACGATTGCTTGGTTTGAGGCGAATCAAGATTGGGCAAAGCGGGCAGTAGAGCGTGCAAATGGTGCCAATCATCACATTACAACCTAACTATGAAAATTTTAATTATTGGTCGCGGCATGGTTGGTGACAGGGTGGCAAAGGCCTGGCCTGATGCGGTTGTTGCTGCGCAAAAGATTGAAACGCTGGAAGATGCGCGTCGAGTTTTAGCTGAGCATAAACCGGATGTTGTTTTAAACGCTGCCGGAGTTACTGGTAAGCCGAACGTGGATTGGTGTGACATTTCTGAGAATCGTATGAAGACGGTTGTTGGAAATGCAGTTTTGCCGATCTATTTAGCGCAGGCTACATCTGAGGCAGGGGTTTATCTTTTGCACATCGGGTCTGGTTGTATTTATTACGGTGACTCTGCTCATCCGGATAAGGCGTGGCGTGAACATGATTTCGGTAATCCGCTTCCAACATATTCTCGTTCAAAATGGGCGGCTGATCTGGTTTTGTCTACGCTCCCGCATGTGGGTATTGCACGCATTCGCATGCCTATTGATTACACCCCTGGTCCGGCAAATCTTATTGATAAGCTCGCTCGTTATCCGAAGGTCATTGATGTTGAGAATAGCGTCACGATTGTGGACGACATGGTGCAGGTTTTTAGACAGCTTCTTGAGAAGAAGGCGACCGGAATTTTTCATGTAACAAATCCGGGCACAGTGAAGCACCGTGAGATTATTGCGATGTATGAGGAGCTGGTTGATCCAGCTCATACGAATGAGTGGATTACGGCTGAACAGCTTGTTGAAGAGGGATTGGCGACTAAATTGCGATCAAACAATTTCCTTGCTTCTGAGCGTCTAGCGGAGTTTGATATTGCCATGCGACCAGCGAATGAGGCCCTCCGGGACACGATGCAGAAGTACGCGGCTTTGAAGCGAGGAGAGAATAAGGAGTAGGCCCACTTTGCCCTTCGGGCTTCGTTGGGGCTGGAGAGTAGGGAATGGCCTAGGTCTTGTTTAAGGGCGGTGATCTTGACGAAGGTTGGCTCAATTACGTAAGGTCTCTTGGCTATGAAGGCGCTTTTGACAGCTGGTGGACGCGCAACGCGTTTACGCCCAATTACTTGGACAATTAATAAGCATCTTATTCCTCTTGCGAATAAGCCAATGTTAGCGCACGCCATTGAGAAGCTGGTCGACGCCGGTATTACCGAGATCGGTATCAATGTAAACGTTGGCGAGCGCGAGATTCAGGCTGCTTTTGGCGATGGTTCCAAGTTTGGCGCCAGAATTACGTATTTGGAGCAGGCGGGTGGCCCGCTTGGGTTAGCGCATATTATTAAGAATGCCAAAGGATTTCTTGGTAACGAGCCTTTTCTTTTCTATCTAGGGGACAATATTATTCTTGGTAGTTTGCGTCGTTTTGTTGAGCGATTTGAGTCTGGCAAGATGGATGCGCTTCTTGCGCTATCGCGTGTAAAGGATCCACAGCGTTTCGGGGTACCGGTTCTTGAGAATGGCCGCATCACTAAAGTTATTGAGAAGCCGGAAGTACCGCCGTCAGATTTTGCTGTTACTGGTATCTATCTTTATTCAACGCGCGTGTTTGATGCTGTTGAAGCAATACAGCCTTCGCCGCGGGGAGAATATGAGATTTCTGATGTACACTCATGGCTCATTGATGCTGGCGCTGTTGTTGGCTATGAAGAAATTACCGGTTGGTGGAAAGATACTGGAACGCCAACTGATCTTTTGGAAGGCAATTCCTTGCTACTGAACGAGCGTCCGCATTGGCAGATTCGTATTGATGGGATGGTTGAAGAGGGTGCTGTTTTACGTGGCGAGGTTAGTGTTGGCAAGGGAACTATTATTGGTAAGGATGTTGTGATTCGTGGGCCTGTTGCTATTGGTGAAAACTGTGTTTTGAAGAGCTGTTACGTTGGTCCTTATACAAGTGTTGGTGACGGCACTATTATTGATGGAGCTGATGTTGAGCAGTCGCTTATTTTTGCAGGCGCCACAATTCGTGGTGCGTGCCGATTGGCAAATGCGCTCATTGGTAAGAATGCGCTTATTGAGAAAATGCCGAGCGCCTTGCCGCGTGGTCATGAGCTGATCGTAGGGGATAACGCGAGGGTGCAGCTGTAGGGAATAGGGGTTATGGCATTAGGGAATAGGGCGCGGTGAGCTTGACGGCTACCGCGCTTTTCGTTACTCTACCGTCAGCTTACGAGATCCGCAGACAACAGGCCGGTCTTTGGCGAATATTCGCCAAAAATCAGAAGTCCTGTCGAGGAAATCAGAAAGCGCCATTTCTGGCGTTTTCCTTCCACATGCGGCCCCTCGTTGGGCTGTTTCTTTATTAAAGGTCACGACGTATGGCAAAGACTCGAGCGCAAAAAGCTGAGATCGTCACGAAATTGGCGGATCGGTTGAAGCGCATGAAGGGTGCTGCATTCTCCCAGGTTGCTAACTACACCATGGAAGATGCAGATAAGCTTCGCTCTAAAGCAGCAGAAGCAAACGTCGAGGTCTTCGTTGCCAAAAAGACATTACTTGTACTTGCCGCGAAAGAGGCTGGTATCGAGGGTGTTACAAGCCAGGGCTTTGAGGGTTCTATCCTTACAGCAGTTGGTTATGGTGATGAAGTGGCCGCCGCTCGCTTGTTGAAGGATCTCTCGAAAGAGAAGGAATCCATCAAGCTTATTGCCGGTGTACTCGAAGGGAAGTTGATTGGTACTGCTGAGGTTACCCACCTCGCTGCGCTACCAACCAAACAGCAACTTCTTGGTCAGCTTGTTGGTACGCTTAACGCGCCAATCTCTGGATTCGTTAATGTGCTTGCAGGTAATCTCCGCGGTCTTGTAACGGTGCTCAAGGCCATTGAGGAGAAGAAAGTTTAATTAGTACCACGTTAATCACAAGGTATGTCCGACGAAATGAAGAATGTAGAGGTTCCTGCTAAGTTCAAGGATCTCGTAGAGTCCATTGAGAAGATGACCGTTCTTGATCTTGCTGAGCTTGTTAAGCTCCTTGAGGACAAGTTCGGCGTTTCTGCTGCTGCTCCTGCCATGATGATGGCTGCTCCAGCTGCTGGCGGTGCTGCCGCTGTAGAGGAGAAGAGCTCTTTCACTGTTGAGTTGGCCGCCGCTGGCGACAACAAGATCAACGTGATCAAGATCGTTCGTGAGGTTACAGGTCTTGGCCTTAAAGAGGCTAAGGACATCGTTGATGCAGCTCCAAAGGCTGTAAAGGAGAACGTCGCCAAGGCTGAGGCTGAGGAGATGAAGAAGAAGATTGAAGAGGCTGGTGGTAAGGTAAACCTTAAGTAATCACCCTTCAGTAAAAAAAACTACCCGAGCAATCGGGTAGTTTTTTGTTTTACTCAATGAGGTGATCGGGCGTGAATTCCAGGATGGCTGATTCGGTGGTGAGTACTATGCGATTTCCTGGTTCGTCTATGATCATGGCGAGTGCGCCTTTGAATGAGTCATCTGTGTACTGCGCTACGAGTGATCCGGTTTCTTTAACAAAGGCTAGTACGCGGCCTTCGATTGGATCGAGGATGTAGACGTATTGGCTTACAGCGTCTGTCCAGATGTCCGTGGCGCCGGTAAGTGGTGGATCGATTGGGGCATATGGCCATGGCTGCTCTTTGCCTGAGCGGAAGCGGACAACGGCATTAGCGGTGAGGATGTAGATATCGCCATCAATTGCGAAAGAGCGTGCGGTACTTAGATCGCTATTTGCGGTGGTGATCCAGGCTGTGCCTGCTTCAAAGCCCTCGCCCTGCGGTCGCATTTTTACGATCTGCTTGCCGGCTGCGGTTAGTACGTAGGCGTTCCCGGCGTAGAGTGCGACGTCTTCTGTGCTTGCCATGTTTTCTGCACCGCTTGCGATTGGATTAACGGTTAGCTTTGCAAAATCTGCTCGGCCAAGGCGTTGAGCAGCATCAAGGAAGATGCCGTTTGCGCTTTCTGCAGTAGCATCAGTGATGCGTGAAATACTTCCGACAACGGCTGGCTCTTTTACCAATTGCTTTTCTAGGCCGTTATAGCGATAAAGGGAAAGGTTATCCGCAAAGACGTAGAGAGTTGTTCCGTTGTAAACCGCGGAAGTTATCTTGGCGTTTCCTTCTGAGGCCGGCATTGTTGCGAGTATAGTTGGTTTTACAGCGGTGAATCCGCGGATTTTTGCTTGCAGATCGCTTAGGCGTGTTTTGAGGTCGTCGAAGATTCGTTGTTGTTCGCTAGTGGTTGGGTTTAGGGTGGCAAGGGCGGTTAGCGCTTCATTCACTGCAGCGCGAGCGGTGACCGTGTTTTTGTAAATCAGACTTGCTTCAGCCGCGAGCGTTTTATCTTCGATCGCTTTTACGGTATCGGCGAAGACGACGGTATCCGGTGATTCTTTTTTACCGCGTGAGTTTAAGAAAAGCATGCCGCTAGCAATGACCGCAATGAGCAATAAGCTTAAAATAATCACTTTCTTTGGATTGCCAAGATCTTCCAGTGAAAATTTGAAAGTTTGTTTTAGTCCATTGCCGCGTTCCCTGGTGTTGCGCCTTGTTCCTCGAGAGGAGAAGCGTTCTACGAGGCTTTTTATACCTTTTCCGGCAGCTTGTCCGGCTTTTACTAGCGTGGCGGCGACAATGCCACTAATTTTAATAAGTAGACCAAGAACTTTTTTGGCAGTGGCGCCTACGTCTCGCGCGCCTGGCATGGAAAGTTTGGAGGATACGCTAGCTGTAAGATTTTTGATTGTGGAAGCGACCTCGGATTCGTGATCGCCAAGATAGGCAGCTGTGCGTTCTTGGGAGGCTTTGAGTTCATTTACTGATCCGATCGAGTTGGTGGTTTTGAGGATAGTTACTCGTTCTTCTTCACCAACTTGTGCGCAAATGCCGGCATAGGCGCTTGTGGCGGGGAGAAACTGACGCAAGCGCTGGAGTGCGCCAGCGGGTGGAAGGGTGATGAGGGTTTCTTGCAGTTCGCTACCGCTCATTGCGTGTGGGGGAATGCGGGTGGCAACGTAAAAAAGATCGCCTGGATGCAGTTCGCCATCAAGCACGGCTGAGAAAGGTTTTTCCCAAGTGGTTGTATCTTCCGGTTTTAGTTGCGCGTGTAGTTCATACACGCTGTATTTTCGCTCTCCTGTTTTATGTAGGTAAAGAGCCACGAGATCGCCAAGGCCAGAGAGAAATATTTGGTTACGCACCATGACACCGACAACGGCGTGAAAGCGGTCTGTGCGTAGCGAGATTTCTTGTCCTACGCGTCCGATGTCAGCATTGAGCCGTTCTAGAGTTTGTTCAAAACGGCGTACGGGATTGCTTTCGCCGGTAAGATCGGTGGCTAGGTGTTCAAGGTGGCTACCGATGATGTGCAGGAGTCGTTCACGTGCGATATCATCCTTGTGGTCTATCTGAGCCAGACCAAAAACATACCCGCGCCCCTTGGCGAGTTGGTGCAAAATACCTCGAATACCTTGCTCGCTTCTTGGCGGGCTCATGACGAGGTCAGCAGCTTTGATGGGGAATATTTTTGTTTCCATGTTGTCAGCGACGCATTTCCTAAGTACAGTATACCTAAATTGACTGTTGTATGGATACCCCAACGCCGTTGTCCACAAATCCGTCAGAAGAAACGCAACTACCAGTTGTGTCGGTTGAGCTTGATCTTCCTGAAGCTGAGGACGAAATTGAGGCTGACGTTAGACCAAAAGTTAAAAAAACAGTTACGCCAACCGAGGACGAAGTCTTTCAAATTGAGCAGCTTTTTGGATCTCGTACGCGTGCTCGCTTGCTTGGGCTTTTTTTGGAAAATTCAGATCGAGCCTATTATGTACGTGAAGTAGCTCGACGCGTTGATGCACAGCTTAACTCGGTGCGTCGTGAGCTTAAAAATCTTGTTGATATTGGGGTTGTTCTTGAGGTGGAGGCAGTGGTTAATGAAGATGACGATGAAGAGGTAGAGAAGACCGAAAAGCGTAAATACTATAAGGCTAACCTGGAGTTTCCTATTTATGAGGAGCTTAAGGGCGTCATGAAGAAGGTCGGTGTTTTGATGAATCGAGCGCTCCTTGATGAGCTTAAGAAAACCAAGCAGCTGCACCTACTTGTTTTGACCGGTCGTTTTACGGATAACCACGAGGTGCCGACTGATGTTCTTATCATTGGCACACTTTCTCTTGCGAAGGTTCAGGAAGCGGTTTTGGCTTACGAGAAGGAGATTGGTCGAGAGGTTAACTACACGTTCATGCCTCTAGAGGAGTTTATGTATCGTCGAGATGTTGGTGATCGATTCTTGAACGCTATTTTGGCTGGACCGCGCATTATTTTGTTCCAGGCGCCTGGGGTATGAGTTTTTTGTACGTGAACGGTCAGGATATTGGTCGTTTGGTTCTTGGCCTTTGCGCAGTTAGTGACACGGGGGGCTGGTCATTTTCACATACCCCGGAAGTTATTTCGGTATCTCCTGAAGCCTACTTATCGGCGATTGATGCCTATATAGTGGCGCAAGGCACTGCACTTGCCTCGCTTCAAGGATTTGTTCTTGTTGCTGGACCTGGCTCGGCTACCGCGCTTCGAGCAGCACACGCACTTGTAAATGCTCTGAGTTTTGCTCGCTCAATTCCTGTATATAGTATTGAGAAGGAGGCTACTCTTGCTGATGCTGGTGTTTTTACTCAGTCAGAGGTCAGGTCTACACGCGTGGCGGTTCCGGTGTATGCTCATGAGGCGCGTATCACGCAGGGCACTAAAGATGCATTACGACGAAATATCTAAGCGTGTGGCACAACGTTTTGGACAATACGGTCAGTCTCGATTCCTCGAAATACTCCCCGGGCTTTTTTCTTGGTCGATTATTATTGGCGCCATTATTCTTTCGTTGTTTGCTCCGGCAGTAGCGATTGTTTTCATCATTATTTTTGACCTGTACTGGATGTTGCGGGTTTTTTATTTCGTTATTCATGTCATTGCGGCATATTCGCAATTTAGACGTACAATTTCCGTTGATTGGGAGCAAGAGGTGCAGAAGATTGCGGGTTATGAGCGGGTGTACCACATGATCCTTTTACCGACGTACAAGGAAGAGCTGTCGATTTTAGAGGAGGCGTGCGAAGCGCTCATTCGGGCTAAGTATCGGAAGGATAGGATGATTGTGGTTTTTGGCGGAGAGGAGCGTGATCAGGAGCATTTTAAAAAGTGCCAAGCGGTTCTTGAAGAGAAGTATTCTGGTGTTTTTGCGGAGCTTTTATTTACCGTGCACCCTAAAGATTTACCAGGAGAGATTCCTGGTAAGGGATCAAATCTTAAATTTGTTGCGTCGCAGGTGCGTAAGGTTGTTGATGAGCGTCAGATCCCGTATGACGATATTGTCGTTTCGGCATTTGACGTTGATACCGTGGCGCATCCGCAGTACTTTGCTAAGTTGGCGCATACGTACCTTACGATTCCAAATCCAACCCGCGCTTCTTTCCAGCCAGTGACGGTTTTTTCTAACAACATTTGGTCGGCTACTATTCCTGTTCGCGTGACGGCTTTTGGTACAACGTTCTGGCTTCTTGGTGAACTTGTTCGCCCAGAGCGACTGTGGACTTTCTCTAGTCACTCCATGCCGTGGCGCATGCTTGTTGACGTTGGCTACTGGGAGCCTGATCTGGTGAGTGAGGATTCTCGTATTTTTATGCAGGCGTTTTTGCACTACAACGGTAAGTACCGCGTTGTGCCTATTTTCTTGCCTGTATCAATGGATACGGTTGCTGAGGGAACATATATGCAAAGTCTTGTTGCGCTTTATAAGCAGCAGCGCCGATGGGCATGGGGCGTTGAGCACTTTCCGTACATGATTCGTCAGTTTCGTAATCGTCCAGAGATCTCCTTTTTTGTAAAAGCGAAGTATATCTTCAATCATGTTGAGGGTATGTTTACTTGGGCTACTGCGCCGCTTCTTATTTTTATTCTCGGTTATTTGCCGTTTTTAACTACGCACGATGCCCAAAGTGCGCTCATGGTTAACTCCCCATATACCTTGGAATTCATGATGCGCGGCGCGACGTTTGGTGTTTTTGTAACAGGCGCATTGAACTTTATGATGTTGCCACCGCGGCCAAATTCATTAAGTAGGGTGCAGTGGTTTGTGATGTTGTTGCAGTGGATGTTTTTACCGATCACCTTTATTTTGTTCGGAGCTTTTCCGGCGCTTGATGCTCAAACGCGTTTCATGTTCGGTAAGTACCTTGGCTTTAATGTGACTAACAAGAATGCGTCATCACGGCGTTCCTAGATCCTATGAAGATTAGTTTGCACATGCTCACCTGGAACGGCGTGAAATATTTGCCGGAACTTTTTTCTAGCCTCACGCAGCAGTCGTATCGTGATTTTACGATTCGTGTGCTTGATAATGGGAGTTCTGACGGCTCCCTTACGTACATGCAAGATCACTTTCCGCAGTACCTTGTGGCTCGGAATGTTAAGAATTTAGGTTTTGCTACTGGTCACAATCAACTTGTACGTGTCGCTTTAGAGCGTTGGGGTGATGACCTGTCTGATAAAGCGATCGTTTTTTCAAACTACGATCTTATTTTTGATGCCGGATGTTTAGGGCAATTGTACGAGGCGTTAATGCAAGATGTTTCAGTGGCAGCAGTGCAACCAAAGCTTTATCGGGCGTTTGCTGCGGAGGGGGGAGCTGATCCTGAGTCACAGACGCCATCGCTTTCTGACGTTTTAGATACGACTGGTTTGCAACTGCAGGCATCGTGGCGATTTGTTGATCGTGGCGCTGGTGAGGTTGATAAGGGTCAGTATGATGAGCGTCGGGACATTATTGGGCCAGCGGGTGCGCTTTTCATGATGCGTGCTACGGTTGTTAAGGAGCTTTTAGAAAATGGTGAGCTTTTTGATGGTGATTTTTTTGCTTATCGAGAGGATTGTGATTTAGCGCTTAGAATGCGGAAGGCTGGGCATGAGACGCGTTTTGTTCCAGCGGCTAAGGCTTGGCATTATCGTGGCATGTATGGCGCTAATAAGCGCTCAGTTCGTCAGGTTTTGGCGGATCGCAGGGGGCGTAGTCCGTTTACTGCGGCACTTGCAACGCGTAATCAGCTGTACTTCTTGATTAAGCACTTTGGCTGTGGCGATGCGCTACGTTATGGATGGCGTGTTTTTCCCGGTGAAGCTATTCGTTTGCTTTATGCGATCTTGCTCGAGCCTGAAACACGTCGGATGCTTTGGTCTTCGCGCGCAGTTTTTTCGTCAATGTTTGCCAAGCGACTTGCGCTTAAGAAAACTCAACGTGTCAGCGGGGCAGTTATACGATCGTACATTGGCCGATAGTGTGTAGTTGTTTGAATGGTATACTTGCAGTGTTTTGAGTATCTCTCGCATTGCCTGTGACCGCTTTTCCTGAGCTCCCACAATCTTATGAGCGAAAGCCGCGACGATTAACGTTCGCACGCTTTTTATTTTTATCATTTGTTTCGGCGGTTGCGATCGTTGTTTTGTACTTTGGTATTGGCTTTTGGCACATTGCTCGTGGAGCGCAGCTCCTGTTGCAATCGAAAAATGATGTAATGGTTGCGCTTGAGGAGGTTGATATGCGCAAGGCTGAGTCAGCCGTTGTTCGTGCGCGTAAAGGCTTGGATAAACTGCGTTACGGTGTTTCCTATTTTAGTTATTTAGAGAATGTTACGCTCACTCGTGATAATTATCAGGCGGTTGTTCTGGTGCTTGGTATTGCGGACACCATGCTTGATACTGCGGCAGATGGCGTAGCGATTGTTGAGGATGTTTTTGCTGAAGCCGGACTTGAGGAGGAGTTGTTTGCAAATAATGATATTGCCGAGGTTGGGTACGGATCATTTAGTGATGCGGAACGCGCGGCGCTTATTACGGTTTTTGCTCGATTCACCCCGCTTCTTCGGGATATGCAGAGCGATTTACAGCTTGCAGAACAGGATTTAGAGCGTGTGCAGTCGCTTGGAGTGCACCCGGCGCTTGCTACTCAGGTTGATGAGGTCGTTGAGTTGCTACCGAAAGTTATCTCGCTTGTTGATGTCCTTACACCATTTTCAGCGATCGCTGAGCAGTTTGGTGGCGTTGGTGCTGAGCGTCAGTTCCTTATTCTTTTCTTGAATAATGCTGAGCTGCGTCCGGGCGGCGGCTTTATTGGCTATTACGGACTTTTAACTACAAAAGATGGTCAGATCGTTGATCTTGTTACTGATGACTCGTATGCGGTTGATGATCTTGTATGTGGTCGTCCGCCACGCTACGATCAATCAAATTGTCCGGTGCCGTATTTTGTAAATCCGCCACCGCCATACCGAAGTTTTCTTGATCAGTACAACTGGTATTTCAGAGACGGTACGTGGGCTCCTGATTTTGAGCAGACGTCACGTGATACTGTGCAGCTTTTTAGACAAGAGCATGCGCATGCTGGCGTTCCGGTGCCGGAGATTCACGGCGTTGTTGGTATTACGCCAACGTTCATTTCCGATCTTCTTACGCTCACTGGTCCGATTACGGTGAATGATATTACCTATACTTCGGAGAACTTGTATGAGATTTTGCAGCATCAAGTTGAGCAAGACTATGTTGATCAAGGATTGTCTGAAGAGGATCGTAAATCAATTCTTGGTCCAGTAACTGAGGCGGCAGTTGATGCGCTTCTTGATCTTTCACCGTCAGATTGGCCGGAGTTTTTTGAGCTTCTCAATGAAGAGTTCGCGCAAAAATCCATTGCTCTTATGAGCTACGATGACGCTACTCAAAAGGCGCTTATCGATGCTCATTGGGCAGCTGTCATTAACCCAGGACTTGCTGATGACACGCTCATGCTTGTTGACGCTAATCTTGGTGGCTTGAAGACTGATCTTGTCATGGAGCGTGATGTTACGTACCAGTTGCGACCATATAACGGTGGCTACCGGGCAACGGTAACGATCGTGTATGAAAATACGGCAACAGTTGCTGATTACAAAACGAATCGCTACCGTACATATTTGCGACTTTTTGTGCCTCGTGGTTCTGAGCTTGTTTACGCGCAGGGGATTATGAAGGATTCACCGGATCGTGATCCGACGCGTTCTCCGGGAGCAGTGGCGGTTGCAGATGAATTCGGTTTAACGAGTTTTGGCGGTTTTGCCTTTGTGGATTTGGGTGCTACGCACACCGTTCGTTTTGTGTACGACTTACCGCAAACAGTGGTGGCGGCGATTGATCGTGGTTATTACACGCTGCAACTTTTGAAGCAGATGGGTGGTTACGATAATCGAGTCAATCTTGATCTTGGTTTTGATCAGGTGGTTCGCTTTGCTTCGCCACCTGAACGTGAGGATGATTTTGGTGATGACTCTTATATATTTAGAACTGATCTTCACACCGATCGTCATTTCTGGGTAGTTCTTGACGAGTAGTATGTCTTCTCGTGGCGTTTCTTTTGTTCCTGGCCAGCCCCCTCGAGCGCTTCATACGCCTGAGCCTGATCTTTTTTTAGCCAAGCCTTCGCTTGATTTTGTGCCGCCGGTGCCGATTGTTGGAAGTACAGGGGGTGGGCCGCGACGTGTTTGGTCACGGGGACTGAAGCAGCTGCTTCTTGTAGCGTTTCTATCGATGGTAACGGCTACTATTCTTACGGTTGTGGCGCTTGTTGACGTTGTTCAGGGCGCTGTTCTCGCGCGTACGGCTTTAACGGTGGCACAGGAGTCTGGCGAAGAGCTTGATTTACCTATGGTGCGAACAGCACTCACCGATGCTCAGTCGGGCCTTTTACGCATGGAGCGAGGATTGTCGCGTTTAAGCTATCTAAAGATCGTGCCAGGCCTTGGTGATCAACTTGAGGCTGGAGGTAGAGCGACGTCGGCCGCGAGTCACACGGTGAGCGTTCTTCTTGATGGCTTTGTGGTTGCTGAAGATATTTTTGCAAGTGTTGATGGTTTGTCTGGTGTGCTTGTTACAGGCGCCGGTGACGTTCGGCCCTATGCTGACCTTTCTACTCTTGAGAAAGAGCGTCTTTTATGGGCGCTGTCGAACGCGAGTGGCGCTTTGCGTTCTATGGAGGTTCGGTTGCGATTGGCTCAAGATGATTTAGCGCGACTTGACGCACTCAATGCTCATCCTCGTATTACTGAGGCTGTGCTGCCACTTCAGTCTATGCTGCCGGAACTGGTTGCTACGGTTGAAGTTTTGCAGCCGCTTGCTGCTATAGCTCCGGAGTTTGCGGGACTTAATACTGATCAGCGGTTACTTGTTGCGTACCTTGATGATGGCGCTCTTCGTCCGGGTGGAGGTGTTGTTGCCATTGTTGGCCAGCTTCTTATTCGTGATGGAGAGATAGTTTCTTTTGCAGCGACAGATGTACAGACGCTTGATAGTTCCGCGCTTTTTGCAGGCTATACGGCTACCGTTCCTGATGTACTGCGTGAATATCATGACGTTTCCAGTTGGCTTATTGCTGACAGCGCTTGGTCGGCCCATATGCCGGAAACGGCGCGGGTAGTTACGGCGCTAACTCGTCAGGAGATGGCGTTTCTTGGTTTAACGCCGCCGCAGGTAGATGGGGTGATTGCGGTTACACCTGCCTTTTTTGAGCGATTATTTCTTCTTGTAGGTTCGGTTCAGATTGATGGGGTTACCTATGCTCGTCAGGATTTACCTGACCTTTTAGCGCTTAGCCTTGAGGATCCAGCGGTTTTGCAGACTTTATTCTTGGCGTTAACCGATCGATTGTTCGCACTTTCTCCAAGTAGGTGGTCAGATGGTTTTTCTTTGATGCATGAGGCCTTTGCCGCTAAAGAATTGGCGGTTGTTAGTAGTGATGCCGCTACCCAGTCAACTTTTGACCTTCAAAATTGGAGCGGTTCACTTGTCGCTCATCAGTTCCAAGATACGTTACTTGTTGTTGACGCAAATGTAAGCACGGTGAGCGATGCACTTATTGATCGATCGATTGAGTACTCTCTGACTCCGCACGGTGAGGGTTATCGAGCCACGGTTCGAGTTACGTATGATCATACAGGCGGACTTAATGACGCTGCGTATCGAAATTATGTGCAGCTGTATGTTCCCGAAGGTTCTCGACTTATTTCAGCGAGTGGTTTTTTAGCTGGGGACGCCATTGAGAATCCACAAGCGTTAGCGGCGCCGGTTGTACTTGGTGTTGATCGAGGCTTTGCTACGTTTGGTGGATTTTTTGCTGTTGAACCGGGGGATATGCATGCTGTCACGTTTGAATACGATCTTGCCCCTGGCGTCATTGAGGCTATTTCTCGAGGTGATTATCAATTAACGGCTCTGAAGCAGATGGGATCGGGGGAAACTCTTTTGACACTGCACTTGGACTTTGGTACGACGGTGGCAACTGCCACTCCGGGTGAAGCTGCGGCAGAATATTTCAATACCTCGTATGTTGTTGATGCTGTTCTTACTCAAGATCAGCATTTCCGCGTGCGGCTGAAGCGGTAGCTATGTTTGGCAAAAAAATTGGTATTGACCTTGGTACGACCACGGTACTTGTCTACGTACCTAAGCGCGGCATTATTATTAATGAACCGTCGGTTGTTGCTATTTCAAAGGGTGACAGGAGTGTGCTTGCAGTTGGCAAGGAGGCAAAAGACATGCTTGGCCGTACGCCTGACACAATTGTTGCGCGCCGTCCGCTTAAAGATGGCGTTATTGCTGACTACGGTACAACTGAAGCTATGCTTCGGTATTTTATTAATAAAGCGCTTGGTGGCGTTCGTTTACTGCGTCCAGAGGTCATGATCGCGGTTCCTGGCGGTATTACTTCCACTGAGCGACGTGCTGTTATTGATGCGGCTATTTCTGCCGGAGCTAAGGCGGCTTATATCATTAAGCAGCCGATTGTGGCGGCAATCGGCGCGAACATTCCAATCGGTAGCCCGAATGGGCACATGATTGTTGAAATTGGAGGCGGAACAAGTGAGATGGCGGTTATTTCTTTGGGCGGTATCGTTGCCTCTACCTCGGTGCGTATTGGTGGGGTGAAGTTTGATTACGCCATTATGGAATACGTGCGTCGAACCTATAACTTGGCGATTGGTGAGCGTACGGCAGAAGAGATTAAGATTCGTTGCGGTTCCGCGATGTATTTGCAGGAGAAATTGCGCCTTGAGGTGAAGGGTCGCGACATGATTACTGGATTACCGAAGATCATTGAGGTGACTTCTGATGACGTGACTGAGGCGATTCATGAGCTCTTGAACGGTATTATTATTGCTTTGAAGGAGGTGCTTAACCAAACGCCGCCTGAACTTTCAGCAGATGTGATGGATAAGGGTATTGTGCTTTCTGGTGGCTCTAGTCAGTTACGCAACCTTGATCGACTCATTACGGAAGCTACGAGTGTTCCTTGTTACGTGGCAGAAGATCCGCAGCTTTGTGTAGCTCGAGGCACTGGACTTGCGCTTGAGAACCTTGATGCTTACAAGCGTTCGCTTTTCAGCTCGTCATAAGATTGTTAGGATAGCTAGCGATATGAAGCGGATCATGATCGACGCTAGCGCACTTCTTAAATCTCATCCAACAGGAGTTGAGCGCTATGCGCGTCAGCTTCTTTTAGCCATGATGAGATTACCCGTACCGGCAGGCGTTATTTTTGAACTTGTTGCTAAGGGCGCTTTGCCGGCTGATATTGCACTTCCGCCACAGTGGCTTTGGCGTTCGCTTAGCTATCCGCTCAAAAAAGGCTTTACTCACGTCCGACTCTCACTGGAGCTGCTCGTGCGACCGCCGGACGTTTACTTTGCGCCAGCGCACGAGATTCCTTTTTTGCATCGAGGTACTCGCATAGTGACTACTGTTCATGATGTGGTGCAGGCATTTGCGCCGCAGGTGTATCAACCGTCGTTACTTAAGCGGCTTAACTGGGCTACGAAGCGTGCGGTAAAAGAAGCGGAGTCAATTTTAGCGGTTTCGGCTTCTACTAAATCCGATCTCGTTCGTTTTTTTAAAGCTGACGCTGATCGCATTACGGTGACGCCACTTGCCTCAGGATTTGCCGATGATGTGGCGGTTTTAGATGTTGGTGCCACGCTTCGTGCATTGCGACTAGCTCCGTCGTTTTATGTTTTATACGTTGGTCGACTAGAGGCTAAGAAGAACGTAGCCACGCTTGTTCGTGCTTTTACGCTTTTGAAAGAACGGCTTGGGGTTGGACATCCGCTTAAGCTCGTACTTGTTGGTTCTCGAGGGTATCAGTATGAAAAGATTCAGGCCGAGATTGCTGATTCACTGGTGAAAGAAGATATTGTTGAGCTTGGTTTTGTGCGTGATGAGCAGCTCTTAGCTTTGTATTCTGGGGCCTTTGCTACAGTTCTCCCTTCAATTGGTGAAGGTTTCGGTTTGCCGGTACTTGAAGCGATGCGTTTTGGTTCGCCGGTCATTGCGAGTGATATTCCGGTGATGCATGAGGTGTGCGGAGAGGCGGCGCTTTATGCGGCGCCAAGTGATGCTCCGGCATTTGCGGCCAGGCTTTCCGAACTTGTTTTTTCGGGCGTTAAGCGTGATGAGCTGATTGAGAAAGGGAAGTTGCGCGTTGCGCATTTTTCTTGGGAAGCAACTGCTCAAAAGACCTTAGGTGTACTTCTTCAGTGATTTTTACATTTTGACAAAGCGCCGAAAAAATCGGCGTTTTTTGTTTTAAAAGAAAACCACCTCACGCCCGCGCGGGGGAGTGAGGTGGCGTGTTGTCGTCAGGCGCTCTGGCGCCGGACGATGGAGTTGAGGCCAGCTCGGGCCTCGTGGCGGGAGAGACGGTTGTCCCGTCCCTTCTGCCACTGACGCTTGCTCTTCCAGCCGCGATCGCTGATACGCTGGCCCTTCTTGGGGTCGGGCGCGTCGTTCTTGGTGAGATCCACGTCCAGATCCGCGAGCTCGTTGGGCTCTTCGTCTTCTTCGACGGGAATGAGGATGGCGTTGAGCTCCTCCTCGCTCCACCACTCCAGATCGGCGGGGTCGATGCTGTCGGTCTCGTCGTCCGTCATCAGATCGTTGGTCGAGACCGGTGCCCATTCCTCGTTGTAGACCGCGTCTTCACGCTCGTCATTCTGTCGGAAGAAGGGCTCGCTCGGGGGCGGCAGCTCTTCCTCCTGATCCGCTTCATCGAGCGCGATGACCGGGATGAAGATGTAGCACGTCATCCCGTCGTCCTCCAAGGTCCAGACGCGCGGGAGGTCCTCAGAGATGAAGACATTTTCCAGGGGGATGTCCTCGGTAGACCACCCGCCAACGCCGTCGAACGGCTGCTCGTGGGGTTCGTCTTCGATGAGGATCATCGTCGTGACGACGTTGCGCCCCTCCTCGATCGCTTCGTCGATCTCATCGCTGAGATCGGGGTTCTCGATTGCCGTCATGAGGACGGCGAGGTTGAGGCCGTTGCCGACGTACACGGTGAGCAGCTCGTTACCTTCGTGGTCGCTGGAGAGGGAGGTGAAGAACATGGCGTGCTCCTGGGTGCGGGGTTGCGGATGACTGAGTGAAAGGGGCGGTGGTAATGATGTCCTGTGTTTATGGCACAGGATCCCTCATGTTGTTCGGGATGTTTTTTAACTTCGTTAAAAACAATCATCACCATGTTTTCGGAGGCAGGGGCGCAGTGATCGTTCGAAAACGATGTATGCCGTGACAAGCGCGCGTGCCATCAGCGAGCCGGAGCCCGGTGAGGTACCTGCCTGCCGGCGTTAAGGACTAGCAGAACCAGCCCAGAACGCCATCACTATCCTCCGAAAACATGGTGATGATTGTGCCCAATCTTTTCATTTCTGAAAAGTGAGCAACCGAGGATCATAGCAGAAATTAGCGAAAAAGTCAATGGAGGGGGTGGGGTATAGGCCCACTTCGTCCGGTAGGGCCGGACTACGTTGGGGCTGTAGGTAGGGAGTAGGGATAAAAAGAAAGCCACCCTACTTCCGTGCGAGGAAATAAGGTGGCGTGTGCCTGCTTGGTCGCGAGGCGACCTAGGCGGCGCTCCGGACGAGCTGCTTGCGCTCGCGGGCGGAGAGGGGCTTGTTGCGCTTCCAGCCGCGACCGGAGTCCTTGCTCCGCTCGCTGCTCTTGAAGAGCGTGTAGTAGCTGTATTCGTCCGCGCTCATGGTGGCGCGGACGCAGATGCCGGAGCACTGCGCTTCCGGCAGGACGATGTCGTCGTCGAGGCGCATGTCCAGGGCGAGCTCGAGCTCGGTCCAATGCTCGTCGGCCTCCCACGGCAAGTGTCCGTGGGTGGCCTCGTAGCGCATGAGCTCGTCGCCGTAGGCGGACATCTTGTCCTCCCAGGCCTGGCGCTCTTCCCGCAGCTGCGCTTCGTAGCGCTCGCGGGCGGTGGGCTCGGGCTCGGCGTAGTCGTAGCAGTGGTTGTGCCACCACTCGAGGTACTCGAGCTCGGCGTTCCACGCTTCGGCCTCGAGGTCGGACTCGACGACGAGGATCTGCGCGAGCTCCGCTTCCGTCCAGTGCAGGACGGGGCGCATCACCACTTCGGCCGGGATGGCCTGTGCGGCGAGCTCGTTCAGCTGGTGCCGGAGCGTCTTGCCGTGGCGGCGCAGGGCGATGCGGCTCTTGTGGAGCTTCTCACCCTTGCCGTCGTGCTTGTGGCTTGCCTTGAGGAGGCGACGCTCGCCCTCGCGGCCCTCCATGACCTTGCGGGTCACGGCGGACTGCTCGGGGTGGGGCAACTCGTCGTCCTCGATCTCGACGTCCTGCTCGTCGGCCGGGATGGCCTCGTCGAGCTCGGTGTCGTCGTTGTTGACCTCGGCCGGGGAGGCCGCGATCTCGGAGTTCGTGGGCTCGTCGTCCTGCGACGGCCAGATGAACGACGAGGTCTCGAAGGTCACGACCACCATGCGCCGGGTGGCGTGGCGGAACGCGAGGACGGGCTCACCGGCCTCGTCCTTGGTGAAGTCGAAGTCGGTGTCGTACTCGTCGCTGTCGTCGACGTCGGCCGGGGAGGCCGCGAGGTCGTCGACGTTGATCCAGTACTTCGGGGCGACCCACTCGGCCGCCTCGTAGAGGTTCTCGGTCGGGTAGTCGTCCGCGGTGAAGCCGTTCGCGTCACCGACGACGTTGCCGCCCTCGGTGAAGTGGAGGTCGCGGACGTGGTCGGTCTCGAAGAGGAACATGGTGTTCTCCTGTGGGGTGGTGGACGTGAGGCGTTGGGCGGGGATTGGTGAAAGAACATCCCAACGTGTATTTATACCATAGAATAGGCGTTTTGTCAATGAATTTTAATGATTATTTGGCTAATTTTAGCGTAAAATGTAGGAAATAGGGAATGGGGGATAGGGAATAGGCCCACTTCGTCCGGCAGAGCCGGACTACGTTGGGGCCAGAGAAAGTAGGCAGTAGGGAGTGGTATTTGTTAAACTGCCGACATGACTTCTTTTATTGGCAACGCCCAGACCGCTGATCACCTGATCGATATGGCAAAACGCGGCACTTTTGTGCAGGGCGTGCTTCTTGTTGGCCCGCAGGGCGTTGGGAAAACAGCGCTTGCTCAGCGCATCTCTGGAATTCTTTTAGGCGTTGACCCTCTGGCGCTATCCGGTCACCCGGATTATTTCTTTTTGCAGCGACCGACGGAGCGTACTGATGGTGGCAGGAAGCGGGATATTCCTCTGGAAGCAGTGCGCGAACTTCTTGATCGATTATCTTTAGCGGCAATGTTTGGCAAGAAGGTGGCGGTTATTGAAGAGGCAGCGGCTTTGAGCGTGCAGTCACAGAATGCACTTTTGAAAACGCTTGAGGAGCCAACTGGCACTGCTCATATTTTTATTTTGGCAGAAAGTGAGGATGAAGTGCTGCCAACGGTACGTTCGCGATTGGCAATAGTTCGTCTTTCCATTGTGTCTGATAGCGAACTTGCGAAGTCGGTTTTTCATGATGTGTCTTCTGATTATGAGCGTCGTTTACTTTTACGGATGAGCGCTGGTCTTCCGGGGCGAGCTGTTCGTTTACTCGGTGCCGATGAACGCGCCGCCGCTGAGCTTATGGCTCGTCAGGTTGAAGATTTTTTTGCACTGCCCTTAGCGGATCGCGTGATGCGATCCGGCGTGATCGCTAAGATGGACTTGGAAGAACGCGGGGGAGACTTGGAGCTTTTTTTGCGAACATCTGCTGAATATTTCGCTGATTGGGTAAAACGTGCGAGTACTGAGGGAGAAGATACGGTATTATTTACGGTGTCATCCGCTACAGCGGGGTTAGCGGCGGCGCTTGAGGCGCTTGCTTCACTTGAGAAAAATGCTAATCCCACGATCGCCTTAGAGCGATTGGCGCTTGCTGTACCGGACGTTAAATAAATTTATGCAGAAACGCCTTTTATCACTGTCAGTTGCAGCCTTGTCACTGAGTTTGATGGGCGCAGGTTGTTTTGGGGGAGGTTCCGCAGCCAAGGCGGCGACGGGTGGTATGTACACTTCGCTTGATGCTGGCAGGACATGGGTAGCAAAGAATACGCTTGTTACTTTGCCAACACCGTCATCGATTTCATCAACGGATGTTCTGTCGATTACTTTTGATCCGCAGGATGATACCGCTGTGTACCTTGGCACTAAGGCGAACGGTCTTTTTTATAGCTTAGATGGTGGCGAGGGTTGGATGCGCCCTGAGGAGGAGCTAGCAAAAAATGGCGCAGTCCTTGATATTGCTATTCATCCAACGGAGGTTTGTACCTGGTTTGTTCTCAAGGTTGATCGCCTTTTGAAAACAGAAACATGTGGTCGTACGTTTGCTACTGAAACGTACGTTGAAACCCGTTCTGATGAGCGTCTGACGGCTTTAGCGCTTGATTGGTACAATCCACGTATTGTTTGGATCGGTACTTCTGCCGGCGACGTTATTCGTTCTGTTGACGGTGGTGCTACCTGGGCTTCCGTTTTCACTGGTCGTGATCAGATTCAAGATGTTCTTATTAGTAACGCAGATAGTCGCATTATCTTGGCGGCAACGGCTCGTAACGGCTATATTCGTTCAAGTGACGGTGGAGCCACCTGGACTGATTTTGAGGACGCGCTTGATGCCTTTAAGTCATCAAATCGCGTAACCGGTTTTGCACAGTCAACAAATGGAGACACGATCGTGCTTAATTCTGACTACGGACTCCTTGTTTCTAAGGATCAGGCCTTAACCTGGGCGGCGATTCCGCTTGTTACGCCACCTGGCGAGGTTGAGATTTATGATGTTGCTATCTCTCCACGTGACGCTAACGTGATGTATTACGGCACGAACAACACGCTTTACAAGTCTGTGAACGGTGGGGCTGGTTGGACAACAAGTGAACTGCCAACAACGCGCGCGACCTCGGTACTAGCGGTTGATCCAGCGCAGGAGGCGCAGCTCTGGCTCGGCTTGCAAACGATTGAAGATTAGGAAAGAAAAGGGGACGAGCGATTGACGCTCGTCCCTTGTCCTTATAGACTGCATATTGTTGTAAATTCTATGGATTTTATTAAAGAAGCTCAGCCACAGTTTGCCAAGGTTACTGATCGTTTGTATGAGGAGTTAAATCAGTTACGAACCGGTCGTGCTACGCCAGCCTTAGCGGAAAATATCCAAGTTGAGGCTTATGGCACCATGCAGCCGATCAAGGCTTTGGCCTCTATGTCTACCCCGGACTCCAAGACGCTTGTTATTGAGCCTTGGGATGGTTCGGTTGTAAAAGCGATCGAAACCGCCATTGTTGCCTCTGATATCGGTATTATGCCGGTTGTTGATGGTAAGGTACTGCGTTTGATCATGCCGATGATGACCGAGGAGAGCCGCATGAAGATGGTGAAGATCATGAAAGAGAAGCTTGAGGATGCTCGTGTAGCTGCTCGCCGTGTTCGTGAAGAGGCTCGTAAGAAGATTGGAGCTCAGGACGTGAGTGAAGATGACATTAAGAAAGAACAGGACGCTCTTGATAAGGTGGTGAAAGAGGTTGTTGCCAAGATTGATGAGATGGGTGAGAAGAAGGAGGCTGAAATCATGAAAGTGTAACTATGGCTGTTTCCATGGAAACTTTGGTGACCCTCGCTAAAACGCGAGGCTTCATCTTTCCCGGTTCTGATATTTACGGCGGTCTTGCTAACTCTTGGGATTACGGTCCACTTGGCGTTGAGTTGAAAAATAATATTAAGCAGGCTTGGTGGAAGAAGTTTGTTACCGGTCGTTTAGATATGGTTGGTCTTGATGCCGCACTTCTCATGAACCCTCGGGTTTGGGAGGCATCTGGCCACGTGGCGACGTTTACTGATCCACTTGTTGAATGCAAGAAGTGTCATGAGCGTTACCGAGCTGATCAGATTGATCTTAAGGCTCCATGTCAGAATTGTGATGCGAAGGATTCGTTTACTGAACCGGCATCGTTTAATTTGATGTTGAAAACGACGCTTGGACCTAAAGAAGATGCATCAGCGACGGTGTATTTCCGTCCGGAAACAGCGCAGGCGATGTTTGTTGATTTTCCACTTGTTTTAACTTCTACACGTAAGCGTGTGCCGTTTGGTATTGCGCAGATTGGTAAGGCGTTTCGTAATGAGATTACGCCGGGTAACTTTATTTTCCGTCAGCGTGAATTTGAGCAAATGGAGATTGAGTATTTCATTCACCCAAGTGAATGGGAAGCACAGTTTGAGGCGTGGCTTAAGCGTATGTACGACTGGATTGCCGAGTGTGGTATTCCAGCAACTGCTGTTCATAACCTTGAGGTAGAGAAGGATGAGCTCGCACACTACTCAAAGCGTACTGTTGATATTGAATTTGATTTCCCGTTTGGTCGTAAGGAGCTTTACGGTATTGCATATCGTACCGATTTTGACCTGACCAACCACGAGAAGATGTCTGGCAAGGACATGAAGTACACGGATCCGATGACAAACGAGAAGTATATTCCGCATGTTATTGAGCCGACGTTTGGTGTTGATCGCACGTTCCTAGCTGTCTTACTTTCTGCCTACAATGAAGAAAAGGTTGGTGGTGAGGGTGAAGACGGTGATAGCCGCGTTGTACTTAAGTTCCCTAAGCACTTGGCACCGATTAAAGTCGCAGTACTTCCGCTTTCTAAGAAAGAGGAGCTTTCGGTTGTTGCTCGCCCGCTTGCTGAACAGATTGCGGCCCTTGGTTTGCGTGTTGATTATGATGAAACGCAGTCCATTGGTAAGCGTTACCGCCGTCAGGATGAAATCGGTACGCCGTATTGCGTAACTGTTGATTTTGAATCATTGAACGATCAGGCGGTTACGGTTCGTGATCGTGACACTATGGTGCAGGAGCGCATTAAGATTGCTGAGCTTCCAGCGTACCTTGAAGCTAAGTTTCGTTCCTAATTTTTCTGTCGTATGGCACAGGTAACGACGCTTAAAAATGGCGCGCGCGTTTTGTACGCACCTATGAAAGGAACGAATGCAGCAACGCTGCTTGTTCTTTTCCATATTGGCTCACGCCATGAGGATATGAAGGTTTGGGGCGGCTCGCATTTCATTGAGCACCTCATGTTTAAAGGCACCAAGAAGCGACCAAAGACGATCGATATTTCTAAGGAGCTTGATCAGTATGGTGCTGAATACAATGCCTACACCGGTAAGGATTTAACTGGGTATTACGTAAAGATCGCTGGCGATCGTATTCCGGTAGCGGTTGATCTTTTAGAAGACATGCTTTTTCATTCGCAGTTTGATGCTACGGAAATGCGTAAAGAGAAGGGCGTGATCATTGAGGAGATTAAGATGTATGAAGAGAATCCGATCATGCACCTTGAGGATCTTTTAGAAGAGGCGGTTTTTGAGGGTCATGAACTTGGTCGAAATATTGCCGGTACAGCTAAGAGCATGACGGACATGAAGCGTGCTGACGTTGTTGCATACCGCGATCGTTATTACACGCCGGACAATATGATTGTTGTTTTGGCGGGTTCGTATTCAAAAGAAACAGCGTCTCTTGTTGAAAAGCGTTTTGGAGCCGTGAAGGCTTCCAAGGGTGGGCGAGTACAGGTTCCGTATCACGGTAAGGTGCAGCAAGGCATTCGTGTGCGCCGTCAGAAGAAAGAGGTTGAACAGGCGCAGATTTCGCTCGGTTTTCCAATTCCAGGACGTGAACATAAGGATTCGGCAGCTTTGCGTTTGATGGGGCTTATTCTTGGTGGAACCATGAGCTCCCGTTTATTCATCGAGGTGCGTGAAAAGCGTGGTTTGTGTTACACGGTGCGCGCTGGCATGGATCAGTATGAAGATTGCGGTCTCTTCTCTGTTCGTGCTGGGCTTGATGCTAAGCGCATGACGCTTGCTATGAAAACGATCGTTGATGAATTGAAGCGTATTAGTAAGTCTGGCGTTACGGCCGCTGAAGTGAAGATGGCTAAAGAGAATGTGCATGGCTCTATGACGCTTCGTCTTGAGGATTCGTCTGATCGTGCTGAGTTCTACGCCCGTCAGCTTTTGTTCCGTGGCAAGGCGGAGTCACCAGAGGACCGCTTGCAGGAGCTTATGAAGGTGACCGCAGCTGATGTACAGCGCGTCGCTAAAGCGTATTTAGACTTTTCAAAGCTTTCTATTGCCGCGATTGGGCCGTACGCAAGTGACGCCGAGATACTTGCGCACTTCCCGAAAGATGTTATCTCCGCAAAGAAGGTAAAATAAGAAAGTGAGGTAGCCGAAATCATATGAAGTACGTTATCGGCAATTGGAAAATGAATTTAGGTATTCGTGAATCGATCGCCATGGCGCGTGTTGCTTTGCGTTCACTACAAGGCAAAGAGGATGTGCCGGTTGTTGTTATTTGCCCAAGCGCAACAGCGCTTTCCGAGGTTCGTAAGGTTGTAGCGCGTACGCGTATTGAGCTTGGTTCTCAGAATATTGGCCCTGGTAAAGCGGGCGCTTATACTGGTGAGCTTGGTGGTACTCAGCTTCAGGATGTTGGCGTCACTTATGCAATTATTGGGCACTCGGAGCGTAGGCAAGCGGGGGAGGATGAGGCTATTTTGCCAAAGCGTTTTGCCGCAGCTTTTGAAGTAGGTATTACGCCAGTATTGTGCGTTGGCGAGCCGGCCGAGATTCGCGCGGGAAGTGCGAGCGCTCAGTATGTGCGCGAACAAGTGCGCCGAGCATTGAAGGGGGTTGCCGTTCCTCGTGGTAAGCGTTTTTTGGTGGCGTATGAGCCGATTTTTGCAATTGGTACTGGCACTAGCGCCTCTGTGCCGCATACGCTTGAAATAATTGAGCATATTACGGCAGTTCTTCTTGAACTTGGTTTTGATGATGTGCCGGTTTTGTATGGTGGCTCGGTGAATGCGCAGAACGTGTATAGTTATTTACGTGAGCCGCAAATTTCTGGCGTCCTTGTTGGTTCCGCAAGCGTTCAACCACAGGAATTTCCTGGCATTGTAGCGTCCGCTTGTGACGTTATGTCAGCGCAGAAAGATATATGATGCCACTAACGATCGGATTACTTAGCGTAGCCTTCCTATCACTTGTTGTGGTTTTTGTGGTTGCGATACGCAAAGTACCGCAGCTGCGTCTTGTGGATCCGGCTAGCTCTCAGGAAGCAAAGGACAAGCGCAGAAAGCGCGATCTGCTCCGCAGACGCTTGGAGCGACTGGGTGGCGAGCAGGTGCGTGGTGTCGCTACGCGCGTGTCTCCAGTGTGGCAGGCGCTACAATCTTCCGTGCGATCGGTTGCGGCGCGTCTGACGGCTGCTGAGCGCCGCTACAAGACATTGCAGCGCGAGGGTACGCAGTCGGTAAGCAAAGAGGATCTTGAGCGGATGGTACAAGATGCTGAAGCTAAGCAGAAAGTGGGTGAATATCAGGCGGCTGAGAAACTTCTTATTGAGGTGTTGAGCATTTCTCCAAAGCATCACGATGCGTACCTTGCGATTGCTGATCTGTATCTTGAAATGAAGCAGTACGCGAACGCTAAAGAGGCGTACCGATTCCTCCTTAAGATGGCGCCAAATGATCCGGATGTACTCATAGGTCTTGGTACGGTTGCGGAAGAGGAGGGGGACGCTAAGGGGGCTTTAGCCTTTTTCGGTAAAGTACGCGATACGAGCCCGAACAATCCCAAGTATCTTGATTACTATATTGAGGCGGCGATTGCGGCTGGAGACGTTCATGAAGCTACGCTTGCTGTTGATAAGCTTCGTGAGGTAAATGAAGACAATAAAAAAATCAGCTCGTTCGAGGAGCGGATTGATGTGCTGCGTAAAGGTAAAAAAGAAACGAAGTAGTTTAACTACTTCGTTTCTTTGTGCTCAGTGTGCGCATTGCACTCTGGGCAGTGCTTGTTGATAACCAGACGCTCCTTGAGGGTCTTTTTGTTCTTCTGAGAACGGTAGTTCAACGTTTTGCACTTAACGCACTCCAATTTGATCAATGTTTCTTGGGACATATGGCGATAAAAACTGTGCGAATCTTAGAGTGAAATAAGAAAGTTGTCAATATCCTCGGGGGATGCTTGCCATATCTTCCAATATTCGGCACAATACGGGCGGTTCCTATGTGGGGGTCGGTACCGAAGCGGTCAAACGGGGCAGACTGTAAATCTGCTGGCAATTGCCTTCGAAGGTTCGAGTCCTTCTCGACCCACCACCGGATACCTTCTAAAATATTCCAGGGCGTTGTCGTTTCGGTGTGCTCGGATTCGTCGTACCTCCGGTACGCCTCATCCTGCGCACCTTCACTCCTAGCCCTGAAACATTTTAGAAGGTATCCGACGTTACATGGTTTCCTGCTAAAGCAAATTTTAGAAGGTTTCCGTTACTATGCGTTTTGCTGGTGAGCGCTACTCTCAAATGTTTACGATAAAGTTTGCTACATTTGGTCAGATTCAAGGAGTGAATGAGTAAGGCCGAAATGTACTGGATAAGTACATAGAGGCCGACGGAATGAACGACGCCGAAGCTGGACAAATGTAGCAGACTTTATGTGCCGCAGTAGCTCAGTTGGTAGAGCGCGTCCATGGTAAGGACGAGGTCACCAGTTCAATCCTGGTCTGTGGCTCCAGAAAGACGATCTCTTTACGAGGTCGTTTTTCTTTTAAAAGAAAAACCCCATGCTTTTGGCATAGGGGCTTTCTGGAGCCGAAAACGGGATTCGAACCCGTGACCTACGGTTTACAAAACCGTTGCTCTACCAGCTGAGCTATTTCGGCGGGCGGTGGGTATGGTAGCAGGAGATTAGGGATTAGGGAATAGGTTATAGGGTATAGGCCCACTTCGTCCTTGCGGACTTCGTTGGGATTGATGATAGGCCCACTTCGTCCGGTAGGACCGGACTACGTTGGGGCTGGAGAATAGGGAGTAGAGAACATATGCACCGAGGTTTTGTTCCATTCTTGCAACTTGTTCTTTGTGGGTGTATCATCGGGCCGTCTTTTTATGGATACGCAGCGCCCAATTAAGTTTGTTACCTTGAAGCATCGAGCCGTTGTTTTTGGGATAACCGTTTTGGGTGTTGGTTTGTTGGGAGGAATTGGATACATCTTAGATTGGCAATTTGAGACTCGTCCGTTATTTCTGATTATCGGCGTGATCCTTTCATTTCCTTTGGTGCAATTGGCGATTGTTCGTCAGTTGCGAGTAAAATAGTATGCTGAATGTTTCTATTCCGGCAGAGCCATTTTTTTACTTAGGACCGGTTCCGGTAACCGATGCATTTCTTAATGCACTTTTAATCACGGTTGTCTTTGGTGTATTTTCTTTTGCTGTTGCTCGTCGATTCTCTATTGTTCCGACGCGAGTCCAGGTTGTTTTTGAGGCGGTTGCAGATGTTGTTTTAAGTCAGCTTGAGTCGGCATTTGGAGATAAGAACGACGCGAGAAAGTTTTTTCCACTTTTTGCAACGATACTGCTTTTTGTGACGATTGCTAATCAATTCACTCTTGTTCCCCTTGTCACCTCCGTGACATATGAGGGCACGCTGCTTCTTCGTTTACCAACCTCGGATTTAAGCGCAACGCTTGCGTTGGCACTCATCATGGTTGTTCTATCTCACGTACTCGCATTGTCCATTGCTCCACTGGGACACATTGGTAATTTTATTAAGATCGCTCCGTTTTTCAAGGTACGCAGTTTTTCTGACTTTTTTAATGCAGCTATCGGTTTCTTTTTAGGAATAATGGATATCATTGGTGAATTTTCCAAGGTGATTTCATTAGCCTGTCGTTTATTTGGCAATATGTTTGCCGGTAACGTCATGGTTGCGGTTATTGTTTCTTTATCTGTCTACACCTCTTTTCTTGTACCGATTCCGTTTTTGGCGCTCGGCATTTTCTCTGGCTTTGTTCAGGCGTTTGTTTTCATGCTCTTGACTATGCAGTTTATGGCGGGCACCGTTTCTTCCGCCAGGGCGCATCGTCAGGCGGTGGAAGCGACTGCCTGATCAAGGTAGAGCTTAATTACATCAATTAATTTTATTGTATGGATCCAATTGCAATGAAGGTACTCGCAGCAGGTCTTTGTATGGGTTTGGGCGCTATCGGTCCAGCGCTTGGTGAAGGTATGGTTGCAGCAAAGACTATGGAGGCGATCGGTCGCAATCCATCTATTGCTGACAAGATCATTCCAAACATGATTGTTGCCATGGCTATTTGCGAGTCGACTGGTATCTACGCACTTGTTATCTCACTCATCATCCTTTTCGCGGTTTAGTTTTCCTTTCCTTCCCCTGTATGGACGCCTTAGCAAAACTTGGCATTGATTGGTGGGGAATACTTCTATACGTCGTTAACTTCGGCGTTCTTTTGGCCGTTCTTACGCGTTTCTTGTATCGACCACTCATGAAGGCGATCGATGATCGCCGGCTATTCATTGCTTCCAATGTTGAGGCTTCAGAAAAGTTGCGTACGGATTTTGAGAAAGAAGCGGCTCAGCAGAAGGCAGACACTGCCGCGCATGTAGCTCGACTTGAGGCTGAGCTTGCGCATGCAAAGATTGCTGCAGACGCGCAGGCAAAGCAGCTTCTTGCTGAGGCTGAGGAGCGTAAAGCCAAGCTCCTTGCAGAGACTCAGCAGCAGATTGAGGCCATGAAGACCGCTGTTAAGAAGGATTTGGAGGCTGACATGCTTCGTACTATGAAGAATGTCGTTACTACCGTTCTTCGGGATCGCGTTCCGGCCGAGGTTGTTCAGGAAAGTGTTCGTGACGCCTGGAAAGAGGCGGCTAAGGCTTAAGTATGCTTACCGACCTGTACGCTGCGATTGTGAGCGATGGCATCATGCTTCAAAAAGAGGTAGATTTTTTTGAGCAACCTGCTAAACGTCGTGGCGAACTTGTTGCAGAGCGTTTAGGCGCATATCCACAGGCGTTACAAGATTACTTTGTGCAGACTCCGGCGAGTGAGGCGTACGCTGAGCTTGCAAAGGCCGCCACATTTCTTGCTGGCGGTAAGCCGCTTGTGACGCTCGTTGCCCGCGAGGCTCAGATTCATGAAGCGCAGCACGGGCAGGCGCCGCAGGGCTCTTTGTTTCTCCAGGCATTTGAGTCATTTCTTCGAGAAGTGATGCCAAGCTTGGCTCCGGGAAGTTTCTGCAAGGGTGCGCGTGGCGTTCTTGGCGCCTATACGTCACGTGTCTTCTCAGCGCACGATGCCTCAACCAAGCAATTGTGCCGAGTACTTTACCGTGAGGCCGCTGAATTTATTGGTGCTAAGACCGGTGAGCGAGCGGCGGAGGTGCAGGTTGCGATGCCGCTGCCTCTTGAAGAGGAATTAGCACTTCGCACTGAACTTGCTCGTAGGCTTGATGGATCGCTTGTGCAGGTGACGGTACAGCAAGGGCTTTTGGGTGGTGGTCGACTTTTTCACGACGGGAAGCTTGTAGATGTGTCATGGCGCGCAACGCTCAATCGCCTTTTCTCCTGATAACAATCGTATGGACAAAACAACATTTCAAGAATTATTTTCACGCTTTGATACGGCGCTCGCGAGCGTTGACGCTAAGAAGACAGAAGGCGCAGCAGCTGGTGTGATTCGTTCCGTGAAGGACGGTATTTTACATATTTACGGTCTTGATGGCGTGCACATGGGTGAGGTGGTGCAGGTTGAGGGTTCTGGTGCTGAGGCGCTTGTGATGCAGCTTGATCGCCGCAACTCTTACGCGATTTTGCTTTCTAGCGGCGCAGAGGTGAAGGAGGGTCAGGCGGTAACTGCAGGCGGTAAGTTCCTTGGCTTGTTTGCTGATGAAAAGATTTTAGGTCGCGTTGTTGACGCGCTTGGCACGCCGATTGATGGCGGCGCTCCGCTTAAGGGTGGTGAATTCATGCTTCTTGAGCGCATTGCGCCGGGAGTTATGACACGCGAGCCGGTTTCTGAGCCGCTTGAGACCGGAATTTTAGCGATCGATTCCATGATCCCGGTTGGTCGTGGTCAGCGTGAGCTTATTATTGGTGATCGTCAGACAGGAAAAACAACGGTAGCGCTTGATGCAATCTTGAACCAGAAGGGTAAGGATGTTGTCTGTATTTATGTGGCCGTTGGTCAGCGTGAAGCGAAGACCGCAAACGTCGTGCGCGTTCTTCAGGAGCGTGGCGCTATGGATTACACGGTAGTTGTTTCAGCTGGTGCATCCTCTCCGGCTGTTATGCAGTATCTTGCGCCATACGCGGGTGCCGCTATTGGTGAATACTTCATGAACAAAGGCAAGCACGCGCTTATTGTTTATGATGATCTTTCTAAGCACGCTGTTGCGTACCGTGAAATGTCCCTTCTTCTTCGTCGCCCACCAGGACGTGAAGCGTATCCTGGAGATGTTTTCTATTTGCATTCCCGTCTTTTAGAGCGTGCGGCAAAGTTGAGCAAAGAGAATGGCGGTGGATCGCTTACGGCGCTTCCTATTATTGAAACGCAAGCCAATGACGTTTCAGCATACATTCCAACGAACGTTATCTCCATTACTGACGGTCAGATTTTCTTGGAGACCGATCTTTTCAACCGTGGCATTCGCCCGGCGATTAACATCGGTATTTCCGTTTCACGTGTAGGCGGTGCGGCACAAACTAAGGTCATGAAGAAGGCTTCAGGTAGTGCGAAGCTTGATTTGGCGCAGTTCTATGAGCTTGCAGCGTTTACGCAGTTTAGTAGCGAACTTGATCCAGCAACAAAACAGCAGCTCACCCGTGGAGAGCGCGTTGTTGAAGCCATGAAGCAGAAGCAGAATGCTCCATATAAGTTGTGGCAAGAGGTAGTTCTCTTGTTTGCCGCTACTAAGGGTTACCTTGATAACGTACCTGCTAAGGACGTTGTAGCTACACTTACTTCACTTCTTAGCCGTATTGAGGCGTCTCGCCCTGAGCTAGTAACGCTTATTGAAACAAAGCGTGAGATGAGCGAAGAGGTGCAGAAGGGTCTTGAAGAAGCGGTTTCGGCTTTAGTACAGGTCTAAAAACTTTTTGTGCCGTCATTACTTGATGTTCGAAAAAACATTCAGTCGACGCGCAACACTAAGAAGATTACTCAAGCCATGCAGCTTGTGGCGGCGAGTAAGATGAAGGTGTTCCAGCGCAAGATGAAGCATACGCGTGCGTATGCCACTGATTTGCTTTCTGCGCTTCATGTAACGCGTCATTCGCTTGCCGAGACCACCCTTGGCGTTGTACCGCCGGAAGCGACGGGCGTCCTGTTTGTTGTCTTGTCGTCAGATAAGGGCTTGTGTGGTTCGTTGAATCCGCAGCTCTTGCGCGCCTTACAGCGATCGGAGCGATTCACTGCGCTTCGCAAGGAGGATCGGCATGTGATCACTGTTGGTAAGAAGGCCTATGAAGCCATGCAGCGACTAGCTGTCGATGTCCCAGCGCACTTTGAAGGATTATCTGAGACCTTTGATCCACTTGATGCCTTGCGTGTTATTGACCCGATTATTTCTTACTGGGAATCAGGGAAGTGTAGGGAAGTCATTCTCGTTGGACCGAAATACATCAACGCTTTCACCTTTGAAGCCACGATGTCACCGCTCTTGCCGTTTACTGAACAGATGCTGACGCAGGCGTTACCGGATGTGCCGGAGGGTGGAGATGTAGCGGTGTTTGAACCAGGTCTTTCAGAAGTGCGTGAGCAGTTGGGGATGCAGGTTGTACAAAGCATGATCCTCAAGGCTTTCTACGAACTTAAAGCAACGGAGTTCTCCATGCGCATGAGCGCAATGAAGAAAGCGACGGATGCTGCAGATGATCGAATTAAGCTACTGACGCTACAGTTTAACAAGGCCAGACAATCTGCGATTACTATGCAGCTTGCCGAACTCGCTTCTGCTAACGAAGCTATGTCTAGTGAAGAATCCTATGAAATCCGAGAAAGTTAATACCACCAAACCCCAGGGAGTCGTCAGTCGCGTTGCTGGCGTTGTCGTTGATGTCTTTTTCAACGAGCATGTTCCTGAAAAGTATGCGGCACTTATTGTGAGCAATACCGCACCAGTACTTACCCTTGAGGTGCAGTCACATATTGGCGATGGCGTTGTGCGCACGATTGCGATGAGCTCAACCGACGGCTTAGCTGTTGGTCAGGAAGTAGTTGATACGGGTGCTCCTATGAGCGTGCCGGTTGGTAAGGATACGCTTGGTCGCGTTTTTAACGTGACAGGTGACGCTATTGATGATGGTAAGGAGATTGGAGCAAGCGTTCCGCGTTTACCAATTCACCGTGAACCGCCAAGTTTTGCTGACCAGAGTGGTAAGTACGAGGTTTTTGAAACCGGTATTAAGGTTGTTGATCTTCTTGTGCCGTTTTTGAAGGGTGGTAAGATCGCGCTTTTCGGAGGAGCTGGTGTGGGTAAGACCGTTATCATGCAGGAGTTGATTCACAACGTTGCTATGCAGCACGGTGGTTACTCCGTTTTTGCCGGTGTTGGTGAGCGTACGCGTGAGGGTAATGATCTTATCCGTGAAATGCGTGACTCTGGCGTTATGGATAAGGTAGCTATGGTGTTCGGTCAAATGAACGAACCGCCAGGAGCTCGTATGCGCGTAGCTTTCACTGGTCTAACGATCGCTGAGCAATTCCGTGATGAAGGCAAGGACATTTTGATGTTTATTGATAACATGTTCCGCTTTACGCAAGCCGGAGCTGAGGTTTCTGCTCTTCTTGGTCGCTTGCCGTCTGCGGTAGGTTACCAGCCAACACTTGCTACAGAGATGGCGGCCATTCAGGAGCGCATTACTTCAACAAAGAAGGGTTCTATTACCTCTATTCAGGCGGTGTACGTACCGGCTGACGACTTGACCGACCCAGCGCCTGCCACTACGTTCTCCCACCTTGATGCCACGATCGTGTTGTCTCGTAAGCAGGCATCTATGGGCTTGTATCCAGCGGTTGATCCACTTGATTCAAATTCAACAGCCCTGAAGGAAGAGATCGTTGGTGAGGAGCATTACCGTATTGCGAACGCTGTGCGCCGTACGCTTCAGCGTTATAAGGAGTTGCAAGACGTTATTGCGATCTTGGGTATGGATGAATTGTCTGAGGACGATCGCCAGACCGTTTTCCGTGCGCGTAAGATTCAGAAGTTCTTAACGCAGAACTTCTTTGTGGCTGAACAGTTTACCGGTACGCCTGGTCAGTATATTAAGCGTGAAGATACGGTTCGTGGTTTCGTTGGTATCTTGAACGGTGATTACGATCATGTTCATGAGCAGCACTTCTACATGGCCGGTACCATTGATGAGGTGCTTGAGCGTCACTCCAAGAGTCAGATCGCTTAAGAGTTTTTATGGCGGCTTCTTTGCCCCAAACAATGCGCGTGCGCATTCAGACTCCAGATAAAGAGCATTGCGATGTGCAGGCGACTTTTGTGACGCTTTCAACAACTGAAGGCGAAACACAGATTCTTCCTGGTCACGTAGCGCTTGTTGGCACCATTGCTTCCAGCAAAGTTGTTCTTGGCACTAATGAGCATGAGGAGAAATATCGGGTGCGTAACGGCTTTGTGACGATTGCTCCGGGTGGAGAATCGGTTCTTGTTTCGGTATTTTCTTGTACCAAAGAGGATGAAGTTAATTACGTTACTTTGCAGCAATATCGTGATAAGATTCTTGGCCTGCTTGCAAAGGGCGAGAGTTTATCCGCACTTCAGGTAAAGTTTTTGGAAGACGAACGTATCGCGCTTGAGGGAGAGCTTGCGGAAGGTAAGAATACGTAAATAAAAAAACGAGCTGTATAGCTCGTTTTTTGTTCACTACATTTTTTCGAAGAGGAGGTCGAGCGTGAGCGTGAAGTTATTCTCGATCAAGGCATCGCCAAGATTTTCAAAGAAGCTACTCGAGTTGTAGCGAATATCGAAATCTGTTCGATCAATGATGATTATTCCCGTGACACGGATGTTGCCATCTTCTTCTTGCGTTATTTTGATCGGAAAACTTATTTCCTTTTCTATGTCACGAATTTTCATGATGCCGGTGGCCACGTAGTTTGACGTTGGGGGAGAGATGGTACCGAGGTTTGTTACGGTGAACGTGGCGGTTGGATAGGTTTCCACCGCAAAGAAGTCATCATTCTTCAGGTGCTCTTCAAGGAGTACAAGTTCTTCATCACTTGTTATTGACTGCATGTTGATTACAACACTGCCAGCGACCGGTTGATACTCTTCGATCATGAGGTCGGCAAAGTTGATGCTCACTTTACCGGTGTGTGCTGGCATGATCGCCTTCTTCCCTGACCAAGTAATGACGCTTTCCTCGGTGTTAGCTTGATAGGCGCCATTTTCAAGAAGTACGAAGTTTTCTGCGTCATCTGTAGTATCTGGAGCAGGGCTTGCTTCATTTTTTGCGCAACCAAATCCTGTGAGTGCGATGAGTGTGATCAGTATTCCAATATTTGATAATGATCGCATAGTTAGGAGATATTATTTTCAACACGACAGATGAACGATTTGAGATATGCGGCTTCCGGGAAGTTCACGCTAAATGGGTGATCCGTTGCTTGTCTGATTGCGGCCAGGATGTGGAGTGTTTGGTTATTTTGGGTTGCGGCTTTGCGTAGCGTTCCTAGAAATTCATCCTCAGCAAATTGACGCGAGCAACTTGAGGTTACAAAGATGCCGCCGTCTTTCACTTTACGTAAGGCTGCTCTGTTTAAAAAGTGGTAGGCCTTCTTGCCTTCAGTGGCATCTTTGCTTGATTTGATGAGTGCCGGCGGATCAATGATAACGGTCTCAAATTGACCTACATCTGGATTGCTGAGGTATTGAAAGGCGTCTTCACAAACGATTTGCATGCGCTCTTCTTTGATGCCGTTTTTGCGCGCGTGCTCGAGGCATTGATCCAGCGCCTCTTGCGAAGCATCCACATTGGTCGCGATGGTTGCTTGTGGGCTAAGAAGTGCGTTTAGGGTTGTTGCGCCGGTGTACGAGAAGATATTGAGAATATTGCCGTGGGCAAAATTGCGCAACGCTAAACGAAGATCTTTTTGATCTAAAAAGTAACCGGTTTTCTGACCGTTTTTAATGTCGGCAATACAGTGCAGATTTAGCTCCTTGAAGTTAACGGTTGTAACGTCCTCTCCATGAAGAACGCGGTACTCATTTTTTAGAGCATCCTCTTTGCGAACAGGGGAGTCAGACTTTTCAACAATGCTACGCGGCGTAAAGAGCTCAATGAGCGCTTGGGTAATGAGAGGCAAGAGGTTGCTAGCGCCGAGCGTTGCTGTTTGAATAACAAAGACATCGCTATAGCGATCAATGATGATTCCCGGAAGACCGTCTGATTCACCGAAGATGAGGCGATAGCCAGTTGTTGTTTCATCAATGCCGTACGGAAGTAGCTGACGGCGAGCATGAGCTGACGTGAGTCGTTCTTTTATAAACGCAGCATCGAGTTCACGGTCTTGGCGCGTGAAGATGCGTACCGAGATTGATGACGTTTTTGAAAAGGTACCCACGCCGATGAAGGATCCGTCGTGAGCGATGACCCGAACGATATCGCCGGTTTTTGCTAGGTCGGGAACGTCGGCAAGAGCGCCAGAAAAGATCCAAGGATGACCATTTTTTGGGCTGAATTCTTTTCCTTCGTGGAGAACAATCATGGGATGCATAGATAGAGGAACGATACGGGATTGTGAGAGTCTCGACAAGGCATTTAAGGCGAAATGTCTGACTTTTAAGCGAATATTCGTCTTTTTTTGATTATGGGCGATAATTTGTTTGACGCTAGCCAATTTTCCTGCTATCCTTAAGGCCTTTTGTTATTAGCATTTCTTGTGTCCGAACAGATGAAACAGATTACTTTTGCCGATCTTGGTTTGCGTCCTGGGCTTTTGCAACTCGTGCAGAGCGCAGGTTTTACTACTCCGACGCCTATTCAGGCGCAAGCAATCCCGGTTGGTCTCTCAGGTCAGGACGTCCTTGGTATCGCTCAGACCGGTACGGGTAAAACGCTTGCGTTTGCTCTTCCTATTTTGAACGCAGTCGCAGGGACAGATAAAGTTGGCCTTGTTTTGCTCCCAACACGTGAGCTTGCTCTTCAGGTTGAAGAGACGTTCCGTAAGGTAGCTGGCAAAGCAGGACTTCGTAGTGCTGTGCTTATTGGTGGTCAGTCCATGATCCCTCAGCTTAAGTCACTTCGCAATCGTCCAAACGTGATTATCGCGACCCCTGGTCGCTTGATCGATCACCTTGGGCAAAAAACGGTAAAGCTTTCGGGCGTTAGCGTTTTGGTACTTGATGAGGCTGATCGTATGCTTGATATGGGCTTCATGCCGCAGATCGAGAAGATTTTGGCCGCAGTACCAGCCGAGCGTCAGACAATGCTTTTCTCAGCAACCATGGCTGATGAAGTTGTTCGTATCGCTAAGCGTGCTACGGAAAACCCGGTTCGTATTGATATCGCTCCAGCTGGAACAGCTGCAGAGCGTGTTGATCAAGAGATTGTGTATGCTCGCAAGGATGAGAAGATTGGCACACTTGCCAAGATTCTTACCGAGACCGAGGGTTCAACTCTTGTGTTTACTCGCACCAAACATGGCGCCCGTAAGGTTTGTCGTGATGTGCAGAAGCTTGGTCATACCGCAACGGAGATTCACGGTGATCGCTCACTTGGTCAGCGTCGTGCTGCACTTGATGCTTTCAAGCGTGGTACAGCTCGCGTGCTTGTTGCTACTGATATCGCTGCACGTGGTATCGACGTAACGGGTATTGCGCTTGTTGTGAACTTTGACTTGCCAACCGTGCCAGATGATTATGTGCACCGTATTGGTCGTACGGGTCGTAATGGCTTGAGTGGTCGCGCTATTTCCATGGCGCAGCCAAATGAGCGTGATGACGTGCGTCGTATTGAGCGTGTTATGCGCCGTACGATTCCGGTGTCAACGCAGTTCAAGAGTGCGCCAGCTCCAGAATCCGTACGTGATCATGAGCAGCATGTTCGTACCGGTGGTTATACGGGTGGCTTCGGTGCTCCACGTCCAGCATACGGTGGCGCATCTCGCGCTCCTCGTACGCAGGGATCTCGTGGTGGCTTTGCTAAGCGTAGTGCCCCACGTTCAATCGAGAATCGTCCAGCGCCAACGGTTGATGCTCCTGGTAAGTACACGATGAAGCTTTTTACTCGAGCTCGTCCGAAGAAAGGATAATGTCATTGAAAACGTCACGCGGTTCTGCTATCATGCGGGACGCGTGACGTTTTGTATTGTCCCAAGCGACGATGTTACCCGAGGGCGCCTTTAGGGCGGCCCCGGGGAAAAACATGGAAATCTTGGGAGAATGGAGCGTCAGCCGAGCTGTTTTTAAGGCAGTCGTCTGATTTTTTTGTATGGAAATGCTTGAGGTTGTGTGTGAAAATTTGGGCTTGCCAACGGGGGAGTGTGTGTCGCGTTCTGAGGTTATTGCAAAGCAGTTGTGGTGCCGGTCCACGAATGTGTTTGTTATGAATAGCCGTGGTGAGATTTTGGTACACCAACGATCGCTCAATAAAGAGCGTTTGCCTGGCGTATGGAGCACACATCTTGGTGGGCACGTTGGCGAAGGGGAGGATTTTGATCTAAACGCACTTAAGGAGCTTCAGGAGGAGGCAGGGATTGTGGTGTCTGCTCGTGATTTGTTGCCATGGCGTACCACGAAGCTCTTGGGTCCACGTTTGTGGGTTCGTGAGTATGTAGCGATCATTGATCAGCCGGTTGAGTACTTTACCCCTCAGGTTGGGGAGGTGGAACGATTTTCCTGGATGTCGATTGATGACATCATGGCGGCCGAAGCGTTTGAACCAAAGATGTGGTGCGCGGGCACTCATGATTTTAAGACCGAGTATGCTTGTTTGCGAGCGGTTGTGGTAGCAGCACAGGCCCTTGGGGCCCTGCAAATACCCGATACTATGCGTATTTGGCACCCAGTAACTACGTAGTCTTTAGCGCTCTTTACCAAAGATGCCACCAGGCGTATGCTGACGGGCGTCTTTTTTGTATGCAAACCTCCACCTTCTATCCCTACGCCCGCATGATTGCGGTCCTGGCATGTGTTTCAGCGATAAGTACCTTCGCTCCTCATATATTCGCGTTCTTTGCGGATGGTCATGAGTCGGAATTGGAACTGACGTTCTTCTCGATCGCTACGATCTTTTCACTTTCATTTGCGATTTTTTACCTAGCAAAAAGTACACCTATCCCGAACTTTGTCGTGGCGATCTTTTTTGGTATCGCGGCTCGACCTTTCTTGCAGCCGATTATTGATAATGGTGTAGCATTGTCATCCCTTGTTGGTTTTGGAGCCACACTTATTTTGTTCGGTGGTGGTCTGGAAACACCTTTTGGGAACTTTAAAAAACTGTTACCAAAGATTTTGAGCTTATCGTTTTTTGGATTGCTCCTGACGGCGGTGCTCTTTTCTTTTGTCAGCGTTGGACTTGGACAAGCGTTTCATATTCCGCTTTCTGTCACGGCGGCCGTTCTTCTTGGTGCACTACTAGCATCAACCGATCCGGCGGCAATCATTCCTATTCTTAAGCGTTTGCGATTCAAATGTACAGACACAAAAGATATCGTCGTTTCTGAAAGTGCGGTAACTGATGTCACCGGTACGCTTTTGACGGTGGCGTTTTTAGCGATTTTATCAACTGGCGCGACGCTCGGTAATTCGGTTTTTGAAAGTTATAGCAAGATTTTTTCTCCAGAGACGGGAATTTTCTTACTCGAACAGTTAGGTTTCGGTATTTTCTTTGGTGTTGTTGGCTACCTGCTTCTTCGAGGTTTTACATACCTTAAATCATCACATGATCGAGAGTACGAAGTTGATTCTGCTTTCTTTTTGTTCATTCCGATTATCATTTTTACGTTGGCGCTTGCTGTTGGTGGCAGCGGTTATTTGGCCGCTTTTATTGCCGGACTCTTGTATAGCGTGAGCGATAAGTTGCATCAGACTGAGCGTTTCTTTAATCACATCATTGATGGCTTCTTTAAGCCGACGATCTTCCTTTTGTTAGGCGCACTCGTTGATTTGCCGCTTCTGTTAGCATACGCGCCACTTGGTATTGCGGCAGCACTTATCTTCATGTTTGTCATTCGTCCGCTTTCTGTATTTGTTACTTTGTGGCCGCTTTCTCGTTTTGGTGGGACTATGCCGCTTTCTGTGAAGGACGTACTGTTTATTTCGTTTGTTCGCGAAACGGGCGCGATCCCTGCCGTGCTTCTTGTGACGATTGCGGCCGCTGGCATTTCTGGCATTGAGGGATTGTTGCCGGTTGGTATGTGGGTCATTTTATTGACGCTCATTGTTGAGCCTCCGCTTACTCCTTGGGTTGCTACTAAGCTCGCAGTTGCTGATGTCATTCCTGAGGGAGAGGGCAATCTGCACGTAACGAGTGATTCTTTTGTGGTGCTTGGCTCACGTGGCCGATCATTTCCGAAGCGCCTACCGTTTGTTGCGACGTGGGCAGAAAAACATCACATCGATAAAATTACATTATTGTTGTGTTTAGAGAACGCCTATCGACCTGAATCTGTGGTTGAGATTAAGGCCATTGCTCAGCAGTCATTTGATGCAATCAACAATGATCGCTCTCGACGTGGACTGTCTGCTATTCATTTTTCGTTTATTTCTCACGAAGGGCTTTTGCAAGACAGTATTGATGAACTTGCAAAGGGCAACACCGATCTTGTGGCGGTATTTGTTGGCAAGAAAATGCTTGATTTTTATCTTGAAGACGTAAAGAAATTAAGCGCTCCGTTATTGTTTGTGGATTAGTTTGGGCGTTATACTTGGAGATATGGGTAGACTGTCATTTTTGAGAGCACTTGCTCAAGATCCGATGGTTGCTTCAGTTACGCCTACAAGTACATGGGCCGCAAGGCGTATTGTTGCATCGATGCAGGTTACGCAGGCGAGCGTGATCGTTGAGTATGGTCCGGGACAGGGAGAAGTGAGCGATGAGATCGTTCGAGCTATGTCCGGGTCGGCTCGATTGTATTTAATCGAGCGCAATGCTGCCTTTGCAGATCAGTTGCGCTTGCGCTTTTTGCATGATGGTCGCGTTCGTGTTGTGCACGCTGATGCGCTTGAGGTGCGCGATGTTTTACGTCATGACGATGTTCATGAAGTTGATGTTGTTTTATCTAGCATTCCATTCACTTTTCTTTCACCAAAAGCAGCTAGGTGTATTTTAGAAGCAACTCGTGACATATTAGCGCCACAAGGTAGATTTGTTATGTTTCAATTTACTCCTAAGGCGACGCTACTTGTACGAAAATACTTTAAGATTAAGCGAATGAAATTGCTTGTTCGCAATTTACCACCGCTTCTTTTAACAGTTGCTGAAAAGTTGCTTGCAAAAGTATAGCAGTAGGCGTATGGTAGGTTTCTAACCTATTCTATGACTACAATAAACGACATTCAGCAGGCGTTAGCATGGCGTTATGCGGTAAAGATCTTTGATCCAGCAAAACCGTTAGCCGAAGATTTATTTCAGGCGATTTTAGAAGCTGGCCGCTTGTCTCCAAGTTCAACTGGATTTGAACCATGGAAATTTTTAGTCATTGAGAATCCAGAAGTTCGTAAGCGTTTGCAGGCGGTTGGATATGGTCAACCGAAAATTGTCGATGCACCAAAGTTGGTAGTTATCGCGGCTCGTACTGATATGCGCGAGCATGGCGTTTCTGAGCTCATCGATCGTACAGCTGCGCAGCAGGGCGTTAGTATGGAGTCCCTTGAAGCTTGGAAAAAGATTGCCGAGGGAACGATCGGTTCTAAGGATGATGCATACTTGCCGCTTTGGGCGAAGATGCAGTGCTATATCCCGCTTGGCATGATGCTTGAAACAGCGGCACTTCTTGGCGTTGATGCGGGTCCAATGGAGGGATTTGATCCAAAGGGTGTTGATGAAGTTCTTGGTCTTCACGAGAAGAACTTATCTGTAGCCACTATGATTGCCTTTGGCTATCGTGGTGACGATCCAGCAGCTACACGTCCGAAGGTGCGCCGTACAGCCGCTGAGGTGGTTGAATACATTAGGTAGGCGCATTAGGGCGGGGTAGGGATAATAAAAGAGCACATGACCCACGGTCTGTGCTCTTTTCGCATGTCCAAAAACCCGTTACACTGCGTCTATCTTATGGACATGGCGTCATTTCGGGTGGCTTTTGAGCCTTATTTAGCAAAGGTGACAGAAGAGCGTTTACAGCGTTTTTCAGCGCTAGCGCAGGATAATTTCCTCGCAAGTATTGTTGCAGGTTTGCCGCCTTTGCTTGCCGGTGGGAAGCGTTTGCGTCCGTATTTGGCGCAGATCGGATATGCTGCCGGTTCTGGTGTAGATGAACAGGGAGTGATGGAGCTTGGAGTGGGCCTAGAGCTCTTCCATGTTTTTTGTTTAGTTCATGATGACATCATTGATAAGGCACCGGTGCGCAGAGGCGTTCCCACGATTGAATCCGTAGCTTTTGATCGCCTGACTTCTGGGGATCGACGTGGTGATTTGCCTCATGTTGCTCGTGGTCATGCCATGCTTCTTGGCGACTTACTTTTTTCATGGTCCCTTGAGATGGTGCAGCGGTCTGCATCACGGTCTACTCAACCAGCTCTTGTTCACGAGCAGATGTTTGCCATGATTGATGAAGTAGTTGTTGGGCAGATGATTGATGTTGATACGATGACGCGTGATGAGTATGACGCCGCACTTCTTGAGCGCAAGATATATTTGAAGACTGCGAGTTATTCCTTTGTTCGACCAATGCTTCTTGGCTTGGCACTTTCTGGTTCCTTTTCTTCTGAACTTGAAAAAGCTCTGCGGAACTTTGCTGAGCCGATTGGGGTGGCATTTCAGATTCAGGATGACTTATTTGATGTAATCAGTAGCGCTGAAGAGCTTGGTAAGCCGGTACTTGCTGATGTGCGCGACGGGCAGCAGACGCTGTTAACTGCGCATCTAGCTCTACATGCGGATGAGAAGGTTCGTGAGATGTTGCGGCTGGCGCTTTTGGGTGATGCTGCCGCTCTTGTTGCCCTGCCTGAAGTTTTTATTTCATCGGGAGCGGTTGCTTCCGCTCAAGCGCGTGTTGAAGCTCTTTTACGTGAGGCTGATCAGGCAGTTGCTGAGCTACCAGTTGCTATTCAAGCATCATGCCATGATCTTGTGCGTCTTTTGCAGAAGCGTACTTCTTAGGTATGGCTATTCGAACCGATGATTTGCTGCAGTGCCAAAGCATCATGCGTCGTCATGGGGTGAGTTATTCGTTTGCAACCCGTTTTTTCCCGCGTAAAGTTCGAGAGGCAACAGCGGTATTGTATGCATTTTTTAGAGTGCCGGATGATATTGTAGACGCTGGCGCTTCTCAAGCTGATGCGCGCCGAGATTTAGAGGCTTGGATGGATAAGTGGCGTCGCACTGAGCATGAAGACGTTAGTGATGCCGTTTTGCGGGCTGCGGCTGAGGTTTTTCGTATATACGGCATCCCTCGCAAACTTGGCGACGATTTCTTGCAGGCCATGGTTCAGGATGTGACGGTTGATCGTTATCATACGTATGCTGATTTAGAGCGGTACATGTACGGATCAGCAGCTGTTGTTGGGATCATGATGTGTTACGTGATTGGCTACAAAGATGCGGGAACGCTTGAACGCGCTCGTGCACTTGGTGAGGCTATGCAGTTAACGAATTTCTTGCGTGATATTAAGGATGATTACATAACGCGTGGGCGTATTTATCTTCCGCAAGAAGATATGCGACGTTTTGACTTGGGGGATGACGATATCGCTCGAGGTGTTCTTACTCCGGCGCTGCGTGACCTTATTCGGTTTGAGGTGGCTCGTGCGCGGGAATTGTATGCGTTTGCCGAGGGTGGGATTGATGAGCTAGATCGTAGCGGTCAGTTTGCTGTGCGCCTAGCGTCTCGATTGTACGCTGCAATTCTTTCAAAGATTAAGGAGCATGAGTACGATGTTTTTTCAGGTCGCGTGCGAACAAGTTATTTAGAAAAAGTGCGTATCATGCTGAAATTATGTCTGAACAAAAACAGCGGGCGATTGTAATTGGTTCTGGTTTTGGTGGATTGGGTATTGCGGCAATGCTTGCGAAGAAGGGCTATGCCGTTGATGTCTATGAAAAAAATGAATCACTCGGCGGGCGGGCGAGTGTTTTTGAAGCTCAAGGTTTTCGTTTTGACATGGGGCCGTCTTGGTACTTGATGCCAGACGTTTTTAACGACTTTTTTGCCCTGTTTGGCGAGAAAGCTGAGGATTACCTTGATCTTGTTCGTTTAGGGCCATCGTATCGGGTATTTTTTAAAGATAAGGGCCGGGTAGTTGATATTCATTCTGATCTTACTAAGGATGCTCAGACCTTTGAGTCTTTTGAGCCTGGTGCGGGTGATCGCTTGGCGGAGTACGTTCGTCAGGCTAAGCGTAAGTATGAGATTTCGATTGGGGAGTTTGTGTATAAGAATTACGACAAGTTTACTGATTTTTTGACGCTTCGCATGGCTTCAGAGGGTTGGAAGCTTTCGGTTTTCTCAACTATGGAGCAGTACGTGGCGCGATTCTTCCGCAATCCGGATTTGCGAAAGATGTTGCAGCACACACTTTTATTTCTTGGTAATTCACCGAAGAATGCTCCTGCTCTTTACTCGTTGTTAAGTTATGTTGATCTTGGTCAAGGGGTTTTTTATCCGAAGGGTGGTATTCATGAAATCGTTAAAGCGATTGTGAAGGTTGGTGAAAAGCACGGCGTGCGATTTCATATGAATGCACCAGTTGCTGGCATCATTTCTGATGCTGGTGTTGTGCGCGGTATTCGTTTAGCCTCTGGTGAGATTATCGAAGCTGATCTTGTGGTCTCTAACGCTGACTTGCATCACACTGAGATGACGCTTTTACCACCAGAAGATCGTGAGCACGATGAGAAGTATTGGGATAAGCGAGTTATGGCTCCGTCGGCATTCTTGCTTTACCTTGGTACCAATAAAAAGTTTGCCTCAATCACGCACCACAACCTTTTATTTTCACAAGATTGGGATCAGAACTTTAAAGAGATTTTTGATGCGCCAAAATTGCCGAGCGATCCCTCGTTTTACGTTTGTGCGCCGAGCGTTACAGACGCAAGCGTAGCTCCTGAAGGTTGTGAAAATCTGTTTGTCTTGGTGCCGATTGCCTCTGATCTCAAAAATACACCTGAGGAGCTTGATGCGTATGAAGATCGTATCTTGTCTACCATGGAGAACGAGATGGGTATGGAGGGTTTGAGGGCCTCAATTGTTTATAAGCGCCGGTTTGGTGTTAGTGATTTTGCTGAGCGTTATAACAGTTATCGGGGAAGTGGCTTGGGACTATCGCACACTATGCTCCAGACGGCGATTTTTAGACCAAATACTTTTAGTAAGAAAGTGAAGAATCTCTACTTTGTTGGAGCGAGTACTAATCCTGGTATTGGTATGCCGATGTGTTTAATTAGTGCGCAACTCGTTTATAAGCGTATCGTCGGTGACACCTCGGCGCATAAATTATCGTCACTTTAGGATTGCGAGAAAGAATAGGTACATGCCTACTGCGGTATTAATGTAAGGGAAAAGGCGGTAGTAATATTTAAGTTTGTTGAGGTTAGCGTATGAGAGCCCCATAAGGATGATGTAGGGCGCTGCGGCGATAGCCATCCAGGGAAATCCGATAATGCCAGCACTGAAAATAAAAGCCGTGACATAGAGTTCTAAGCACAAGAGAACGGTATTTTTCTCTTCGAGCGTGGTAGCAATTGTGCTCATGCCAGCAATATTATCTGCGGCAACGTCTGGCGCAGCGGAATAGGCGTGCATAGCCATGCACCACAAGCCAGCGGCGATAACAAGAAACGGCGAAAGGTTTGAGCCGCCTGCTACAAAGAAGCCAGCAAGCCCTGGCATCATATAGAGAATGTTACTCGCGGAATCGAGAAATGGTTTGGTTTTTGCGCGGATTGGTGGGGCGGAGTAAAAGATGCCGAGTAGCAGAAATACGATAATACTCACGATAGCTTGCCATTCTAGGTGGGGAAGCAGGAGTAGAAACGGAAGGTTGGTGGCTAGGATAGCAAGAGTGATCAAGCGGTGTTCATTTTTTTCTACCAACTCCTCGTATCCTTGTTTTTTAGCATTGTGTTTGTCTGATTCGTAATCAAAGATATCGTTTACTCCGTAGATGAGTAGATTAGCGGGGAGGGTGAAGTACAGGGCAAGTGCAAGAAGTTGCCAGCTGATGAGTGAGGTGTTGGTATTGATGATTGCTCCGGCGCCCACAAGTAGTGGACCAAGAACGTAGATCCAGAAGCGGGGGCGGGAAACGCGCAAGAGTTTCAGAGGTGACATATATGAGAAGTGTAGCAGGGGAGTTTTGATAAGCAAAACCCCCTAAGGTTTCGTCCTTAAGGGGGTCTAGTTGACGAGTTCAGCCAGGTGGTGGCGGTGCTCGTGTATGTGCACGATGTCTTGCTCTGAGAATCCCGTCCGTTCGACGAGTTCCTCAAGAGCCTTGCGTTCGACCTGTTGCACGTTTTGACGGCTACAGTTGAGCTGTCGCGCGACTTCAGCTTGATCAGCGGGTTGGTGACCCAGGAATCCATAGCGTCGCGCCAGGATCTCTTTGCGATTGACCTTCATCAGTCGCAGGGTGGTTTCGATTTCCACGAGGCGCTTCTCGGCTTCATTGAGCGCTTCGCTTGCCATGGCATGCGTTTCCGGATCCATGACATGACCGCTTAGCATCTCATGGACGTTGCCGTCACGAGTCATGCCGTCGAGGTTCACTCGCTGGGCTTGATGTACCTGTACTGCGATATCGAGCCCCTTGATGAAGTCTGGATGCTTGCCTCGCTTGACATGATCGAGGTAGCCACCTTCTTTAGAGGTCTTGATGACGATGTCGCGGATGTACCGGGGCACCGTGACGCCGCCGAAGGATTCCGGACCGATCACGAACTGCAACTGGTGTCGCATCCACCAGGCGGCGTAGGTGCTGAAGCTTGCCCCGTGCTTTAGGTCAAAGCGCTCGGCTGCTTCAATGAGTCCAGTCAGGCATTCCTGTTGGACATCCTCATGCCTATCTTTTGGCACGCCCGTGCAGTGACGTTTTGCGAACCAGTAGGCGATTCCGACATTCTTCACGACGATTCGATTTCGTAGCGCGCGACGTTCCTCCTCGCTTTTTGTTTCGGCCAATGCCCTGAAGAGCTCGGTATTTGTTGGCATACCCATCCTGTGAAAGGTGCAGTCTTCCTATCTGATAGGAAGGGGATAGTATCCATGAAAATCTGATAAAAGTCAATGTTTTTACTTGTATTGCCAAAAAATAAGGGTAAGTACCGCAACCTCAACCAATATGCCAAGGGCAAGTGGTAGTTGAAAGGAGGTCTTTTTTGTTTTATGACGAAAAAGATACATGCCAAGAAGGCCGCCCAGGCAACCTCCGGCTAGCGCTACGCCGATGAGTGTACGTTCGCGAATGCGGCGCCAGTGAAGGACGGCGAAAAGTTTATCAGCGCCAAAGAGTGCAAAGGCAAAGAGATTGATACCAAGGAGGATGCCTAGCAGGTAAATCACACGTATTTAGTGAGGAGTATGACGGCCATGGCGATCATGGCGGTATCTTCAAGGAGGGTTACCTTTGAGAGCGGCAATTTGATAAATAGTCCAGCGCACGCGCAGGGGATGCGTTTTTTGATATAGAGAATGTACCCGGTACTAAGAACGCTTACGGTCATGACAATGATGGTGAGTATGCTGGCTGGAATGATTTGCCATGACGCTAAGAACATGGCGCATAAGGCGAGCTCGATTAGCGGGTATAGGTAGCCGTAGATTGGTAATCGACCGGCGATGAGATCGTAACCTTGGAAGGCTAGAGCAAAGTCTTTGAGCTTGAGGATCTTTAACAAGCCAAAGGTACCAAAGAAGAGTCCCATCGATAGCTCCATGACGCGTCCATCACCTGTGACGGCGCCGGTTTGTTTGCCAATCAGGTTTGCGATGACAACAAGGATAACGACGAGCACAACGAACTTACCGTACTCAACGGGTCCACCGAGTTTTTCTTGGTTCATATTAGGAAGTTTTACTCATTATATGCTCCCACTGTGCTTGCGTGACTGGTTGCACTGAAAGACGTGAGCTTTTAAGAAGTGTCATGTCTTTTAGGTTAGGATCTTTCTTTGCGCTCTCAAGGGTTATCGGGTGGGGGAGTTCATGTTCAGCTTTGAAGCGCACCATGCTCCAGTCGCCGTCTGTTGCTGTGCTATCTGGAATTGCTTCTCGAACTACCTTAGCAACGCCAACGATCGCTTTGTCTGTTAATGAATGGTAGACAAAGGCGAGGTCGCCGTTTTTCATAGCTCGTAAATTGTTGCGTGCTAGATAGTTGCGTATGCCGGTCCATTCGGTTTCTTTATCACTGACAAGATCGCTCCAGCTGTAGGTTGAGGGTTCAGTTTTGATAAGCCAATAGTTCATAGATTTACTGTGTTACTCGGTTGGCAAGTAGTGAGAGTACGTCGCTATTCCAAATGATGAGCAGAATAATTGCGATATAGACGCTTGTGGTGATCGCTTTATTTCTTGAGGTGAATTTGAGAGCGCTCCCAAGAGCTTTATTTGGAATAAAGGGCGTGCCGTGGAAGTTTACCGCAGCATGGAATTCGTCGAGCATGAGGTGTGCTAGGTAGCCAGCGGTTACGGCGATTCCAAGGTACGTTGCAGTCCATGAGTCAAATTGTACGGCAAGCGCTAGGGTGAGCGTTACGAGGCCGGCGAGAATGGCCGCTGGGGTTGAGTGCGCCATGCCTCGGTGTTTTGTACATTTTTTGAACACGCTTCCGACTACTACCCAGATGATCGCCCCGGCGCTTAAGGCGCTGAGGGTAGCGATGAGATAGTCTCCATTTGATCTTTGGAGAGCGTAGTAGAAGATGAGTCCAGCAGTAATCAGAGAGAGTGACCCGAAAGTAACATGAAATGGTATGCCGGAATCGCTATCCATGTCTGGCATGAGGGCGCCAATTGTGCAGGCGATGAAGATTAGAATAGCAATGTCAAAACTGGCTGGAGCAAAGGCTAGCCCGAGGGACCCAATCGCTCCGGCAACGCCAAGAGCAATGCCAACAGAGATATGCGTTCGAAAGCTTGCCACACTAGATATCCAAGTTGAGATGTTTTACAGGTGTCATGATGGCGTGATGATCATCTTTCCAGCTATCCGAAACATCCGCGTACAGTTCTAGTTCGTTACCGTCGGGATCAAGAATATAAATGCTATGGGTTACCGTGTGATCGCCGGTACCGACAATGACAACCTCTTTTTCTTTTAACTCCTGGTAGGCGTTTTTGATGTCTTCTGGAGAGTTGCCGATTTTAAAGCCAACATGATACAGGCCGGGTTTTGGTCGTTTATCAAAGTCAGCTTTACCGCCAACTTCAATGAGCAGCATTTCGTGATGGGTGCGGCCGGTAGAGAAGACGGCGGTACGATCCGTGCGATCTATTTCGCGAAATCCGAGAATATCTTTGTAGAAATCAGCCGATTTTTGCAGGTTGCTGACAAAAAAGACAATATGACCGAGCTCGTGGATCTTCATAGTTTCGTATACTATAGCGGTTTTTGCTTTATTTGTGATGCGTGTCTCTTTCCGGTACTATCGGGCACATATGGCTGATATGAAAACGTATACGGGCGGGTGTCACTGCGGAACAGTGCGCTATGAGGTACAGACTGATCTGGCCTTCACAGCAACGTGTAACTGTTCTATGTGTTCAAAGATGGGATGGATCATGACGTTTGTGCCAGCTTCAGCTTTCAAGCTCGTGTCTGGTGAAGAGAATCTGATTGATTATCAATTCAACAAGATGGTTATTCATCACTTGTTTTGTAAGACGTGCGGCATCCGATCCTTTGGTCGCGGTAAAGATAAGGAGGGAAACGATACAGTGGCTGTTAATGTGCGCTGTTTAGATGACGTAGATGTTTCTACCCTTCAGTCGCAATTGTTTAACGGAAAAGATTTGTAGAGTAAAAAAAGACGCCGTGATGGCGTCTTTTTTGTTAGTTACTTGGGTCTTCCTGAAAGGCTGTTAGAGTGCTCATGATGTCGCTGAAAAGTTCGGTGTCCCGCTCTTCGTTGAAGGCAAGATCGATACATGCTTGCTTGTTGAGATCCTCATCCGTTTCACAGCCGGCGTAGACTTGTACGCTTGTTGCGTAGCGAATGGTGAAGTCAAAGCGAGCTGTGAGTTTTTTTTCTAGATCGACATTGTAGGTGTAGGTTCGGTAGGTACTACCGGCAGCGCCTTCATTGTGAATGGAGAGGCAGGTTGGAAAAGCGAGGCTGATAGCTTCCGTAGACTCTGGAGTACCAGTATTTGTTACGCAGCCTTTTTGATCTACGTCTTGTTCGGCTGTTGGGATAATGGTGATATTGAGCGTTCGATCTTTTTGACCAACAGCTTCTGGAAGTATGGCTTGATCTGTTTCAAAGTTTACCGGTGCGTTGCCTGGGTACCTTACTTGAAACCCTGAAAGGTAATCATTGTATGTTTGCCAGCCTGTAGTATTTACATCACTTGGCGGTGGGGTGGTGGGCGGTTCCTGGAGACATCCAGTGCCTACTAGCGCCAACAGACAGAGCCCGACTAGGTACTTCTTCATAGGTTTTCTGAGGTATTGCGTCGCTTTACACTCCGCGACTTTTCACGTAAACTACTCACGTTTCCCAATAGAGAGGGGTGCGATTTGATAGTAGCACGTTTACTTCTTTTGCACGTTGTTTCCGAAATGTTACGATCACTACAGATGTATAGGGGAATAGTGAAACGGTTATCACTACGGTCTCCAAAACCGTCATTCAGGGTTCGAATCCCTGTTCCCCTGCCAAGAGGAAACCACAGATAAAAACTCTGTGGTTTTTTCTTTAGGTTCGCCATTTTCTAGGAGTTCGAGCAGCTTCATATCCGCATGAAGCTGTGCTGAGTGTTTTGCGAACAGTTCCCACACATCTTCTATGTTTAAGGCCAGTTTTCCTGCTTTAAGCGTATAGTTCGATCCGAGACCGTGGACATTTATGGGGCTTCTGGGTTTCAGGAGATCCTGAGGGCTTATACGCCAAAATAGGCCATGTACGGAAGCAGGATGATGGTCGCTACTTCGTTTATTTTCTCGCTGAAGCACCAGACGACGAAAGAGAAATGTGGGGAGTCTTTCTGCGGTGGTTAGAAATCCTCCCTAAGGACGGTTATACGGTTTGGCACTACAATAAATATGAGCGCGTACAGTGCAACAAGCTAGCGCTCATGTACGGCAATTGCGAGGCGCTCCGCCGCTTCATGACTCGCTTTGTTGATCTGGAAATCGTGGTACGGGAATGCGTTATTCTCCCCCTGTACTTTTACTCCATCAAAGACATCGCAAAATCCAAGTTTCTTAACTTCAAATGGCGTCATGCTAAAGCAGGGGGAGCGCAGTCAATCTTTTGGTACGAGGAGTGGCTAGAGAAACAGATTAGGAGCGTGTTAACCGACATCGTGAACTATAACGAAGACGACGTACGAGCGACGGAATCGCTTCGCGGCTGGCTGACGGAGAACGCCGTTCACAGTGAACCTTTTTAAAGGGGAGTCGGGTTCTGTAGCGTAACCAGTTCTTACGCCCAATGCTTTATTTAAAAGCAATTTCAAAACGATACATTCCCATTCCACACGTCCCTTCAACGGTCCCTTGAGCTTGATCAGCGGTCAATGAAATGGTTTCGGTGCCAGTTGCCTGAAGCATCTTTTGGTACCCCAAGGACGGAATGATGATACTTGAGGAACAATCATAAGTTCCATCAGTCAGCACCCGGATATCCGTGGGCAAGCCCGCCTGTGCTTCGATTAAATTCGGCGTATACCCGCCCCTCGCCGTAATATCGATAATCTGCCTTCCGTTTTCCATGGTCACGCCACCAGTTGTCGATTCAGATCCTATGTTTCCTCTTAACACAAAAGTCAGCGTAAGAAGGCCGACCAATATTCCGCAGAAGATGAGTGCTATCTTTGTATCTTTTTGCATAGAAATATTAGAGAATTCCGAGAACAACGAAAGCGTTCCAAGCGTTGAACAACGCGAGTGCAATAACAATGATGCCCGCAGCCTTGAAGAAGGTACCCTTCCAAGGTTTGTGCGAGATTTCAAGCGCACCGAATGAAAGAGCGGCAAGGACGGGGAACGTCCCAAGTGCGAAGAAGAACATCGTCAGCGCGCCCGTGAGGAAGCTTCCGGTCGTAAGCGTGTAAACCTGCATGGATTGGGTGAACCCACATGGCAAGAAGAACGTCGCAACCCCGACAAGAAGCGGAGCGAGTATATGCGAGGACGTACTGGCGCGGCTCGTATGCTTCGCAAATGCCCTTGGCAGCTTTGGCACTAATCGTGCAACGCCTGGAAAAGTATCAATGAGGTTCAGACCAAGGACGAGCATGACGACCGCAACGACAAGCCCAAGGATACCCGTTCCCACGAGACCAAGTTGGAAGACCCGGCCAAGCATTCCTATTACTCCTCCAAGAATAAAGAACCCTCCCAGCCGGCCGACATGGAACATCGCCTGGGATTGCCATTTACCGTGGCTCTTGGCGGCGTTTGCCGAAAGGGATAAGACAAGACCCCCGACGACCGCAAGACACGTTGAAACAGACGCAATAAGACCGACCAAGGCGGCAGTGCCGTAGCTGACGCTTCCCAAACCGACGAGATTCACTAAACCAAGCTGTTGAAGTAAGAGGAAAGCAACGATAAACGAAAGCGCGGCAGGAACGGCAATAAGAAATTCTCTATGATTCTTCTTCGCCTCCGTTTTCTCAGGCGACAAACGGTAACCGTTCCTTTCAATGAATTTTGTAAGCTTTTCTGCAAGCTTTACGGGTTCGTCCGTAAACTTCCCCGATACGACTGCCGTACAAGATTTTAGATTCACTTTCACCGTCTGCACCCCTGCCTTTCCCGGTAAGGTTTCCTCAATAAAGAAAACGCAGGAGGCGCATGTCATTCCTTCGACATGGAATATCTGTGATTTCTGTTCGGCCATATGATTAGAGCTTTTTCAGCTTAAGGCGAAGCGAATTGAGGACGACCGATACACTCGACATGGCCATGGCAAACCCTGCGAATATCGGGGACAGGAGCCAGCCGAAGACTGGGAAGAATACGCCTGCCGCAAGTGGAATGCCGACAATATTGTAAATAAACGCCCAAAAAAGATTTTGCTTGACCGTCGCCATGGTTGCCCTTGAAAGCTCAATGGCCTGCGTAATTTTTCCAATATCACCGTGAAGAAGTGCAACATCGCTCGTTTCAATCGACACGTCGGAGCCTGTAGCCATGGCGATCCCAATATCTGCCTGAGCAAGCGCAGGGGCATCATTTACACCGTCTCCCGCCATACCGACGACCTCTCCCTTTTCCTGAAGTTCTTTGATCTTCGCGAGCTTGTCCTGAGGAAGCACTTCGGCGAACACCTCATTGATACCGAGTTCTTTTGCAACGACCTGGGCGGCTTCCTTGTTGTCGCCCGTTGCCATGATGACGCGGATACCAAGTCCGTGAAGTTTCGTAAGGGCATCTTTTGCGCCTTTCTTAATTTGGTCGCCAATGGCAACCGTAAGGAGTACCTCTTTTTCATTCGTAAGATAAATGACCGTCGCCCCCTTCGGCATCTTCGTGCTCTTCGGCATTCCAAGGTTCAAGGATGCGAGCAAACTGGGACTGCCAACATAATAAACAGCACCGTCAATCGTCGCTTTCAATCCCTGCCCGGGAATATTCTCATACCCCGATACCTTCTCCTTCTTCACTCCTTGAGCATTGGCATAGGAAAGAATGGCGTCAGCAAGCGGGTGTTCCGATTGCGCTTCAAGGCTTGCAAGAACGGTAAGCGCGTCATGCTCATTCAGGCTTCCGGTTGCCGACACCGCGAGCACCTTTGGCTTGCCCTCGGTCAGCGTTCCCGTTTTATCAATGACAAGTGTCGTGATTTTGTGAAGCTTTTCAAGAATTTCCGCATTCTTAATAAGGATGCCGTGCGTGGCCCCGCGTCCAACCCCGACCATGATGGCCGTCGGCGTGGCAAGGCCAAGTGCGCACGGACAGGCAATGACAAGAACCGTAACGAACGCCGATAACGCCATAGGAACACTTCCGACAAGAAGCCACACGATGAGCGCGATCAGCGCGATGACAAGGACAATCGGAACAAAGATGCTTGAAATTTTATCTGCTAACCGTTGGATTGGAGCTTTCGACCCCTGAGCCTCAGCGACGAGAGTGATGATATGAGCAAGCAAGGTTTCAGACCCCACGCCCGTTGCCTGCATGGTAAACGCGCCTGTTGTATTTATGGTTCCTGCTGACACTTTGTCGCCCTCCTTTTTCTCAACCGGCACTGGCTCTCCGGTGAGCATCGCCTCATCAAGAAATGATGAGCCCTCGACCACGACCCCATCAACCGGAATCTTCATGCCTGGCTTCACAAGCACAAGATCGCCCTTCTGCACCTGATCAATGGCAAGTGTTTCTTCCTTTCCGTTACGAAGCACGGTAGCAGTTTTTACCTGCAATCCCATGAGCTTTTTAATCGCATCTCCCGTCTTTTGTTTTGCCCTGACCTCAAAATATTTACCCAGCGTAATAAGTCCGATGACCACGATTGTGACGTCGTAATAGGTGGCGGTGACGTCTACATAAGGCGCGAGCGGTTCTTCAAATGCTGCCAGCGTGAAACTGTAAAGAAAAGCTGTCATTGTTCCAAGGCCGACAAGCGTATCCATGTCGGCAACGCCTCGGCGGAAGAACATCCAAAGACCGCGGAGGTATGGCGTACCGATCGCAAACATCATGTAGGTAGCAAAAACCGGAAGGAGATGATGCAAGAACTCCTCAACGACATCCGAAATGCGGGGGAGTAATCCAAAGTTCTCCGATAGGACTTCGTACAGCATCATGCCTGCGGCGAAGACGACAAGCGGCATCGAAATAAGTACTTTCTTGCGAAGTGCCGACACTTCACCTTCTGACGCCTTCGCGTGATCGTGCTCTCCCCCGTGAGCTTCCGCCATGTCGTGCTCTTTTGGATGGAGCTTATAGCCCATCGGTTCAATAGCTTGCGAAAGCGTGTCAACGTCAGTTTGCGAAGCATCAAGCGTAATACGCGCCTCTTCAGTCGCAAGGTTTACAGAAACCGCCTGTACACCTTTTTGCTTACCAAGGGTTTTTTCTATTCGACCAACACAAGAAGCGCAGTGCATTCCCGAGACATGGGCATTTACTTTTTGCATATTATTTACGCTTGAGTTTGTAGACTTTCAAGATCTCCTCAATAGCCTTATCTTGCTTGCCGTTCTTAATTTGATTGATCGCGCAATGGCCCAGATGACCCTCAAGCAGGATGTCCTCGATATTTGATAGCCCCTGCTTTACGGCTGACGTTTGGGTAATAACGTCGATGCAATAGGTGTCTTTTCCGATCAGTTCCTGAAGCCCCCGAACCTGACCCTCTAAAATCTTCAGCCGCCGTAACAAGTTCTTTTTCTGTTCTGCTTTCATATGCAGATGATTATACCCCCTGGGGGGTATTCTGCAAACATCCTGTTTATATCTCCAATATCAGCGATAAAATCTGCATGTTGTGGACAAAGTCAGGAGATACCACAACATATGGTGTGAGGAGAATTTTTCCCGTGCTATGATGTAAGAACCCTGTATGACCCCTCAGCTTCACGAGTATCGATGCGCGACGTGCCATAAACTCCTCTTCAAAGGAGTGGTGGTCGAAGCGGAAATTCAAGTGCTCTGCAAAAGCTGCAAAGGGGTGACGACGGTATCTAAATCACAATTTAACAATCTGCTTTGCATGATTGAAAAATGCCCTAACCGCATCCACTGCCCATCGGCACAACTGCCAAATACAACCTAAAGAATCCCACCTAAGAAGCTCATGAAGCTCGCGCAAGCGGGTTTTTATTTTTTTTATGACAACCGCCTCCTCTTCCGCTAAAACCGTTGATCCCATCCAGACCGTCGATGAATACCTCGATCGTCTGGACTGGCGCGTAAATGCAAATGCCAATCAAGGCTATTCCCTCGGCGGCATGATTCTCAACATTTCAGGAAAAATCATTGCGAACTATTGGCTTCATAAAATTTACCCCGAAGAAGTCCGCAAGGCGCATATTGACGGCAATGTTCATATCCATGACCTCGACATGTTCTCGGGTTACTGCGCTGGCTGGAGTCTTCGGCAACTTCTTATCGAAGGCTTCAACGGTGTGTCGGGGAAGGTTGAATCAGCCCCACCAAAGCATTTCGACACCGCGCTTGGACAGATGGTAAATTTTCTGGGAACGCTCCAAAACGAGTGGGCGGGCGCTCAAGCCTTCTCTTCGTTTGATACTTTTCTTGCTCCCTACGTCAGAAAAGATGGCTTGTCATATGAAGATGTACGTCAGGGCATCCAACAGTTTGTGTTTAATCTCAATGTTCCTTCCCGCTGGGGCATGCAAACGCCGTTTACAAACATCACGCTCGATTGGAATTGCCCGGAAGACATGCGCACGCAAAAACCAATCATCGGAGGAAAGGAGCAAGATTTCACTTATGAAGACTGTCAGAAGGAGATGGATGTCATTAACAAGGCCTTTATTGACGTCATGAGTGCCGGTGATAGCAAGGGCCGTATTTTCACATTTCCCATTCCGACCTACAACATCACAAAAGACTTCGATTGGGAGCATCCGAATACTCAGGGTCTTTTTGAGATGACGGCAAAATATGGTATTCCGTATTTCCAAAACTTCGTAAATTCCTCGCTGAATCCCGGCGACGTACGGAGTATGTGCTGCCGCCTCCAACTCGATCTAAGGGCGTTACGTGCACGCGGAGGTGGCCTCTTTGGTTCGGCGGAAATGACGGGAAGTGTTGGCGTCGTTACCATCAATCTCCCCCGGATCGCGCATATTACAAAAAATAAAGAAGAATTCTTTGCTCAGCTTCGCAATCTCATGGAAGTCAGCAAAACCTCGCTTGAACTCAAGCGGAAGGTTGTACAAAGCAATATCGATCGTGGCCTGCTTCCGTTCACAAAGCGCTATCTTCCTTCACTCCGCAATCATTTCTCAACCATCGGTCTCAATGGCATGAACGAGGCCTGTATGAATTTCCTTGGCAAGGAGTACACCATCGCCACCGAGGAAGGAAAAGCGTTCGCCATGGAGATCCTTGATTTCATGCGGGGCGAACTTGTGAAGTATCAAGAAGAAACCGGCCACCTCTATAATCTTGAAGCTACCCCGGCAGAGGGCACAACCTACCGTTTTGCCAAAGAAGATCAAAAGCGTTTCCCCGATATCATCCAGGCGGGTACTAGCGAAGCGCCTTACTATACAAACTCTTCTCATTTGCCGGTTGGATACACAGACAACCCTCTCGCCGCTCTCAGACATCAGGATGATCTTCAGACGCGTTATACGGGCGGCACCGTTCTACACCTATTCCTTGGCGAACGCATCCACGATTGGAAGATGTGTCGGGAATTTGTGAAGAAAGTAATTGCAAATCACCGTCTACCGTATATCACCGTTACGCCAACCTTCAGCGTCTGTCCGACGCACGGATACATTGCGGGGGAGGTACGTTCTTGCCCGTCCTGTCAGGCTTCATGCGAAGTTTGGTCACGCGTTGTCGGCTATTTCCGTCCAGTACAGGAATGGAATAAGGGGAAAAAGAGCGAGTACGCAGAACGAGAAGAATATATCCCTCAAACTGAAGAACAAACTGTATGCGCATAGCTGGATATCAACCTCTCACACTCATCGATTACCCCGGACACGTTGCCTCGATTGTGTTCACGCAAGGGTGTCCGTTTCGCTGTGTTTACTGCCACAATCCCGAACTCATTCCAAGCACATCTGACTCTGAAATAAGTGAAGAGTCGATACTGAAACGTATTAAAGAAGATGCCGCAATGCTTGACGGAGTGGTTGTGACCGGGGGCGAACCGACAACGCATCCTGACCTCCCAGAGTTCCTCAAGAAAATCAAAGACCTTGGACTGCGAGTAAAGCTCGATACGAATGGTGTCAACCCACGCCTCATTGAACGATGTCTCCAAAAAGAGGCCGTCGATTTCTTCGCCATGGACGTAAAGCATCGCTGGGAGAAGTATAATGACGTTATCGGCGAGACTCCCGATATTGCCGTGGAGAATTGCAGAAAGACCTTCACCATGATTCAAGACTGTGGTATTGACCACGAATTCAGAACCACAATCTATTCCGCCCTCCACAATGAAGAGGATATTATGACCATAGCGGGCTATCTAAAACCGGGGGAGCTCTACGCACTTCAGCAGGTGCGCTACGAAAAAACACTTACGCCAGACTTGGCGCAAATGCCACCCCTGAACTTAGATGAAGTAATGTCGAACATCAAACGAAAATTCCCAGGACTTCAAGTTGCGATTAAAACATAATAATGAAATCCTTAAGGGAGATACTCTCTACTATGCGCTACACCATTGAACACTTGCTTTGGGGCATGCTCCGTATCTCCCTCGGATTCATTTTTTTCTGGGCGTTTCTTGATAAGGTCTTCGGACTCGGCTTCAGTACGCCGCCAGAGGCTTCTTGGCTTGGCGGGACCTCTCCGACATACGGGTATCTCACATACGCAACGCACGGCCCCCTTCAAGGCCTGTTTCAGGCCGTAGCGGGCAACGCTATAGTCGATTGGCTCTTTATGCTCGGATTGCTGTGCGTAGGGCTCTCACTCATCCTCGGGATAGGCGTTCGGGTGGCGGGGTACGCCGGATCGCTCATGCTCTTCTTCATGTATCTGGCCACCGGACTCCCACCTGAACATAATCCCGTTCTTGATGAGCACATCATCTACATTCTTGTCCTTCTTCTCATGACGCGTATGTCAGCGGGCGAATGGCTTGGCTTGGGCAAATGGTGGGCAAAAATCCCCTTCGTTCGGAGCAAGCGCTACCTCCTATGACAGACTATGACGGAGTGAAAAAGGCCTTCCCCTACATCCTCATCGCCATGGGTTTGCTTGGACTTTTTGCGTCTTTTGAACTCACGGTTCAGTCCATGTCTGCGGCCGCTGATCCTAACTACACTCCACCATGCAACATCAGTCCGTTCATCAGCTGCTCGTCGGTTATGGACTCTTGGCAATCGACCCTATTTGGATTTCCAAACTCACTGCTCGGAGTGGTGGGCTTTCCCATAATTGTCACCATAGGAAGCGCCCTTCTCGCTGGCGCGCAGTTCAAACGATGGTTTTGGATTGGTGCACAAATAGGCGTCACAGGTGCAGTAGCTTTTGTGTATTAGTTCTTCTATCAAAGCGCCTTCGTTATTAATTCTCTCTGTCCTTGGTGTCTGGTTTTTTGGACAGCAACTATCCCGATCTTCTGGTATGTGACGCTTTTTAATGTTCAGGAGCGGCATATCCGCCTACCGCAAAAACTCTCCGGAATGAACACGCTCCTCGCTACCAACCCACATTTTCCGCTTTTGATCCTGTACGGAATCATTGTTACAACTCTTCTTATCAGGTTCTGGCCGTACTGGAGAACACTCTTGTAATGCCGGGTCGCTGAACTTGCCAGCCATGAAAGTTCACGACGGTAACTACGCAATATATTCAATGCGTTAGGATGAGGAGGCGAGAACCTTTAGGGATAGCAAAATGACCCATTATTTGCTAATCTCTCGCTACATGAAAATGAAAGACTGGCTGAGGAGTAAGAGCAATCAACTACGGATGAAGGGGCTCATCCTTTGGAACTCAAATTTCCGTTATTTTTTCATCGGACTGATATCGGGTATTTTCGGAACTGGAGCGCTACTATTATTCCTTGGGAACTTCCCAGCGATTAACCTTGCCCTGCAAAATATTGATGGTGGGGACAGGCTACAGTTTTTTACGTCTATCGCTGCCTCGATAGCAGGTGTTCTTGCAATTACATTTTCTCTGACCGTTTTCGCTCTCCAACATGCGGCAGAAAACGGAAGTGTACAGATTTTGAAAGATTTCACTGATAGTCCACGGGTGTTATGGGACTACATGGTGGTGGCAGCGCTCGCGGTGACTTTATTTGTCTTGGCCCTTACTCCGCAAGGTTCTGGATTGTTTACTAGTCTCTCGCTTCTTTTCGCTATTGTAGTCATTATTTTTGTCTTTTGGAGGATTTATGGTTTTTATAGGTTTATAGTGGATTTTATTAATCCCGCCGAACGAATTCGTAAACTGGGGCAAAAGGTCAGCGACTACCTTGAGAAGGTGCGAAAACTACTGCTTGCATTAAAACAAGCCGAGCAAAAGCCTGAGGCGGATCCACCACCATCTACATCTATTCACGTTCCGCAAGAAGACATGTTCGTGACGGCGAACTTTGACCATGCAGATATATTCAACTCTTTTCAGGCCCAAGTTTTATCTTTAATCGATACAATGCGCTTGTACACTGAAAGACGTAAATATGAAGTAACAGCCGCTGGATACCGTGCTTTAATCCAAATCGCATCGACATACTTTCAACAGAGAAAATATTCAACCGCTCATGTCAGCATCTTGTTACAAGATGGGAGAACTGATCAGTATTTGATGTTCGTGCTGGAACAACTGAACGATCTTTTCAGACAACTGATCAAGACGGAAGACCAGACGGGATTACAACAGAACTTCCAATGTTTTGTCGCGATTGCGATACAAGCCAATAGCTATAAAATACTAAGCAGAGATGTTTCAAATCCAAATGTCGATTTTGTTGTGGGATATCTGCACAGAAATTTGGTTGAGGCCTTATATAAAAACGTTGATGATGCCACGATGACGGGTGTAAGGCATTTGAAAAGTGTTATCTCATACGTCCCGTTTAGCGATTACTTGACCGCGAAACAGCTGGGTGACGATTTTCAAGAACAAGCTTTGGTAGCAACCTCTTTGAAGAAGTGGTACATCACTCAAGAGGCAGTAATTGGAATTGTTAAAGTTATCGCTTGGGGTTTAGCGAGCGGAGATATCAGTCGTTCACTTGTGAAGTCGTCTTTGCAAGGACTCTCCAAGGTTGCCGCTCTCTATCTTCAAAGTGGCTTGAATATTGGAGTAAATGCCGAGGGCCTGAATGCGGCAATTTCAAACGTTAATGAGCAATCCGTTCCTCGTCTCCTGAATGAATATATCGTTCAAAACTGGGAGAAAAAAGAGGAATTTGATAACGATACCTTTGAAGAATTTCTTGATTATTACGAAGAACTGGGACGCATCGCGGTCGAAGCGAATAGCTTTTTGCTTCATTTTGTCCTAAGCGCGCTTGATCTGCACTTAGAACAGTTAACCATTTTGAAATGGAATAAAAAGCAGCATGACGTTGAGAATCTGACGATTGCGATCAAAGAAGTAATCGCTATTTACAGAAACATTTTTAGCTTCCTTCCTGAGGGATATACAAAGAGGAATTTTGGTCACATGGAATACGAGAGACTCAAATCAAACGCGCTATGGGCTATCAAAAAGAAAGATAAGGAGACGGTAGATGAAATCATCAAAGTATTCCTTAGGTTCTATCAAATGTCTCTTTCCAAAACGAAAGACGAATTCACTTCGATCAGGATTTATGTTGATGCAGTCGAACTAGCTGCATACGCTTGGGCAGCTGGGATGAAGGATATTGCTCAAGTAGTTGTCGACTTAGCACCCGAAGTTCAGGCTCAACACCTAAAAGATCGCTCGGGTAATGGAATTCCTGAGAAATATACTGAGGAAGCTAAAGAGCGTTTATCCCGTGAGATCTGGAGGATATATGGCGACTATCGCAGTTACGACCCCATGCGCCATCCAGACATAAAAATAGAAAACATGATCAGCTATGAGGATCTCAAAACGTTCCTTAACTTAATAGAAATGAAGGTTTACAGTCGAGAAACCACGGAATACCGCGAAGGAAGAACGTTTTAATTAGCCATTACAAGGGCTCTAACCTCGCTTGCGAGCCCCTGCCACGAAAATCTCCGCTTATTACAGCGGGGATTTTTGTTATAGCAAATGCAGGTTATAATTTTCCGAGATTAATGGGGGTTGATTTTTCCAAGTTTTATGCTGCTTTCTGTCGTCATTATCATCATCTCCTTGGTTGCGCTTGTGAAGTCTGCCGATCTTTTGGTGGATGGCGCGTCTTCTTTTGCTAAACGTTTGGGAGTTTCTTCTTTAGTAATTGGTCTGACGGTTGTGGCTTTTGGCACATCTGCTCCAGAGCTCTCGGTTAATGTGTCTTCTGCGCTTAGTGGGGTGACTGATATTGCCATTGGAAACATCGCTGGTTCAAATATTGCGAATATTCTTCTTATCCTTGGGCTTGTTGCCTGGATGAAGAGCGTGAAGCTTCAGCATTCAACTGTTTGGAAGGAGGTTCCGTTCATGATGTTGTCGGCGCTAGTTCTACTCATCATGGCGTCTGACGTGTTTCTTGATGGCGGTAGTACAAATGTACTTACCGCAACTGACGGCTTGGTGCTCCTCGCTATTTTTCTCATCTTCCTTTATTACACCTATAGCATCGCAAAAAGTGGGAATGATACGAGTGAGGTCAAGATATTTGGCTGGCCACGTACTGTTGCGATGATTGTTGCTGGTTTAGTTGGTCTTATTTTGTCCGGAAAGTTTCTGGTGGGTGCCGCGAGTGACATTGCGCTTGCTCTTGGCGTTACGGAGCGATTGATCGGACTGACTATTGTTGCGGTTGGTACTTCGTTACCGGAACTTATTACGTCGGTTGTGGCTGCTCGTAAGGGTCAGTCTGATATGGCGGTGGGTAACGTTGTTGGATCAAATATTTTTAACATTCTTTTTGTGCTGGGTGTTACGGCGTTGATAGCTCCGCTACCGATCTCGCAATCCTCTCATTTGGACATTTTGATCGTGGTCGGTTGTTCGCTTACCGTTTTTGCTCTTCTGTTTATTGGTCTACGGCACGTGATCGAGCGTTGGCAGGGCGCATCTATGGTGGTGGCGTATATTGCCTATATTGCGATACTGATTGCGGGTAATTGATCTTCTTCTTTTGCTATAACAAATACCAACCTTGGTGGTTGGTATTTTTGTTTAAGTACGTGACAGACTCTTCTGAAGAATTACTTTTTCTTGTAGTTCTTCAAGGCCTCTTTCCACTGACCCTCTAAATCTTTTTTTAGATCAGCCAACTCGTCTTTGGAGATGTCTTTCATCTTTTCGTAGTGCTTCAGTACGGACTGTACGATGCCTACATAGGCCTCGCGTGTAACTTCGGGGAGCTTGTGTAGCTCTTCCATTACGTCGGCCTTAGCGCGAAGAATCCAAGCTTGCGCTTTTTTCACTGGGCTCTTCTTTTTCGAGCGACTCATGAGATAGATGCCGCCAATGGTAGCTGCGAGAGCTCCAGCAGCTACTAGTCCCTTTGCGCCCCCGTCCATAGTTGTCGGTGCGGCTTTCATTTTTTTGACTAGCTTCGTCATAGAAGAAATGTGAAGAATTATCTTTTGACAATAGCACTATTTAGATAAATGGCAAGGATTATTTGTTTGACCTTCTTCGGTTGCCTTGTATAGGTTCAAGTGATATATCTATAAAGTAAGTATATTTATGGTAAGAAGCCCACAAGACTGCCAGGCCGGACAGCGTACGATATTTGTCCGTAACATTGCCGCACGAGCGTTGGTTCGTAATTTTGTCATCGAATGTGCTGATCTTGAGGGCGCTGTTGAGGTGAGGCGATCGATATTCCCATTTTTTATTGGCGCATCGACGGAGCGTTTGCCGCTTGTACCCGGCATGATCGTTCGTCGAAAGTTCTTTGATGCAAGTTTTGAATTAGCGATTACTCCACGTCGTTCCGGGCGTATTGTTTTGAAGTAATGCTTGCGATTAGTATATGAAACTTGAAATAAAAAATTATAATAAAGCCTTGCTTGCAAGTGATCGCGCAATAGCAGAGTTGCTTTTTGAGCTTATCAGTAAAGAGCTTCCTGACGCTGAGAATAAGATTTGGCATCGGCACCCGGTGTGGTTTTTGAATGGCAATCCGGTAGCTGGTTATAACAAGTTAAAGGACTGCATTCGCCTCTTCTTTTGGAGCGGACAATCGTTTGATGAACCAGGGCTAGTTGCCAGTGGCACGTTTAAGGCCGCTGAAGCCAAATATCAATCTGCTGATGAAATTGTTGTTAAGGATGTGAAGCGTTGGCTAAAGAAGGCGCGAGAGATTCAGTGGGATTATAAAAATATTGTAAAGCGGAAGGGGAAATTAGTCCGCTTAGATACTGATGTTTAGTATGAGAAAGATAACGCTGGCATTATCACTGTTCTTGTTGCTTGGTGCCGGTTGTTTATCGCAAGAGTCGGCATTAACTTCTGAAGTCGATACTCCGTCTGAGGCGCTCCCGGTCCTTGATGACAATCAGTCTTGGCATGCGGTATCTGTTCCGGCTTTGATGGCTACAGATTTTGATGGTCGAGATTTTGAGGTTGGGGAAGTGTTGGCCTATGAGGATGCGTATACACGCTATGCGATCAGCTACATGTCAGGGGAGTTGCGTATTACCGGCATTATGAATGTGCCGACTGGCGATGGTCCGTTTGCGCTTCTTATGCTTAATCATGGGTATATTGATCCTGCGATTTACACGACTGGCAGAGGCTTGAAGCGTGAGCAGGATTACTTTGCTCGTGATGGGTTTGTGGTTATTCATTCTGATTATCGCAATCATGCTGGTTCTGATGACGATGCAGATTATCAGTTAACATTACGTCTTGGATATGCCATTGATGTCGCGAATGCCATTGTTGCGGTTACTCAGGCCGATCTTCCTTATATTGATACCGATCGTGTTGGCATGTTTGGTCATTCGATGGGTGGTGGGATTGCTCAGGCGATCGCGGTAGCTGCTCCGGAGCTTGTTGATGCGATTATTCTTTACGCACCGGTTTCAGGTGATGCGTGGGAGAATTATGAACAGTACACGTCTCGCCGAGCTGATGAATCAGATTTGATTCTCGAAGCATATGGAGATAGGGCGGCGAATGCTGATTTTTGGCGTGAAGCATCCGCTGCTACATACTACGATCAGGTGGATGATGCGGTTATGATTCATATCGGCACGCTTGATGATTCCACGCCACCTGCATGGTCTTACGCGATAGCCGAGCAGCTTGAGGATCTTCAGAAAGACGTCACACTCCATGTCTATGAGAATGAGCGGCATGAGTTTGGTTCGCAGTGGAGTGAGATGATGCGCAGATCGGCAGAGTTTTTCAAGAGCGAACTTGATCTTGTTCAGTAGTAAAAAAAACACCAGCCATTTGGCTGGTGTTTTTAGTTCTATTTGAGAAAATTGTGAAAAATGTATTTCTTTTCTACCTCAGTTAGCCGTTTAGTGATCGCTTCATGTAGATCGAGACCTTTTCTTGATGCTTCGTGTATGGTCGCTATAAATACCTCTAAGCTCACGCTTTCAGCCTGTTCTCGGAATGGAAAATTTTCAAGGTGATCAAGCGACTCGCAGTTTTTAGCAAGCTTACCAACAAGTATGGTGAGCTGTAGTGGGAACGGTCGAGCTTCTTCACTATTTTGAGTGTTGGCGATACTTTTACTGACATCTGTTAGTGATTGAGCATGCTCAATATTTAGCCTTCTTGCAATATTCACATTGAAGGCGTTTGCGAGGGCGATGCTAATGATGCAGGTATCCACGAGTGTTTTTTGAAACTGTTCGTGATCGTTTTCTCTTAATTCTGCAAATTTTCCTGCGTACTTGGCAAGGTGCAGTGTGAAGTGCTTGAATTTTTGCTGTGTGCTCAGGTGGTGAATATCTTGATGATACTTGGCATCGTGCTGGAGCTGCGCCCATTGGAGAAGCGCGATGACGTTTTTCTCATCCATAGAGTAGTTTATGCAACTACTATAATTTAGCGATCTTTATTGCGCAATATAGCGATTTTATAGCTGGCACGTTATACTCCTGTAGATGACTTTTCTTTGGCGTTTGTTCTATGGTTTTTCTTTCTGGTGATTTTGAGGAGCAGGCGAAATTTTGGATGTATCAGGCTGCTGAGCAGGCTGAATTGGCTCTTTGTGCGCGCGCAAAATGCGGCACGGTGATCGTGAGTGGGGGCAAGGCGATCGGTCTTGGCTACAATGCGCCGGCGCTTGATAGTGAGGAGAATCGTATGTGTGGGGATGATTTTGTTCCTGGTAAGCCGCGGTATGACAAGACGTGCTGCATTCATGCTGAATGGCGGGCGATCATGGATGCGCTTACTCGTCACTCGGATCGCATTGCGGGGTCAACGCTTTATTTTACGCGCGTTGATGCTGGGGGAGGGATTTTGAAAGCTGGGCAGCCGTTTTGCACGGTGTGTAGTAGGTTGGCGCTTGATAGCGGCATTGCGACGTTTGTTTTATGGCAGGAGGCTGGTTTAGCGGCGTACGAAACGCAGGAATACAATCGCGTTTCTTATGAATATCGACATGAGGTGTAACGTATGGAGATTCCCGATAATATTGCTCAGCTCTATCGACACTTGTCGTTACACACGAGTCGACCGGCTGGTACTTTGCCGAGTGTTGATGCTTTCGTTCTAAAGCAGATTGAAGAGTTTACGCAGGAGCGGTTGCGCATGTGGGAGCGCAAGGTTCAGGGTGAGCAAGCTCCATATTCGCTTGATCCTATTTTGTCTCAGTATCGGTTTTGTAATATTTTTCGGGAGTTTGATCGGCAAACGATGGCGTTTCATGCCATGCTGAACCCGCTACGCGACGATTTCCCGTTGTGGCTTTTGAATATGTTTGCGTGTCGGTTAATGGCGCGGCCGGAGACGCTTACGGCGATTGGTCTGTTGTCATTTGATGAGAAGGAGAATGATGCCTGGCGTGAGCGATTAGATGCTTTGCCACGGCCAAAGTATGGAGTGCCGTACGTGTTTCCTATTAGTGTTATTCAAAGAAGTGCCACACCGACGCGTGAAGCATTTTTGTCACGATATTTGCCTGGCGTCATTCCAAGGGTGGCTAAGCTGATTGCGACGTGGCAGAAGAAGTCAGTTTACGACGGAGTTGAAGAAGTTGTTTCAGTATTTGGTTATAACCTGGCGTTTTTATGGACCGAGGTTTTGATTGATGTGGCGTATCAGTATCCGGATAAGATCGATTTGTTTGCTCGTTTTCCGGTTGGTCCTGGTTCACTGCCAACCATGAAGCGTCTGAATATTTCCCGGGATCCGTCTTTACTTGCGGCTGAGCTAGCTCGACTGCCATTTGCAACGGGGGTGACGTATCAAGGTCAGTCACTTATTTTATCAGCGGAGAATTGGGAGGGGATTGGGTGCGAGTTTCGAAAATATACGAATCTTGGACTTGGAAAAGGGAGGCGGCGTGTGTATCGATAAGCGTACGCAATGTTATACTGCATACATGTATTTTACGTATGCCAAACGTTGCCCTTCGATCGCCTTGGCTTGAGCAGCTCACTAAAAAGCGAACGCTCTTTCCGTTTGATCGGGATCTGCACGCTGATGTTGTGATTGTTGGCGCTGGCATCGCGGGAGTGATGACGGCGTATTTTTTGTTGAAGAAAACTAAGAAGTCGATTGTGCTTCTTGAGGGTGATCGCATTGCTCATGGAGCTACTGGGCACAATGCGGGGCAATTGGTGAGTTATTTTGAGCGCCCGTTTGCTGATATTGTTCAAGAGTTTGGGGCAGTGATGGCAGCTGAAGGTCAGCGATCCATTGAATCATCTTGGGATTTACTTGAAGATATTCAAAAGGATTTGGGGCTCGAAACACCGCTTTGGACTTTTGATGGTTATGCGGGATGTGCTGATTTTCACGAGCTTCTTTCTCATTTATACGACAATGAAGCACGAGATAAAGCGGGTTTGCCGATTGAGAAGATTTTTGTTTCTCGATCGTATGCTAAGCGAAAAGATGTTCCGCGACCGTTGAGAAAATATTATAAGCTGGCTCCGCACAAAAAGATCTTGTCATACCTGCAAACGAGCGATGCCTCATACGTTGCTACGATCGTTGCTAAAAAGGGTTGTATGAATAGCGCACTCTTTTGTTATGAGGTGCTTGAGAAGTTGCTTGCGCGTTATGCGCAGCGCTTTGCAGTTGCTGAGCAAGCATTTGTTGAGCGAGTTCATCTTTTTGCTAAGGGTGCTGAGTTAAAAACAAAAAAGCACAAGGTTACTGCATCACGAGTTGTTTTATGTACAAATGGTTTTGAGAAGTTTCATATTGAGAATCATGCTGGGGCAAGGATTGATGCCTGGTTCCACCATTTAGTACGTGGATCAGTTGGTTACATGGCGGCATTTATTGAGAAGCCGCAGATGGCGCCGACGGCTATTAGTTATTTGCCTAAAGATGTTGAAGAGATGAGTGGTGCCTATGACGCTGATCCTTACTACTACATTACTCGTCGTCCGCATGGGTCTGATCAGAGTTTAGTTTGTATTGGTGGTCCTGAGGCGCTTATGGATGATACTAACGCTTATTCACGCGCTCATCCTTACCCTAAAGAGTCCGAAAAAATGATCCGTCAGTTCACACGAGCAACGTATGCTCACTCTGGGCGTAGGTTAACGTTTACGCATCTATGGCATGGCCTCATGGGCTATACACCAAACGGTATACGGTGTGTTGGCACTGAGCCCTGTAATCCCGTATTGCTCTATAACCTTGGGTGCAATGGTGTTGGTATTTTGCCGTCGGTGTATGGTGGGTACCGTATTGCGCAGATTTTATCTGGGAAGCGTTTGCAGCCAAGTATCTTTGATCCACGAGATATCCGTGACAGTGTTGATCGTCAGGCGGTGTCCGCTACGCGTTCTGATTGGTGGATGATTTTCGTGTGGGGCATGGTGACGGCCTGGATGATTACCGTACTTTTTTTGGTGGCATTGGGGTTTGTTCTCTAGGTTAGGTAAATAAAAAACGAGCCGTATGGCTCGTTTTTTGATCTTGTTTAGTAATCATCTGGTCCGTAGAGCACTTCAACGGTTGAGTAGCCATCTGTTCCTTCTGTGGCAGTGACGAACACTACGGTTGAAGTCTCAGTGTTTGTGTAGTAGGCCTCGATTCCGGTTGTGCTATCAAGGGTGTCTGCGAGGGTGAAGCCTTGCATGCTGAGGGTTGAGGTGTAGAACTCGATAGCGGCTTGAATGGTGATGGCGGTTGAGAACATGGCGCCACCAATTGTTTGATCATCGCTCACCTCCGCGTAGTAAAAGAAGGCGTCGGTTGGGAAGCTGATTGCTGGACTGAAGTTTGCTGGTACAGATACAAGTTCTCCATTTGCATTGTCACCGCCAGCGGCGCTACTGTCATTTATGTCTTCGTTCTTGTTGAAGCTCAGGCTTGGCAAGCAGCCAAATCCAAGTAAACTTACAGTGGCTAGGGCGGCGAGACTTTTTACAATGCTATTCATAGGTATAGAGATGATACTTGTCGGCGCTAGGCTCTGACAATTGTTTATCCCGATATTAGCTCGTCCGTGGCCCGGTTCTTGCTTACAATGTTTGTTGATTATTGCAATATGCCCAAACAATATCTTCTTATTGGTCTTCTTTCGGGATTTGGTTTAGGTGGTTTTATTCTTCTAGCGGTTTTTCTTTTCAAGTCGTCAGATCATGATATGGCGCCAATGACTTCGGCGACTGGTGACGTTGTTGCTATTGGTACGGTGTCTGATGATGATGTTATGCCGATGGATCATTCTGGCCATGACATGATGATGAGCGTCACCACAGAACGTGCCTTTTTAGAACATATGATTCCTCACCATGAAGAGGCGATTATGACGTCTGAACTCATGCTTGATCGCGTGCAAAGTGAAGAGCAAGCGGAGTTTTTGCGCAGCATTATCAATGATCAAACGCTTGAGGTTGATCAAATGACCGACTGGTATCAAGATTGGTTTGGAGCTGCGTATGAAGACGTTGGTGTCTATGAGCCAATGATGCCGGATCTATCAGCCATTACTGATGATACCGAGGCTTGGCGTGCGTATCTTGATGGCATGATCAAACATCATCAAGGAGCGGTTGAGATGGCTAGCGCCCTTCTTGATATAGAGGCGCGTCGTGAATTGACGAGCTTGGCCGTGACGATTATTCGTGTGCAAAATGAGGAGATTTCCACTATGCAGGCTTGGCTTGCACAGTAGATTGCAATCAAAAAGCCGAGATGTGATCTCGGCTTTTTTTTGTTCGTATTACTCCCATTCTTCCCAGCTGTCGTACCAGGCGGCATCGCTTTCCTCGGAGATGGTGTAGGCGGTGGCGGTGTTCTGACCGTCTACGAAGGTGTAGGACCATGAGGAGTCATCCTGGAGCTCTACCCAGTACGTGAGCGCGAAGTCTTCCTCCAGTTTTTCGTACTCATATGGTTGGTTGGTGAAAACATCATTTGGTACAAAGTACACGATCATGTCTTCTGACCAGTCGGTTGGGATTGGAGAGATGAGAAGGTCGCTAAGTGTCTCTGGGTAGTAGCCGTAGTGATAGTAGTAGGTATCAAGTGCCCATTGCAGATCGCTGACGTAGGCGTACTGCTGCTCAACAAGCGGCTCGGCAACAACTGTGCTCTCATCAAGGTCTGAAAGCGGACGAGCGTCTTTTATGGTTTCGTAGCTGAAGTTGCGACCGATATCGGTGAGCGTTATCGAGCCACGAAGCGCTACTTGTTGACCAGTACTCACTTCATCAATATCCGAGAGAGCGACGCGAATCGCGAAGTCAAAGGCGATTGGAATGTTGGTGTTCTCCTGAACGGTGAGTTTGAGCGTGGTGTTGCCTAAAAGAGGTGCGATTTCCGCTAGATCCTCGGGTGCTATTGCGGCTGCCTTCTCGCCGTCAACGTTTAGGTTGTACACGGTAACGCGTTTGCCACTGACGATTGTGCGGTGTTTGCTTGTGACCTGCAGGGCGTTAATGCGAGCAAGATCATCAACGATGTCTGTTACTTGTGTTGGAATATCATTTAGACCAGCGAGTAGCTGAGTTGGATCTTCAAGAAGATCAGAGCTTTGCCCATCCTCTGGTTCAAAGATGGTTTTGGTCTGCTCGGGCATGGTTACTTCAAACCAATCGCCAATTGCGCCTTCTGGGAGATCGGCTGATGTTACCTCAGGAACGGCAATGTTTGTGAACTGAAGATAGCTAGCGCCGTTACGAGTAGCGGTTTTGCCGGAGAGCGCGATCTGTTCATCAAGAAACTCTAAGCTTACATCAAATGAACCGTCGCTATAATCACTCGCATTGATGTTGAAATTTTGCTTAGTGGTGAGGGTGAGGTTGGTGTTTGCAAGCTCCTCAGCAATGCTTGGCTCCTCGTAGGTGTAGAGATACTCATCATCACTCCACGAATCCTCTGACCAATCAGTGGTGTCCCAGCTGTCGTCTTCTTCCCAGGTCCAGTTATCCTCGGTGACCATCATGTTCGTAGCGACTTCATCTGCTATTAAGTGCTCGGCATGCTGAAAGAGACCGGCAGCCGCAAAGAGCGAGCTGTCCTCAAGACCCATTAGTGGTTTTACGTCGCTTTCAAGCGGTTCAAGTGCAAAGCTTAACTGTGTTGTGATTGTGCCGCTTTCAACGCCATCAAGGGCGATTAAAATTGGTGTGGTGAATGGTTCTTTGGCAAAGCCAGCAACCGGGGCAAAGGCGATGCTGAATGCACTCGCGATCGCTGTTGTTCGCAAAATAAAGCGATGAATCATAAAAAGTATATTAATAACAGTGGTATCATACGGTCAGAATTACTATGGCACAACCACGAAGGAGGAAAAAGAGGCCGGTGGCACCGATGGCGGCGCAGAGCATTCGGCTTTTCGCTCAAGAAATGCGCGGGAAGCGGTCTTTTTCAGAGCGTTTTGCTGATTGGTTAACGACCACATTTGGCACGTTGTCGTTTTTGGTATTTAACATCTGTTTTTTTGCAGTTTGGATTTTGTGGAATACCGGTCTTTTGCCGGGTTTAGAAATTTTTGATCCGTATCCATTTGGCATGTTAACGCTCGTTGTTTCTTTAGAGGCTATTTGTTTGGCGGTCATTGTTCTTATGAGTCAGAATCGGGCGGCAAAAGTGGCGGACATTCGTGAAGAGCTTGATTTTCAGATTGATACGCATTCGGCCCGTCAGATCGATCGCATGGAACTCATGATGATGACGCTCTATAAGCATGTTGAGAAAAAGAATGGTGGGCGCGCTCCGGAAGACGATGGCGATATTGATGCGCTTGAGGCAGAGGTGATGCGGGGGATGGAGGAGTGATGTGGTAGGGGATAGGGCCCACTTCGTCCGGCAGAGCCGGACTACGTTGGGGCTTAAGGTGGAACGTAGGCAGTAGGGAGTGGGGAACGGAAAGTAAAAGAGCACGCGACGTGAAGTCGGTGCTCTTTTATATTTCGAACGTGAACCTTTACTTCTTGAACCCGCTCATGGCTTGCAGAATTTCTAGTGGCACGGTGAATACCACGGTATTTGACTGATCTGAGCTGATGTCGTTGATGGAGTTTAGTGTACGAAGGTGAAGAGCTCCTGGATGCTTGGCGAGTATTTCAGCGGCTTGCGCAAGATTTTGTGCAGCTGATACTTCACCTTCGGAATTGATGATAACGGCACGGCGCTCGCGTTCGGCCTCGGCTTGCTTGGCAATAGTGCGCACCATGTCTGGTGGCAGGTTGATGTCTTTGAGTTCAACGGTGATGACTTCAATGCCCCAGCTGTTTGTGGCTTCATCAACCTGTTTTTCAATGCGTTCAGAGAGGCTTTGACGCATTGAGAGTAGTTCATCAAGCGTTACTTCACCGACAACGTTGCGCATAGTGGTTTGCGCAAGTTGCATAACGGCGTAATGCACGTTTTCTACTTCCAGCACGGTTTTCTCGGCAGCTGAAACTTTGTAGTAAATAACAGCATTAATTTTTGCTGAGATGTTATCTCGGGTAATTGTGTCTTGGGATGGGACGTCGATTGCTTTTGTACGAAGATCGACCTTGGTCATGCTTTGAAAGATCGGAATCACAATGCGCCAGCCCGGGTTCACCACTTTTGAAAAACGTCCCATGGTGAACTTGATACCGCGCTCATATTGGTTTACCTGGCGCAGCGTTGCGAAGAAGAGAATGATGGCAATGATGATGACGAACTCCATATGGTTCTTTAAGAATAGTAATTAGCGGGAGTATTTCACGATATAGTCGCTTTTACAAGATGCTGAAAAGTTCATCGAATCGTCGTTTTGGATTGTCGCCGGTGAGGCTAATGGCAACGAGTGCCGCAAGTAATGGATAGTGTTGCACATCAGCGCCGAGGATTTTTTGCACGCACGGTAGGCTCATGAGCCCTTCGCTAGCCAGGTGGCCGTCGCCGCCGTTAGCGAGCGCTACGCCGACGGTGTGGTTGCGTGAATGTGTGCTCATGCCGGTAGCAAAGAGATCGCCAAGACCAGCGCGGCCAAAAGCGGTTTGCGGCTCTGCGCCCATACGCTTTGCTAGGCTCTGCATTTCGGAGACTGCCTGCGCCACGATCATCCCTTTTGCGTTATCACCGAGTGCTAAGCCCTCGCAGATGCCAAGTGTTACTGCGTAGATGTTTTTCAATACGCCACATACAGCAACGCCGCGGGTATCGGTTGTTGTTTCGATGGATATTGATGAGCCGTTGAAGAGCTGTTCAATTGTTTCATGCAACTCCGCCGCCTGCGATCCAAGAATGCCGCCGGCAGTTTTATCACTCATTATTTCTTCAGCGAGCATTGGGCCGCCAAGGATGCCATATGCACGATCTGGTAGTTCTTGAGCGATCAGGTCGTCTGTGAAAAGGCACGTTTCACGCTCAATGCCTTTTGTGAGGGCGACTACGGCGGTTTTTGTAGGTAGGTGTGGCTTTATGTTGTGGAGCGCTGAGCGCAGCATCCACGAGGGGATGCAGAGAAATACAAGATCAGCATCATGGAGCGCGCTGATGAGTGTGCCTTGATCTGGTACTTTATCGGCGTTTTTGTCCCATATCTTTACTTGTGCACGATTCCCGATGGCATGTGCGATAGCTGAGCCGATTTCACCGGCACCTAAGATAGTGATCTGCATAGTGGTTCTATAGTAATGCCTTTTGCGCATTCAAGGTATGATATGGGTACTTCTATGCGCCATCTTACCTTTTTTATCGCTTTATCGTTCTTGCTGGTTGTTATTGCTGCAGTTCTTTTTTCTCAAGTTCCTGTGATTCAGGCGCCAAAAACAACAAGTGCAGTGATTGCGCTTGTTGATGGGGAGGCAATTGCTCGAGGTGACGATTGCAGCACGGCGGTTGCCTATGTTTCTCGAGAGGTCCCGGAGGGCTTGGATCTTTCTGAGCTTGCAGCACGCCTTGTTAGCCTGTCGCTTCTTGGTTCAAATACGAGCGAAATGGAGCGTGGCTTACAGACGCAATTTTCTTTTGAAGTTAGGGTACTAGAGGCATCAGTTGCAAATGGCGTAGCCACGGTACTTTTGAGCAAAGAGGCCAATGATTTAGCTGGTTCTTGTGCGGTTGGGGCCGCTCGTGCACAGATCGAATCGACGCTTAAAACGCTGCCTGGCGTTGAGGCGGTTGTGATCAGAATTGAAGGCGTTTCTGCGGGTGAAGAATTGCAGCCGTAGGATGGGCGTGTGAATAACTTTCTTTAAGGTTTTAAGGCCTGTGTTACGCTTTCCCCGCAAAAACATTAACGAATATCACTATGGCAACGAAGCGCATGACAAAGAGCCAGATCATGGCAGAGCTCTCAGAACGCTGGGGCGTCTCCAAGAAGCAGGCAGGTGAGATGTATGACAACTTGATCGATCTTACCTTCAAGGAGATCAAGCGTGCTGGCGAGTTTGTTATGCCGGGCCTTGGTAAGCTCATGAAGAAGAATCGTCCTGCTCGCATGGGTCGCAACCCAGCAACTGGTGAAACGATCAAAATCCCTGCAAAGACTGTAGTAAAGTTCTCAGTAGCTAAGGCTGCTAAAGAAGCACTCGTCTAAGCTTCCACAAGTTTCTTAAAAAGCTCTCGACAACGTCGGGAGTTTTTTGTTAAGAGATAGGGAGTGGTTACTTTACTTGGCGTTAGGGTTTCGTTACCATACCGCCCGATTAGGTCTATGGAGGTTTTTTGGCGTATGAAGAAAACGATTATTTATGCCGGTTTTACCGCCCTTGTCATTGCCGGGGTGGTTTTCGGTGTTTCAGTTCTTTTTGCACCAGCGTCTTCTGAGAGCCTAGAGGCGGCCGAGCCACGTGCTCGAGATGCTGTGAGTGAGGCGATTGTAGCTCGAGCATCGCTTCTTGATGCTAGCCCTGAGGTGCCTTTTGGCTCTGATGATGAGATTAATATTCTCACTCTTGGTATTGATTCGCGTAAGGAAGGGGAGGGTCAGCATTGTGATGCTATTCACATGGTTACCATTAACCTTGCGGATCATTCGGTGAAGATCACTTCCGTTCCTCGTGGTACGTATTCGTACATTCCACCGGGTAATTATCCTGAGACGGAATATTATATTGCTAACGCATGTGCTTACGCCGGTCTTGATTACGGCATTTCTCAAATTGAAAAGATCGTAGGGGTTCGGGCTGACTATGTGGCTACGATCGGTTTTTCAGAAGCGCTTGGCATGTTCCGCACGCTAGAATTGCCAACAACGGAAACGTTGCAGTGGTTGCGCCACCGTCAGACGTATCAGATTGGAGATCCGCAGCGCAGTCAGAATCAAGCGGTGTTCATGAAAGATATCGCGCTTCGCATCACAAGTGACGGTGGGCTTAGTACACCGCTTCTGTATCTTTTGTATTCGTTCGTGGATACGGATATGGATTTTGCGACTGCCAAGGCCCTGTACTCGCTTCTTGTAGCTTCTGATATTGCGGGGCACCCTGAGCGCATCACCTACGACATGAAGCCGTATCATGAAACGGTTGTCCTTCACTATGATCCGGATAACGCCTCTGAGCAGGTCGGTTCACTTGTTGATCGTTTGAAGGGGCGTTTGTCTGATGAAGATTTGTCTTTGCGTACTGTTGAAGAGATTCAGGCTGACCTTGAGGCGTATTTGCGTGATTCGCTTACGGATGACGAAGCGGTTATGCACGTCATGGATGAGCAGCTCTTCCGTCAGGTTGAAGATGACGCCTTCCGAGAAGAGATGCATTTCCGCTATCTTGATCGGTATGTTCGTATCTTGCGAGAAACAGATGCTGACGCCGCGGTTGCGATTGTTTCCGATTACATTTTAGAAAAACAGTATTACGGTTTGACGGATTGGGTGGAAAAAGGCAAGAATCTTTTATCAACTCTTGTTGAAGAAGATACTCTATGATCGATCGCGTGTTGGCACCGGTGTACTACGCATACGAAAAAATGCTTGAGCGACAAGTTCGTTCGTCACCGCTCCCAACACACGTTGGTTTAATCCTTGATGGCAATCGACGTTTTGCTAAAGCAAAGGGTGAAGACCCGAAGATTGGTCACTATTACGGTTTACTTACCGCGCGCAAACTTATTACGTGGGCGATGGAATTGCAGGTTCCGGCACTTACTCTTTTTGTGATGAGTGCGGATAATTTTAATCGTTCGCCTGAGGAGGTGGGCAATCTTGTTAAGTTACTTGTGAGCGAAACGACGCGCATGAAGGAGGATCCGCGTCTTGTTGAGCACAAAGTGCGTGTGCGTGCTATTGGTCGACGCGATCTATACCCGGCGGAGCTTGCAGCTTCGCTCACCGCCTTAGAGACGGCAACTGCGCATCACGGTGGCATGGTGATTCAGATCGCGGTTGGGTATGGTGGTCGCGAAGAGATTGTGGATGCTGTGAAACGATCAGCGCAAGCCAAGGCTACGCAAGGCGTGTCACTTGAGCAGTTTGCTACAACGTTTGTTGCAAAAGATATTGATGATCATTTGTATACGGCTGGCGTTCCTGATCCTGATTTTATTATCCGTACTTCTGGCGAAGAGCGTATTTCTGGCTTTTTGTTGTGGCAAGCGGCGTATTCTGAGCTATATTTTACTGATGTTTTTTGGCCGGCATTTCGTAGGTTAGATTTTTTGCGAGCACTTCGTAACTTCCAAGGTCGTCAGCGCCGGTTTGGTAAGTAGCGGTCTGGTATCCTATGGGGGAGTATGGAGGTGGTGAAATCGTCAGGTGCGCGAGCGCCCTTTGATGAAGATAAAGTTTTTAAAAGTTTGATTCGTGCGGGCGCTACGGGCGACGTCGCTTTTGACGTTGTGAAGCAGGTGAAGGCCAAATTGCGTGACGGTATGTCGACCAAAGAGATCTATGCCATTGCGTATGAAGCTCTTGGGAAAAAAGATGTTTGCTTAGCTTGCCGGTACGATGTTCGTCAGGGCCTTGTACGTTTAGGGCCAGCGGGTTTTGCTTTTGAGCGTTATGTGGCAGCCCTTTTTCGAGCTCAGGGGTATCGAGCAACGCATCCCGATGATTTACAGGGTGCGTGTGTGGCTCATGAGGTTGATGTGCTTCTCGAGCGTGACGGGCGGCGTATTGCAGTTGAGGTAAAGTTTCGCAATTCTTACGGAGATATTGTTCAGTTAAAAGATACATTGGCTGCTTTTGCGCGCTACTGTGATCTTGTCGATGGTTCGGTGGCCGGAACCTGTGATCCTATTGATGAGATGTGGGTTGTTACTAATGGCCGCATGACAAGTACGGCATTTACGTACGCTACCTGTAAAAAGATGCGTGTTATCTCTTGGGATCAGCCGCATAAGGCATCGTTGCCGTCACTTATTTCTGATTCTGGACTTTATCCGATTACGGTTATTCCTGGGTTAACTGAGGCTGAACTTCAAGCGCTTTTACGGTTTGATGTGGTGACATGTAGACAGCTTGGTGACTTTGAGGCGGCTGATTTGGCGCAGCGCGTTGATATTTTGCCAGAGAGGGCAGCGAAGCTCATTCAGCTTGCCGAAGAGATTGCTCAATAAAAAAATCTCTCAACCGGAGTTGAGAGATTTTTTGTTAGGCGATTGTTCGAAGGTCGAACATTTTACCTTCAGCCATCCATTTACGAATCGTGCGAAGTCCGCGGTTGGAAACGAGAATCGTTTGCGCTTTACCGGTCGCTGGGTTGATCAGCGTGGACTTTTGCAAGTTTGGCATTTGGCGGCGCTTGGTCTTCACGTTGGAGTGGCTGACGTTGTTGCCCGTGAGAGGACGCTTTCCGGTGATATTGCAAATCTTAGCCATAAAAAGGTGAATTACAGACTGCGGAAGTGTACGTGAATGAGGGATGTTCGTCAATAAGCCAGGGGATAGAAGCGGCGCGATTGGGGATTCAGGACGTTAAAATGCCTGCTTTTTTCCTCTTTTTTGTGGGGATAGGTTTATAAATAGGGTGAATTTTCTAGTATACTTTTTGTAGTTTTACCGCGAAGGTATGCCAAGAAAAGGAGGGAGAAAATCTCGAGCCAAGCATGGTCTTCAAGGGTCTTTTTGGACTTTTGTAGCTCATTTACCATTTCTTGCTTTCGGTCTTGTTATTGCTTCGGTAGCGCTCCTGATGGCAACACAGGTGGCTTCTCGTAGTACGGGCATGATTCGTGATTTTCAAAAGATTAGCGACACAGAGGGTAACTTTTTAGAGGTGCTTGATGACGGTGATGAGTTTGGTATAGGCGTTGATGCTATTGGGGATCTTGATAACGATGGAGTTACTGATTTTGTGGTTGGGGCTTGGGAGGATGACGATGGTGGCGTGAATTTTGGTGCCGTCTACATTCTTTTTATGAATAGTGACGGTACGGTTCGTGCGTCGCAGAAGATTAGTATGACGACCGGTGGTTTTACTGGTCCGATTGATGGCGCTGATAATTTTGGTTTTAATGTTTCTGGTATTGGAGATCTTGATGGTGATGACGTTCCTGATATCGCTGTTGGTGAACGTGGTAATGACGATGGTGGCACAAATAGAGGAGCGCTTTATATTTTATTTTTGAATACCGATGGCACGGTAAAGGCTGAGCAGCGTATTAGCGATACGGAGGGCGGGTTTCTCGGGGTGCTTGATGATCTTGAACTTTTCGGCGAGTGTGTTGAGAGGATCGATGATTACAATGGGGATCTTGTTGATGACCTTGTGGTGTGTGCTAGTCAGGATGACGATGGTGGCACGGATCGTGGTGCTTTTTGGATACTGCACATGAATACTGATGGTACAGTTGCGGGTTTTGATAAAGTCAGTCAAACATCGGGTTTAACTACGCTTCTTGATGATGGTGATCGTTTTGGAAAGTCTTTTACGGTGATTCCTGACGTTGATGGAAATGGTGTTGACGATTGGGCTGTTGGCGTTTCTCTTGATGACGACGGCGGTAACGCTCGTGGCGCTGTTTATCTCCTTTTTATGGACAGCGACGGCTCGATCATGAGCGAGGTTAAGATCTCTGATCTTACTTCAGGTTTCTCTGGAGCCTTGAGTGACGATGATCGTTTTGGGTCATCTATTGCTGCTATTGAGGATCTTGATGGTGATGGCATTGCCGAGCTTCTTGTTGGTTCCTGGCTTGATGACGATGGTGGCTCTAATCGTGGGGCTTTTTATATTATTTTTCTGAACGCAGATGGTTCGGTGAAGCGTTATCAGAAGGTGAGCGATACCGAGGGTGATTTTACGGGAGTTCTTGATAATGAGGATTCGATTTCTGTTGCCGGTCTATCGTCTATTGGTGACTTTAATCGTGATGGTGCCCCGGACGTTGTTGTGAGTGCCTTCCAAGACGATGACGGTGGAGTTGATCGTGGTGCTATTTGGATTATGTATCTGGAGGCACTTGTTTCTGGTGGTCGTAATTATGTTTTTCCGCGCAATGTAGCGTTATCGATCAATGATGGCGCGCTGTGCACGACAACTCGTAACGTAACGCTGACACTTCAGGCATATGACGCTACTCGTGTTGTTGTTGGGCAAGATGCTGGCTTTATCAATCGTGACTTTACGGAGTTTGATGGTCCGGTTGAGCAGCGGGACTGGGTGCTTTCTGAAGGAGCGGGTACGAAGTTGGTGTATGCTCTCTTTCAGAGTCGAACGCATGAGCTTTCCGGATTGCAGGTAGCGGAGATTACTTATGATCCCGTGGGCGGTTGCAGGTAAAACATATGAGTAAAGTTCATTTTACTAAGCACCATTTTTACCGACCACTGATTAAGTCCATGCCGTTTTTGGCGTTTGGTTCTGTTATTCTTGCACTCCTCTTTCTTCTCATGGCAACCGAGGTTATTTCTCGTACCGACGGCACGGTTGGATCATTTCAAAAGATTAGCGATACTGAAGGTGGTTTTTCTGGATACTTGGGTGATGGTGATCAGTTTGGTTCCGGTGTTGCAAATATTGGTGACGTTGATGGCGACGGCGTTACTGATGTTGTTGTTGGCGCATTTGCCGATGACGACGGTGGAACTGATTTTGGAGCTGTTTATATTCTTTTTCTTAACACGAATGGCACGGTGAAGGATGTTCAGAAGATTAGTGCTACCGTGGGCGGTTTTACTGGTCCGATCGATAGCGCCGATGCTTTTGGAGTATCTGTTGCAGCGTTAGGGGATCTTGATGGGGATGATATCCCTGATATTGCAGTTGGTGAGCGCGGTAATGATGACGGTGGATCAAATCGTGGAGCTGTTTATATTCTGTTTTTAAATGCGGACGGCACCGTGAAGGATGAACAAAAAATCAGCGATACCGCGGGGGGATTTTTAGGGGTTTTAGATAATGGTGATCAATTCGGCAATTGTGTGGCGCGGGTAGATGATTTTAATAGTGATGGTCTTGATGATTTGGTTGTTTGCGCTAACTCGGATGATGATGGCGGTAACGCTCGCGGCGCTGTATGGATACTGCACCTGAATACGGATGGTACGGTTTCTGATTTTGATAAGATCAGCGATCTTTCTGGAAATTTTCTGGCAACCCTTGATAACTCAGATGCTTTTGGTAGTTCTGTGTCCCGCATTGCGGATCTTGATGGTAATGGTTTTGATGACATTGTGGTGGGTGCGTTTTCTGATAGTGATGGAGCTAGCTTTGCCGGCGCGGTTTACATTTTATTCATGAACTCTGACGGCACGGTTGTGAGTGAAGCTAAGGTTTCAGGTACAACCCCTAATTTCACCGGGCTTCTTGATGCAAATGATGGCTTTGGTACATTTGTTGATGGCTCAACGGATTTTAATGCAGACGGCATTTCGGATCTTCTTGTTGGGGTGAATAGTGATGATGATGGTGGAGATGCGCGTGGCGCTTATTACACGATCTATTTGAATACGGACGGTTCAGTTCAGAGTTATAAAAAAGTGAGCTCAACAGAGGGTAATTTTGCAGGTCCACTTGATAACGTTGATGTGTTTGGTTCAACTGGTGTTGCTTCTTTGGGTGATTTGAATGGCGATGGCGAGCCGGACATTATGGTTTCTGCGCGTGGTGACGATGACGGTGGCGCAACACGCGGTGCAGTATGGATCCTATTCTTGCGCAAGATTTCTGCTGCGCGTGGTGGTCGTAATTACATCTTCCCACGCAGTGTAGATATCATGATCAATGAGGGCGCTTCTTGTACCACGTCACGTGACGTATCCTTGCAGCTTGAGGGATATAACGCTAATCGGGTTGTTATTGGCCATGATGAGAGTTTTACTGGAGAGAGGTTTGACGTCTTTACTGCGCCAAGACAGGAACGATCTTGGATGCTCACTGAGGGGGCGGGTATGAAGCGGGTCTATGCGCTTTTCAGGAGTCCTACACAAGAGCTTTCCGGACTTCAGTGGGCAGATATTGAGTACGATCCGATAAATGGTTGTAAATAAGCTATGTCGCATATTGGAGGAAAGGGTTCGGCGTATGTAGTAGCGGTTAGTATGGGATATGGACATGAGCGCGCTGCTAATGCTCTTGTTGGCATTACCGGTAAAGAGGGAGTGCTTCTGGCAAATGACTATAAGGGCATGCCTGCTCAAGATAAGCAGGTTTGGCATACCAGTAGAGAATGGTACGAGCGTATTTCTCGTTTTAAGAAAGTGCCCATTCTTGGTCAGGTGGCGTTTGGTGTTATGGATGAAATTCAGGAGATTCAGCCGTTTTATCCGCGTCGAGATCTCTCTCAGCCATCGCTCCAGCTACGACAAATTTATCGCGATATTCAAAAGAAGCAGATGTGCAAACACTTGATTGAAACGTTAGCTAAGGATCCTCGGCCACTCGTGTGCACTTTTATGACTCCGGCTTTTGCTGCTGAGGAGTTTGATTACCCGGATGATATTTATCTCGTTCTTTGTGATGCGGATGTCAACCGAGCGTGGGCACCGATGAATCCTCGCCGCACGCGTATTCAATTCTTTGCGCCGACCGGACGCGTGGTAGAGCGTTTGAAGTTATACGGCGTTCCTGAGAAGAATATTCACTTTACGGGCTTCCCGTTGCCGCCAACAACAGTGGGTAGTTTAGAGGCTACAGCGGTGAAGGCTAATCTTTCGCGCAGATTGTGTAACCTTGACCCTCAAGGTGTGTTTGCCATGCATGCGCGCGTCATGCTTGAAGCCATGGTAGGTGCGCAGTTTTGCGCGGCGGTTGGCGCCAAGAAGCCTACGCCGTTATCGTTAACATTTGCGGTTGGAGGAGCAGGTGCTCAGCGTGAAATCGGCATCACTCTTGCTGAGAGTTTGAGTAAAGATCTTGGCAAGAAACGTATTGTTTTAAATCTAGTCGCAGGAACACGTCCTGAAATTAATACCTACTTTGTTAACGAACTTACTAAGCGTGGACTTGATCGCTATATCAAGCAGGGAAGTATTCGCATTCACTATTCTGAAAAGCGAGCTGATTACTTTAAGGGGTTCACTAAGCTTATGGGTGAAACCGATGTGCTTTGGACAAAGCCGTCAGAGCTTTCGTTTTATGTAGGTCTTGGCATTCCGATGATTATGAGTGAGCCGGTGGGAAGTCAGGAAGAATTTAATCGATCATGGTTATTCCAGGTGGGAGCGGGAGCGGATGCCCTTGATCCTAAATATGCTCATGAGTGGTTATTTGATTGGGTAGAGGGGGGAGCTCTGGCTCGTATGGCCTGGAATGGCTTTACGAACGCTCCAACCCACGGGGCGTACCGAATTGCTGATGCCGTCTCGGATCAGCCGTGGAGTATTCATCCTTTGCCACTCGTGGTATAAGGTTGCGCATATGTTATCGAAGCCCCAAAATCGTCTACTTCTCAATTTACGTAAGAAAAAGGAGCGAGAGCGCCTTGGTTTGTTCATTATTGAAGGTGAAAAGTTCGTTCGTGACGCTAAGGCGCATGTAGAGTTTGTTTTTAAGAAGAAGGATACTCCGGCTTTCTTCGAGGTTGTTTCAACAGAATCCCCGCAGGATGTAGCGGCGGTTGCTCGTATTCCTCGTTTTACGAAGGAGCAGATTGCAGCGCGCGATACAGTGCTTATTTTAGACGGCGTTCAAGATCCGGGAAACGTAGGCACGCTATTGCGTGCTGCTTTGGCATTTAACGCTTCGGTCATTCTTGTTGAGTCAGCTGACCCAACAAATCCTAAAGTTGTGCGTTCATCTGCGGCTGCCGTTGTGAAAGTACCGTGGGCTGAGGTGCGCCGCTCTGATATTCATGAGTGGCTAGTGGCGCTTCACCGTCCGATTTTCAGACTTGAGTATAAAGATCGTGCCATTACTCCTGAGCAACTGCCAAAGGCGCCAATTGCGCTTATTGCGGGAAGTGAAGGCCAGGGCATTCGTATTGCTGATGGCCAGGGATCGGTGATGATTCCAATGGATCCAGCACTTGAGAGTTTGAATGTTGCTATGGCAGTGAGCATTGCGCTTTACGCTCGTTCAACTCGTTTAGATAGTTAGGTATGTTTACGCTCCTTAAAAAACATGGCGCAGCACGTCGTGGTATTTTGTCGCTTCCAAGCGGTGACGTACAGACGCCTATTTTTATGCCGATCGCAACCGTTGGTGCGATTAAGACCATGACGGCGAGCGAGGTTAAGGAGCTTGGGGCGCAAATTATTCTTGGGAATACGTATCACTTACTTCTTCGTCCTGGTACAGAATTATTGCGTGAGGTTGGTGGTATTAAGCCCATGATGCGTTGGGAGGGCCCGATGTTGACCGATAGCGGTGGTTTTCAAGTATTTAGTTTGGGAGCTATTCGCACCATTGATGAAGATGGCGTGACATTTCGATCACATATTGATGGCGCTGAGGTCCGTTTAACGCCGGAGAGTTCCATGGATGTACAGGATGCGATTGGCGCTGACATCATGATGCAGTTTGATGATGTAGCAGCTGGCGATTCCGCACGTGAGCGTACTGAAGAGGCAATGCAGCGATCGCTGCGGTGGGCGATTCGTTCTAAGGCAGCGCGTAACGTTGAGCGTAAGTTATTTGGTATTGTGCAAGGGGGAGTGCATGAGGACTTGCGACTTGAATCCGCACGCGGACTTATTGATATTGGCTTTGACGGGTACGCGATCGGTGGACTGTCTGTTGGCGAGAAGCGTGAAGATGCTTTTCGCATTGCTAAGCGGGTAGCTGAGATTTTGCCGGAAGATAAACCGCGTTATTTCATGGGAGGAGGTATGCCCGAAGAGATTGTGTATTACGTTTCGGTTGGCGTTGATATGTTTGACTGCGTGCTTCCGACTCGAAATGCTCGACACGGTCAGTTGTTTGTTTGGAAGGATGAACCAGCTCAAGCTACGCGCAAGGCGCTTGAACTTGCCCAGTCGGGCGCAACGGATGTTGAGATTGCGCAGGTGCTGTACGAGAAAATTCAGATCACTAATGAGCGTTTTACAAAAGACACGAGCGCCATTGATCCATTTGCCGACAATGCGCTGTCTCGCGATTTTTCTAAAGCGTATTTACGTCACTTATTTAAGACGGGTGAGACGCTTGGTATGCGTATTGCAACTGCGCAAAACTTGCGATTCTATTTGCGGTTAATGGAGGAGTTGCGAGCAGTGCTATCATCATAAAATTTAACCATCTTTTATGGAGAATCGTGAAATCCCCCAGGGTCCTGAACAGGTGTTATCACGTGAAGGATTTCGTAACGTTTCTTTGATGAAGCGTCGTGGTGAGGGTGGTGTTTATGCTGCTGAGCATGAGGGCGAGGATGTTGTTATTAAAGTTGGTCGTCGTACCGAGCATGGCATTGATCTTGTTGAGAATCAGCAGCGTGCGGATGCTTTTTTGTCTGACAAGCTGCCTGGTGACAAGGTTTTTGTGCCGGCGAGCACACTGCTTCTTCGTGATGGTTGGACAATGGCTATTTCTGCAAAGGTGTCGGGAGAGGTGTTGGCTGAATCGGTGCCCGATGGTATGCGATCAACCTTGTCGTCTGACGAGATCAAGGCTCTTGTTGAGTCGCTCGTCGCGATTCGTGGTATTTCAGTGGAAGACATGCCGAAGTATTTTAGGCAGATCGCTGAAAGCGGCTGGAACAAAGATTTCTATGCGGGTCGTTTGCTTGCAAATGCTCAGAATCCAATAGACAAAGGCTTGATGACCGTTCGTGATCGGGATGGATTACGTGAGATTTGGGAATCGCATTTTGAAGTTGCCTCATTTCAACATCACGACATTGTTCCGTTTAATCTCATGCGATCTGAGGATGGACGCTTGGCACTCCTTGATGGTGAGTATGCACGTGTTGGCATGACCGGCTATGATCCGGCGTATTTTGTACTGCAGTCAGCGGGGCTTTTGCATCAGCCAAAGATGGCACATGAGTTTTTAGTGAACACGCTCGAGGCTTGGGATAAGCAGTATCCGCAAAGTGATCTTCGCAAGGCGATCATGTCACCGCTTGCGTATCGAGTGATTGCAAACTTGGGAGATGCTGGCGCAATGACCAATGCGGGCGTGCAAGAGAGAGCTAAGGCACTTAAAGATGCGATTCTCACCGATGATATTGCGCGCGTGATGGAGGCGCTAGAGGCGATGGCATAAAAAACAAAACGGGCTTAGCCCGTTTTGTTTTTGAAAAGCGGATGATCTGGCATCGCTTCTTTTATGATGTCATCCATTTTTTCGTACCAGCGTTTTACGATTTCCGTCTCTGAGAGCCCTTTCTCCTTTTCATTTCTGAAGAAAATGAACTTCTTCTCAAATAATTCGTGGTGGAGCGCTAGTCGATTTGCGTCTTCCAGCGTCCAAAGTGATTCTTGCAAACCGATCTCTTCTTTTTCTTTTATGCGTTCAGGATTTAGATAGCGGTTAATGCTGGTGTCAAAATCAATAGGTTCAACATTAATGCTCCTTTGGAAGATCTTTTTTGCGGTTTCGGTAATGCGATGCTCACGTGTTGCTTCGCAAAAAATGGTTATGTTACCTGAAAGCTGCTGATCTTCTATGATCTTTTTAGCATTGAGTAGATTCTCAAGCGTTGAAAGCGAGGTACCTTCTTCATAGAATTTCCAGAGTTTCGTGGCGCTTTGCAGCTCTTCTCGTTGCGTTTGTTTAACGAGTGCTTGCGTGATCACCGCAGCTTCGGTGTTGGTGTACGGGGCCTTCATTGAGGTTGGTCCACCGCATGAAATGATGGCCGCAGGTTTGAGGTTTACTTTGCTGTACAGCTTATTAAAGACTGTACGAAGGTAGACGAGGTAATTGGTATCAGTTTCCATGTTTTCAGGGATGCCGTATCCGCAGACAATGAAGATATCCATATAGCGGCACTATACGTTTTCGGTGATTCTTTGGGTAGCCTGCTATACTTTGCATATATGGTTTCTGGAGCGACTTCAGCATTTACCGGACTTGTTGCTGACGTAGTGGGTTTTTTACCGTGGTGGTATACACGTGGTTTGCGCCGCATGGCTTTGTATTGCCTGGGAAGCATTGAATCTACCGCTCGATCATTTGGTGTATCGGTCTGGCTTAAGAATCTTCTTGTGCCAATGTACGGCATGTATGACTGGCAGAGTCGTATTATTAGTTTCGTGGTGCGCGTTTTTCAGTTGATCTTCCGAGGCATTGGACTTTGTTTGTGGTCAGTTTTTATGTTTGCCGTTTTGATCGGCTATGTTGTGGCACCTTTGGTCGCCTTTCTTTTGATCGTGTTTGAGATCTCGTTGTTGTTTGTTTAGCTTATGATTTCCGCCATGCCAACAGACATCACCGGCGTTCAATACCAAGGAGTATTTTGGTATTTTCATCCTGAGATTACGCCGGCAACTATTGCGTCACGCTTAGGGAGGATTCGTGGCCGCGGCATGTTGAGGACCTTGGCGTACGCTGGCGCGCTTCTTGGCGTTGGAGCTGTTATTGTCGACTTTGCTCTTTATCAAGGTCAGGGTGTTGTGCCGATTGATGTTTACTTCACGTCTGCTAATCCAGCCTTTGTTGCTTTGGGAGCTGGTGTTATGTCTGGTTTGTTTGGTGCATATCTTTCAAAAATGCCGGAAGATGAGCATGCGCTTATTGCTCGATCAAAGCATGAGGAGGTTCCGGAGGTTGTCACTGTCGGCATGCCGCCTACGGGCAGTCGAGATATTGCAACGGTATTTTCGGCTGATGCTTGGCAAGCTATTGAGGACGCACTTGTGATTGCAGATACCGCGCAGGCGGTGGAGGTGAATGCTGAGCATGTTATTACGGCGGCGCTATCCTCCGTGAGTGTTCGGACGCTTTTAGCGCGTCTTGGTTTGCCAAGCTCGTACCTTAAAGATCCGCTTGCTATTCGTATGCAGGGTGGTGTGGCGGGTGAGGCGCATTTTTCAGAAGCCGGGCGAGCGCTCGTGGCGCAAGCGTTTGCATTAGCGGCTCGGGGTGGTCGTAAGCAGGTGACAGCGCTTGATCTTTTTGCGGCATCTTTTGCCGCTGATGAGTTTACACAAGAGATTTTTGCCGATCATGCCGTGACCGCCAGTGACATGGAGCACGCGATTGCCTGGCTGCATATTTCTGATGAACTTGTCGCTCGCTATAAGGCTTTTAGAGCTGCGGCTGCTTTTAAACCAACGGGCAATCTTGATCGCGCGATGACAGCTGTTGCTACGCCGTTTCTTGATGCGGTATCTGAAGACGTTACTCGCCAAGCGGTGTACGGCCGCACGGCGCTTCTTGTTGGGCGAGATCAGGAGATGGCCAACATGCTGCGTGCTATTGAGGGTGGTGAAAAGAGTGTGGTTTTAGTTGGGCAGCCGGGTAGTGGCAAAAGCGCACTCATTGATGGCTTAGCTGATTTAATGGTGGAAGAGCGTGTTCCAAGGCAACTTGCTGATAAGCGATTGTTGCGATTGTCCGTTCCGCACATCATTAGTTCTGGCCAGGGGAGTGCTGATGAGCGATTTTTGTATGCACTGCGTGAGGCGGCACGGGCCGGCAACGTGATTATTGTGATTGAGAACGTGCATGAACTTGTTGGTGCGGGAGGTTCGATTGATTTAGCGAGCGTTCTTGTGCAAGAGCTTAGTCGGGGTTATACGTTTGCCATTACTACCACCACGCCTGAGGCGTACGCCAATGTTCTGGAGCGCTCCGTGCTTGGCCCGGCGCTCTCGCGTGTTGATATTGGTGAGCCGCTCGCTCAGGACGCGATTCGTATTTTGGAAGCAAAGGTTGGTGCGATCGAAGCCAAGCACCAAGTTATTTTTACGTATGCAGCAGTAGCATCGGTTGTAGATTTTGCTACACGCTATTTGCATGACGTTGCTATGCCGCAGAGCGCGATTGAACTTGCTAAAGAAGTAGCGCTTTTTGTAGCGAAGCGTGGTCAAAAACTTGCCTGGATCACGAAAGAGGATGTAGCGGAACTTGTTTCTCAGAAAGCCAAAGTAAACGTCACGACAGTTACGCAAGATGAAGGTCAGAAGCTTCTGCACTTAGAAGAGCAGCTTCATGCACGCGTTATCGGTCAGGAGCATGCGGTAAAAGCCGTCTCTTCGGCGCTTCGGCGTGCTCGTGCCAAGTTGCGTAGCGATAAGCGACCGATTGCGGCGTTTTTATTCCTTGGTCCAACTGGTGTTGGTAAGACTGAGCTTGCAAAAACGACCGCTGAAGTTTTCTTTGGGAATGAAAACGCTATGTTGCGTTTTGATATGAGCGAGTATCAAGATGCCACGTCTTCAACGCGGCTTGTTGGTGGGAATAGTCAGGCGGGACTACTTACGGAGGCTGTACGCCGCTCGCCGTACTCCCTTATTTTGCTTGATGAGTTAGAGAAGGCGCACCCTGATGTGCTTAATCTTTTCTTGCAGGTGCTTGATGATGGTCGGTTGACTGACGGGTTTGGCAGAACGGTTGACTTTACTAATGCGATCATCATTGCTACTTCAAACGTGGGCGCTGTTTACATTCAAGATGAAGTTGTTAAGGGAACGTCACCTGAGGCGCTAAAGGAGGCGCTTGTGAATGGTGAATTGCGACACGTGTACCGACCGGAGTTTTTAAATCGCTTTGATGATCTGATCGTCTTTACGCCATTAACCAGAGAGGATGTAGTGGCGATTGCCTACTTGATGACCAAGTCGCTCGCCAAGCGTATTGAAGAGCAGGGCATGGTGCTTGAAATTACCGACGCCGCGCTTCATGAGCTTGCTGAAGCAGGCTATGATCCAAAGTTTGGCGCGCGACCTTTGCGGCGTGTTATGCAAGAGCGAGTAGAGAATGCGGTAGCTGATCTGATTCTTACTCAGCAGGTGAAGCGACGCGATAAAATTGTGTACGATGCTGGTGGTCAGGTACATGTGGTAGTTCCTGGATCATCGAGTTAAAAAGATGAACGCCCGACGGATAGCCGTCGGGCGTTTGTGTTGCAGAGTTTATTCGTCGAGCGTCTCGAGCTCGGGGTGCACGGTGATGCATTCGCCACGCCCGCTTCGCTTCTCGCAGAAGGAGAACTCCGCGAACTTCGGGTGGCGAAATGGCCAGGCGAGGGCACAGGCCACTTTCTTCCCATCTGCGACCTCTTCGATGTAGGCGAGGGTAGGTTCATCGCCTCCGGTAAGCCAGACGTCACCCTTCCAGGTGACGCGCTCCATCTCGGCGCAGGCGATCTTACCGATGGGTTTGTGATCGATGACTTCGGCAGTCGGCTCCGCTTTGGTCTTGGCGGCCGGTGACGTAGCAGTGGTGAGATCTTCCTGTGGGGGGATGATACAGGCGAAAAAGAGCAGAAAAAGGGTCATCTTGTCCTCCAGGCAACCTCTTTATTATAGCAAATTTTAGCCAAAAAGTCAAAAGCACGGACTTTTGGTCGCGTGCTTTTTTGTACTGGTGCCTACTTTTTACTTCCTACCCCCTAAAAATTTCTCACCACGGTATCGCCTACGTTGATATCTAGTCTTTCCGCGGAGCCTGCTGGCATTTCTAGGACGGCGTCGGTGGCTTCTGGATCTGACACCATAGTGCGTGGTTCTTCGCCTTCTTGTGGGATTTGAATATTGGCTTCATGCTTTACGATTACGCCATCACGGATCCAGAAGATATCAAGGGCAAAGAGCATGTCTTTCATCCAGAAGGTTCGTTCCTCAGTGGTGTCGAAGTCGAAATACATGCCTTCATATTCAAATGTACCTAGTGATTGCCCTGATAAGCCTTGGGACTGCTGGAGATTGGTTTCGGCAATGAGGACAGCGTAATCCGTATCATTTACTTTGACCGATCCGGCTTCAAAGCTGGCTACTTGTTTGGGAAATAGAGAGGTAATCCGGGGAGCAATTACCCAGTTCACAATAGCGATGGTACAGGCCATCCCAACAAGAAAGTAGGCTAGTGGAGAATCTTTCATACACGTGATCGAGAGCTATAGATCGTTAAACCGATTGCTACTAACGATACCAGAAAAAGCGCTACTACTTTGGCAATACTGGGGAGGAACACGCTTATGCCGCCAAAGAGAGCAGCGATGCCAATATAGATGCTGACGATGGCGGTTGGTGAAAAGCCGCGATCGATAAGTGAATGATGCAAATGACGGCGATCACCGGAGAAGAGTGGTGCGCCGGTGAGTTTGCGACGGATCATGACAAACGCAACGTCGAGCGCGGGAACGCCGATGACCATGAGCAAGGTGGCGAATTTGCTACCGGAGATGACAGAGAGGACGCCGAGGGTAAAGCCAAGGAGCGTGCTCCCGCCTTCACCAAGATATGCCCGAGCGGGTGCGATGTTGTAGAGCAGGAATCCACCAACGGCGGCGGCACAAATGAGCGCTACAAGTCCGACGTCGGGTTGAAAGAAGCTTGGTGAAAGCGCGATCGTGGCAATGACGAGCATACCGACGCCCGAGACGCCACTTGATAAGCCATCAAGACCATCAAGAAGTTTGGTGGTGTAGGTAACGCATAGCACCCAGACAAAGGTAATAAGCGCTGAGATCATGGCTGGGATCATGAAGGCGCCTCCAAGTGGATTGGTGACTTTGGAGACGCCTACGCCAAAGAGTGCAACGGCTATCGCGGCTACTACTGGAAAGAGGGCGCTATAACGAGCTCGAAGGTTGTACTTGTCGTCTAGGAAGCCTCCAAAAAGTAAAATGCTTGCACCAGCGGCGTAACCTGCGTACTCGTTTAGTCCGATATCGCCGCTTGTCAGGTAATCACTGGCGCAAAGGATGATGCTCGTTGGTATGACAATACCAAGTGCGATAGCGTAGCCGCCTACGAGCGGTACTGGTTTGGTGTGGAGTTTGCGTTTGCCGTCTGGGTGATCGAGAAGGCCATTTTTTTGAGCAAGTATGCCTAAAAGCGGCGTGGTTACCGCCGTGATCAGGAATCCTCCTAAAACTACTAATGGCCACCAGGTAGGCATGTGGAGAGTGTAGGTGGAAAGGCGGAAAGGGGGAAGGGGCGGCATTAGATGTGTATAAGTGGTTGTTTGTGGGGTTGCGTGGGGAGAAGTGGGGAAGTAGAATGCCTGTAAGCACTTATGGGGGTGCCCGAATTGCGTTATCTGCGCAATGTCCCCCTTTTGGAATACTTCCCCCGCCGTGAACCACTGCCAATGTTTGGGGCAATGGCTCGTGGCGGAATAACCACAACCGTCATGTTCATTGGCGAGTACAACTTGTCCATCGACGACAAGGGCCGCATCGCGGTCCCAGTGAAGTTTCGTGCAGCTCTCGCGGGTGGGGCGGTTGTGACGCGAGGGCTTGAAACTTCGTTGTTCCTGCTCTCCTTGGAGGAGTGGGGGAAGTTGGCAGATAAAATCGCTAACTTACCCTTGGGACAAGCAAATAGCCGGGCGTTTGCGCGCTTTATGCTCGCGGGCGCAATGGATGTTGGCTTGGATCAGCAGGGGCGATTCGTGATTCCGGAATACCTCAGAACGTTTGCTGGCATCAAAAAAGATGCCGTCATCGTCGGTATTCAGAATCGTTTAGAAATTTGGGATAAGGAGCGATGGCAGGCATATGCTTTACAAACTGAGGCAGATGCGATAGCTATTGCTGAACAGTTAGGAGGCATTGGGATATGACGCGATTTGAGCACAAGCCTGTTTTAGCGGCGGAAGTATTGGAGGGTTTGGCTCTGCAACCTGGTGCAGTGATTCTTGATGGCACCGTTGGCCTTGGAGGCCATGCCGGCTTGATCCTTGAAAAGACAGCGCCGCAAGGAATGGTGATCGGTTTTGATCGAGATGAGCGTAATTTGGCGCTTGCTCGTGAACACCTCGCGCCATTTGGAGATCGTGTTCGGTTGGTAAACGATTCGTTTGCCAGCATGGAAGCATACGGCGTACCACCGCTTGATGGCGTGCTCATGGATCTTGGTTTCTCATCAGTGCACGTTGATGATCCTGAACGAGGATTTAGCTTCATGCATGATGGGCCGCTTGATATGCGGTACGACACCCGTCAGGAATTAACGGCCGCAATGGTTGTTAACAGTTGGTCTAAGGATGACTTAGCATGGATGCTGCGCAAATACGGTGAAGAGCCGTGGGCAATGAAGATTGCGGTTGCGATCATGACGGCGCGCCGAGTGAAGAAATTTACTCGCACCAGTGAACTCGCTGAACTTATCGAGGCGCATGTGCGTCGCGTGGGCAAAGCGCATCCGGCAACTCGTACATTCCAGGCACTTCGGATCGTTGTGAACGACGAACTTGGTGAGGTAGAGCGTGGACTTCGTTCGGCGGTGGCGCTTTTGAAGCCTGGCGGTCGATTAGTAGTCATCACGTTTCACTCGCTTGAGGATCGGTTAGTAAAGTTGTTCATGAAAGGTGAGAAAGGACTATCGATTGTAACCAAGCGGCCAATGACGGCCACCCGTGAAGAGATAGTTGCTAATCCGCGTTCACGCAGTGCAAAGCTACGAATCGCTACCAAAATATAAGGAGGCTATGATCGCGTATAAGGAGGAGAAGTATACGAAAATGATCGCACTAGGGCAGATTATGCTCGGGGTCTTTACGATTGTTCTTGGTATTTCTTACGTGGCGCAGGTTAATACGGCTTCCACGAGCGGCTTTGTGTTACGAGATCTTGAATCTCGCAGCCGGGAGTTGCGCATGGAGAACGATAAGCTGAGTGCCGAAATTGTTCGCTTGCGATCACTTGCGAGTATTAATGAGCGTCAATCGTTCCTAGGACTCGTAAAGATTACGGATGTTGTCTACATTGATACGCACGCAGGCCTTGAGATCGCAGTTAGAGACTAGACGTTTTTATACAGAAAAGAGCACCGGCCGAGGCCGCGTGCTCTTTTTTGTTCCTCCTTACCTGTTATACTTGGACCCGTATGGCAAGTTCTGAACGAGCGGGACGACCACGTCCGGCAGTACTCATGATGATTGATGGTCTTGGAGTAGCTCCGGATAATGATGGAAATGCAGTTACTCGAGCACAAACACCGGTTTTCAAGATGTTGACTGAGCGATATCCGGTGGTAACGCTGCGCGCCTCTAGTGAAGAGGTTGGTTTGTCTTGGGGTGAAATGGGAAACTCTGAGGTTGGTCACTTGGCGGTCGGCGCTGGTCGCGTGTATTACCAAACACTGCCACGCATTAATAAGTCGGTAGCCGATGGTTCGTTTGCCCAGATTCCTTCATTTCAACGCGTTGCCGACCAGGTGAAGAAGTCTAAAGGCAAGGTGCATCTTGTTGGCCTCATGTCTTCAGGTAAGGTGCATAGTTTCAACGAGCACGCTTACGCGACTCTTGAAGCGATTAAGGCGCTTGGTGTGAAGGATGTGGCGGTGCACGCTATTCTTGATGGTCGTGACACGTTGTATAACTCGGGCGTTGGTTTTATTGAGGAGCTTGAGGCTCGTTTGAAAAAGCTTGGTGTCGGCACGCTCGCTTCTTTGTCTGGGCGATTTTTTGCCATGGATCGTGATAACCGTTGGGATCGAGTTGAGAAAGCGTATAACGCTATTGTTCTTGGCAAGGCCGAACATACGGCAGAGAATGCCATTGCAGCGCTTCAGGAGTCGTACGGCAAAGAGGTGTACGACGAAGAGTTTCCACCGACCGTGATAACAAAGCGTGGTGTGCCGGTTGCGACCGTCAAAGAGGGTGACGCTATTATTTTCTTTAACTATCGCGCTGATCGCGCGCGTGAACTTACGCAGGCTTTTGCTGTGCCGAACTTTGATAAGTTTGAGCGCACGTATTTGCAGGGAGTTCATGTGGTTACGCTTACTGAGTATGAAAAGAGTTTGCCGGTTGATGTCGCTTTTCCTCCTGAGAAGTTAACGAACACGCTTTCTGAAGTTGTTTCAAAGGCCGGACTTGTACAGCTGCACGTTGCAGAGACGGAGAAGTATGCGCACGTTACCTTCTTTTTTAACGGAACCCGTGAAGAGCCGTTCCCGCATGAAGATCGGGCGCTTATCCCGTCTCCTCACGTTGCCTCATATGACACTGTGCCGGAGATGAGTGCGTACAAGATCACTGAGCGCGTTGTTAAGGAGGTGTCAACGGGTAATTACGATGTGATCATCATGAATTTTGCTAACCCTGACATGGTTGGTCATACAGGAAATTTTGATGCCACGGTGAAGGCTGTTGAGGTGATTGATGAATGCGTTGGCAAGATCGTGAATGCGGTACTTGCTGAAGATGGGGTGGTTTGCATTACTGCTGATCACGGTAACGCTGAAGAGGTGAAGAACCTCGTGACGGGCGATATTGATAAAGAGCACAGTACAAATCCTGTTCCGTTCTTTATCATTGGTAAACAATTTGAGGGCAAGGCGGGAATTTCAGGTGATGTTCCGGATGGTGACCTCTCACTGTTGCCACCTATTGGTATGCTAGCTGATGTAGCTCCCACATTTTTGGCGCTTCTCAATATTGATCAGCCACCAGAGATGACTGGTTCACCACTCTTACCGTAAACCTATGTCTGAAATGCGTCGTGAGCATATGCCTAATGAAACGCGTCCCGAGATCGTTCGCTTGCCGCAGGATGTTTTAGATCGCGCTCGCGAGCGGGATCCGCTTTGTACTGAGGCCTCGATGCGCTTGGCAGACGCTATTGCTGATTTTGAACCAGAAGAGAAATTTGATGTTGATCCTAAGGCCGTTATTGTTGGTGGGTATGTTCGTGATCTAGCTCTTGGTCTTTCGCCTAAAGATGCTGATATTGAGGTATATGGCGTTGCCACCCAGGAGCTTGCACCGCTTCTTGAACGTTTGTATGGCAAAGTGAATAGCGTTGGTCAGGCCTTTGGTATTTTGAAAGTTCCCCTTGCTGATGGGCGTGAGCTTGATGTTTCCGTGCCGCGCCGTGAGTCAAAAGTTGGTAAAGGTCATCAGGGTTTTTTGGTGCAGAGTGATCCGGCCCTTGATGTTTGGGAGGCGGCGAGGCGCCGTGATTTTACTATCAATACGCTGGCGCTTGATCCACTCAATGGTGAGATATTCAACGGCTTTGGTGGTCTTGAGGATATTGCAAATCGTCTATTGCGCGTTACTGATGCAGAGCGCTTTCAAGATGATCCACTTCGTGTATATCGAGCAATTCAGTTTGCTGCGCGTTTTGGTTTGACGGTTGAGAAAAAAACGATGGATCTGATGCGTGAGATGGTTGATCGTGGTGATTTGGCTGAACTTTCAAAAGAACGGGTTACTGAAGAATGGAAGAAGTTGTTGTTGAAATCGGAAAAGCCAAGTGTTGGATTGGAACTCATGCGTGAACTTGGGATTGTTGAAAAGCATTTGCCGGAACTAGCAGCGTGTATTGATTGCCCACAGGAGCCTGAATGGCACCCAGAGGGTGATGTGTGGATTCATACGCTTATGGTGACAGATGCCGCAGCGAAGATTATTAAACGCGAGAAAAATGTTTTGACTACTGATGAGCAGATGGCGGTGATGTTTGGTGCCGTTGTGCATGATTTTGGCAAACCAGGAACAACCAAGTTTGAGAATGGCCGCATTACTTCTAAGAATCATGAAGCGGAAGGTGAGGAGCCGGCGCGCGTATTTTTTGATCGATTGGCACTTTCTGGCGCAGTTGTTGATTCCGCGGTTCATGTAACCACCTCGCACCTGCAGCCTGGGATGTTGTTTCGTCAATTAGAAAAAGGTGATTTGACTGAAAGGTCGTACGCTAATGCTACGCGTAAGTTGTTGCGTAAAGTAGCGCCAACAAGAGCACAGGTAATTTTGGCGGCGAGCGAGTCTGATTTTCGAGGTCGTACTATTCCAGGAGTTCATCACGCTACATACCTTCCTGGTGAACGCATGCGTGAGATTGTTGCAAAATTTGCTCTTGACCATGAAGCGAAGACGAGTTTAATTCAAGGACGTGACGTGCTTGGCATTGCTCGTGATATTGGGAAGGGTGGGAATCCTGGTCCGTGGGTCGGTAAGGTTATTCAGCACATCGAGCGCTTGCGTGATGACGGCAAGATCGACACCTTTGAGGAGGCGCTGACTGAGGCTGAGCGATTTTTGAAAGAGAGCGTGATGTAGTTCTATGTATAACCCCATGCCGCCAGCTAAGCGTTCGTTTCCCGGTATAACAATCTCGTTACTTATTTTGACTGTTATTTTAGCGGTGCTACTTGGGGTTGCTGCTCATGAGCTTATTAAGACCCAGCAGGTGGAGCCAGTGATTGATCAGGCGCTTCTTTCCGAGGTAGGTGATGTTCAAGATGAGGAGCGTCGTATAGTGCGTGATCCGTTTGTGCCAACTCCGCTTTTGCAACGCCTGGCTTTTCTTACGAAGAGTGGCGCAACGAATCGTTGCCTGCCAGTCAGTAGTCTTTTAACTGACAAGGTGCTCGCGAATGGTGTTGCAACAGGTAGCGATGCATTTGATCCTCGAATCGCCCAGTATTTTGATGAGTATATTCCAAGCATTGATCGCCCGGTATTTGAGGATGCCTATGCTGAGGCGCTGGCTTCTGAGGGGGTTGGTGTTGCCTACGTTTGTACTGATGACGATAAGGTTGCTTTCTTGTTTGGCTCTTCACTTGAGCAGGTTTCGATTTTTGCGTGGCGTGATAGTCAGCCTTGGATTATGCCGGCGATCAGTGGCCTGACGGCGCCGTACTATATTTCAGCAATCGATACCGGGTATGAACTTTTTGTAACGGGCGAGCCGTTTGCGCTACTGCCGTCTTGGAATGCGTGGCGACTTGAGATCGACACTTTCAATAAAGGGCAGCGTGTTGGGTATCAGCTTAATGCCGCTGAATCATGTACAGCTCGTGAAGTAGATGAGCGGATTGAATACGTGTGCTTTCTTGAGCATGCCTTTGCTCAAGAGTAAGTATGGTGGGTGATGGTAAGCAAATAGTAGAGGCTTTGGCGCGTTTGCGTGATCGGTACCCAGAACCTGGGGCACTTGCTGTTGGTTCGCCGTTTGTTGTTTTGCTTGCGGTCATGTTTTCGGCTCGCACGAAAGATGAGCAGGTGTTGAAGTTATTGCCAGGTTTTTTTCGAGAATTTCCTACGCCGCAGATATTAGCGAATGCTGACTTGTCTGTTATCGAGGCGCGACTATCAACGATTGGGATGTTTCGGCAAAAGGCCAAGAATGCTAAGGCGCTGGCCCTAATGCTCGTGCATGACTTTGGGGGAGGGGTGCCGGGTACGCTTGCGGAGCTTATACGCTTGCCGGGCGTTGGCAGAAAAACAGCAAGCGTGGTTTTGACCACAGTTTTTGCTCAGCCGGCTGTGGCGGTTGATGTGCATGTTGCTCGGATTGTGACACGACTCGGGTGGTCGAAGGCGATTACTCCTGAGGCGATTGAGCAAGACTTGCTAGCGATCGTTCCGGAAGAGCTGCAGGCGACTGTGAATGAGACTATGGTGCCGTTTGGTCGTGAAATATGCACCGCGCGTTCACCGTCATGCTTTGCTTGTCCGGTTGTTGATCTGTGTGCATACTCTCAGAAGAATTTGCTATCAACTACTAAGGCACAACAATCGCTTGCTCGAGCCCATGAAGTTCGAAAAGCCCTTGTGCATCTTGTTGATGAAACCGCTGAACAGTTGCGAAATATATGAAAGCACGATTAGGGGCGATTGATAGAAAGCTATCAGCTAGCATGCGAGCGAGTGCTAAAACCACTCAACCTTTCTGGTTGTTTGTGGCCGGGCAAGCTATCTGGATTTATCCGATAGCAGCGCTTGCACTTGTCATTCTTGGTTGGCTTACGTGGTATCACGCTATTTTTCCAGTCATGATCGCCTATTTTTGGGTGATTGCTGTGCAGTGGGTTATTCATCGACGCCGACCGCATTATGATAAAAAAGCGTATGAGATGTGGGTTGAAACGCCGTCGTTTCCGTCTGGTCATGCGACCGAGAGTTTCGCAGCCGCAACCGCACTTACGTTCTTGCCAGTTTTTCCATCAATGGAAGTAATGATGGTCGCTGGAGTTATTCTTTACAGCTTTGCGATTCTTATTAGTTTGTCACGAGTTTTTATCGGTGTTCATTTCCTCTTTGATATCATTGCTGGTTTCTTTTTAGGGACCGTTATTAGCGCACTGTACGTTTTCATTCTTGGGTGATAGGTTTTCTCATATGTCGACCCCGATTCAGGCAGTTGTGCTCGCTGGTGGTAAGGGAACTCGCCTTGCACCACTTACCGACAATCTCCCAAAGCCGCTTGTGCCCGTTCTTGGGAGAGCGATGATTTTATACGTCCTTGAGCACCTGCGCGACGCTGGTATTACGCGGGTTGCGTTATCGGTTGCGCATCTTGGTCACATGATTGAAGAAGCGCTCGGGGATGGAGCAGCGCTTGGCATGCAGCTTTCGTATTTGCATGAACCGGAACCGATGGGAACCGGTGGCTGGACTAAGCTCATTGATTGGGATGATCTTGCTGATGATTTCATGGTTCTGAACGCTGATAATCTTTTTTGGATTGATGTTCCCGCTTTTCTTGCTCGCCATAAAGAGACTGGGGCAGCAGCAACGATTGCGGCGATTGGCATTCCGAGCGAGACGGCGATTAACTATGAGCTTCTTGCGCCAAATGGTGATCACACGCGACTTGTTTCTTACGTTGATCGTAAGGATGCCGAGCCATTACGGGCGCTTGCTGATACGGTGTATGTATCTTCCGGTTGGTACGTGATGACAAAGCGTGTCCGGGACGTGGTGCCAGACGCTATGCCAATTTCAAATGAAACGCATGTTTGGCCGGCGTTGTCTGCAAGTGGTTTGCCGCTTGGTTTTTACGCGGCAACAGAGCCATGGTTTGATTCAGGGACGCATGAACGACTTGCTCGCGTAGAAGATTATTTACGTAAACGATAAACGACTATGCTCCGCCGCCTTGGACAGCTGTTTACCTTGATACTTCTTTGTAGCGCCGTACTCATTGGTGTTTCTTTGCAGCAATTTTATCGCTATAAGTGGCAGCAGCCAGCTAAGGATGCGGTTGAGGTTTCGTTTACTGTTGACTCCGGTGAATCTATTCGTAGCGTTGCTAAGCGCTTGCATGAGGAGGGATATATTGCGAACGCCTTTTGGTTTCGGATGACCGCTGGTTTTGCTGGCCTTGCAGATGATGTTAAAGCGGGTACTACCTGGTTTGTTCCTGGTGATCGCTATGCAGATATCTTGGGAGCGCTTATGTATCCGTCCGGTGCCGTTGCTGAGGTAAGCGTTACGATTCCGGAAGGCTATACCATTGCTCAAATTGGTGAAGTGGTGCGTGAAAAAATCCCGACTATTTCAGTGGAGGAGTGGGAGGTTGCTACTGGCATGACTTCAGCGTATGAGGATCATCCACTTGTTGTTCGGGCTGATAAACCGGAGAATGTTGATCTTGAGGGCTACCTTTTCCCTGATACGTATCGGTTTTTTGTGACCGCTCAGGCTGAGGACGTTGTTGGTATCATGATCGATACCATGGAGCGTCGCATTGAGGCGCTTGGTGAGCCTAAGGGGGATGCTGCCGGGATGACGCTTCATGAGGCGATTACACTTGCTTCTATCGTTGAGCGGGAAGTGCGTAGCTCTGACGAGATGCGTGACGTTGCTGATATCTTTTTGAAGCGTATTGAGATCGGGATGGCGCTTCAGGCTGATTCTACGGTGAATTATGTGACGGGCGGTAAAGATCCATCCATCACCCTTGAAGAAACACGACTTAATAGCCCGTACAACACGTATCAGAATGCGGGTTTGCCACCTGGGCCGATTAGTAACCCCGGTATGAATGCTTTACGAGCCGTATTTGATCCGGCGGAAAACCCGTATTTTTACTTTTTAACGGATCCGCTTGGTAAGGTGTATTACGCCGAGACGTTTGATGAGCACATTGATAATCGACAGTATCTTGATTAAGAAGATGTAAAAGACCGCCTAGGCGGTCTTTTACGTTGACAAAGTTCTAAAATTTCGCTAACCTTTCAGCCGCCAATCACTTGGAGGTGGCATGGACGTGCGTACTGGTACTGACGGTCGAATCCCCGGAAACGGGCAGATCGTCGAGCGAAAGATCACGGTCAAGGAGGGCGATGTGGCCCTCGCCGTGAAGGAGCCCCTGCCGGGGCGTGTGCTCATTGCCGCGGTGGCGGCGGGGGAGATCAAGAAGGGTGCTGTGCTCCTCTACAACCAGGAGAGCGGCGCCTTCTCCACGTACAACGATGGTCTGTACTCGGCGATCCGCGCGGTTGCCCGGCACGTGCCGAACAGCTACGAGGACGAGGAGACGCAGATCAAGGCGTGGCTCGGCACCCTCGCGTGGGGGTACTCGGTGTTCGTCGATCTGCAGCGCCTGCCGATCGACGAACAGAACATGGTGCGGCGGCAGATGGAGGACTTCTACGCCAAGCACCCGCACTTCCGTGACGAATCGAAGATGTACGCGCGCGACCAGACCGGTCGGGCGGCGCTTCCGAAGGATTCGATCAAGCGGGTGAACCCGATGTCTCGGCTGCCGATCATCTGGTCGGCGGAGCACCGTCTCGCGACTCGCAAGGGCAACATGCGGCGGATCGGGGCGTTCATCGACGTCCGCGCCCGTGTGCTGCTCGCCATCCGCGATCAGCTCGATGGAGTACGCTCGGAGCTCATGCGGGTCACGCAGGCGTTCCTGCGCTGGCGCCGTGAGCCGGAGAAGCTCAAGACCCAGAGCTACTACGTGCAGCAGTTCGAGGCGCAGGTCGCCATCCTGAACGCGATCGTGATCGCTCCGGACGGCCGCCGCTCGTTCGTGCGTGACGTGATCGACCTCAAGATCGCCATCGAGGCGATCAAGACCGGTGATCTCATCACGGCGTTCGTGCACGTCGACAAGGTGCGTCGTTCGCTCGAGATCCTCGCCATCCGCGAGAGTCTCGACGAAGTGCTCACCGTCGCCTCGGTCGCGAAGGAGCGTGATCAGCCGCTCTCTGACATCGATCGCCGCAACGCGATCGCGACTGCCGGCGACATCGCCTACGCGCTTGGTTCGACCGACCTCACGGACGACGACTTCGAGCGCCCGGTTCTGCCTGGCATGCGCGGTCAGTTCATGGTTCTCCAGGGCGAGCTCGCTCGGCCTGGTCTGAACGCCAAGGCGGTCTACAACGCGGTGAAGCCGATCATCGCGGCGGCGTAAACCCACTCACGACCCCTAGCTCACCTGGAGCGGGGGTCGTTTTCTGTTATACTCGTTGATAATATGGCGAACAAAAAAGTGGTAAAGAAGAGCAACGGTTTGCTCGGGGTGTCTGTTGCTTTGTTATTAGCTTTTTTGTCGACAGCTGCTGCGGTACTTGTTTTGATTTTTGTAACTATCTATCTTCGTGAGAGCTTGGGCGCTATGGGCGAGAGGATGCATGCCGTCGGCATTGAAAACGAAATTCTTAAGCAAGAGAACGCTATCTTGAATGTTGAGAATGAGATTCGAGGTCTCGAATATAGTATTGGTGAATTTTTCTTTTCTGACGAGGTAGTTGAGAATGATGGGGGATATTTATATCAACTTAATCGTAAAAATATTCAAAACGGTGAAGAGGAGGTTGTTTATACTGTTGCATTGAGTCCGATTAGAAAAGTTTTTGGTTTTGTAAAAAATGAAGATGGTTCGCATACATTTTCAATGTGGAATGGTGCTCCAGAGGTGGGCGAATATCTTGAAATTGCATTTGATCAATCGGGATTCGATGTCCTAAGGATGCGTTCTGAGAGGGGTTGGGGCTTAGAGAAGATAAAATTCAACGCGATTCTTTATCCTGCGCACGATACGGTTGATTTATATGTGACGGAGGAATGTTCACAAGAGCAAGGCGCGACAGCGGAGGTGTCAGGAGTTGTATTAAGTTCATCGATCTCGACGCAGGTGGTGCCACTCGTTTTTGCACTTCCGATTGCAAAACGGGTGCCATGTATTGATGTTGACGGCCAGATGACGACACCGCTGTTTTCTAACATCGTAACCACGGCTTCAGGTATTGATTTCTTGCTGCCAACTGGGGATCGAGCCCGTCTTACAATCGAAGCTAATGAGTCAGGGCAGGAGTACGAGGCTAATGTCGTGTTCAATCAATAGTTTTGTAAAACAGCCTTGTCACCAGGGCTGTTTTTGATTTTATCCTTGGAGTGCTAAACTCATTCTCGATATGAAGGAATTTATCTTGACTGGCGCGCAGGGGAGTCCTGATTTAAAGATCGATTATAAAGCGGAGCTTAATGAGGAACAGTTAGCGGTTGTTGAGCATCCTGGTGGCCCTGTACTCGTGTTAGCGGGCGCTGGTAGCGGCAAAACGCGCACTGTTACTTATCGCGTTGCTTGGCTCTTGGAACATGGCGTGCAACCTGATCGGATGCTCCTTTTGACGTTTACGAACAAGGCGGCCAAAGAGATGGCCACGCGTGTTGAAGCGCTTTTGAAAGTGTATCCGCAGGGTTTATGGAGTGGAACATTTCACAGTATTGCGAACCGCATACTGAGAATGTATGGAGATCGTACGGAATACGGCAGAGACTTTTCTATCATGGATGATGAGGATTCAACGGACCTAATGAAGCTTTGCATTAAAGATGAGGTGCAAGATGCTCGCGGGAAGCGTTTCCCGAGTGCAAACGTGCTCAAAGGTATTATTTCGTTTGCGACAAATGCGCGTATTTCACTTCCGCAAGCTATCGAACGTCGAGCCTCTACTTTTACCGCGTTTGAAGAAGAGATTATCCGCATCGCTCGTACATACCAAGATCATAAGCTTCGGCAGAAGACGATGGACTTTGATGACCTCTTAAATGAGTGGTTGAAGCTTCTAGAAACGCATCCGGAAGTATGCAGTGCGCTTAGCAATCGTTTTGAGTACATCTTTGTTGATGAGTATCAGGATACGAATGCGATTCAGGCAGAGATCGTGTACAAGCTTGCTGAGGCCCACAAGAATCTGACGGTTGTTGGTGATGACGCCCAGAGTATTTATTCCTTCCGTGCGGCGGAGATTCGTAATATTTTGGATTTTCCAAAGCGTTTTCCGGAGGCGGTCATGCAGCGACTCGTTGTTAACTATCGCTCAACGCCAGAGATTTTAGCTGTAGCAAATGCGGTTATTGCGAATAATGGCGATCAGTTTGAAAAAGAATTAGTTGCTGCTTCACGTTCAGGAGAAAAGCCGAATGTAGTGCCGGCTGCTGATCAACAGCAGGAGGCGCAATTTGTTGCTGAGCAGATGTTGCAACTTATTAACGAGGGGGAGCGCATGGAGAATATTGCGGTACTTTTCCGCGCCGCTTTTCATTCGCAGGCGCTCGAGTTTGAACTCATGAAGCGCAATATTCCTTACGAGTATCGGGGTGGTTTGAAGTTTTTTGAGCGTGCGCACGTTAAAGACGCGCTGGCGCATTTGCGAGTTTTGCGTAACGTGAAAGATGAGATGGCTTGGATGCGGGCGCTGCAGATTCAGGATGGTTTTGGTTTAGCGACGGCGGCCAAAGTCGCTAATCAAGCGGCGATGTGTGATAGCGCAGAACAGGCAAGTCAGATGATGCCAAAGCTTGGCGCTAAGGCGCAGGCTGGTTGGCAGCGGGCAGCAAAGATCATTGGCGTCATGGCGCGCGCGACAAGCCCTGGTGAGGCACTACGGCGCTTTGCAGGAAGTGAAACGTATAAAGAATATTTGGAGTCTGAATATCAGAATTCTCGTGAGCGTTTAGAGGACTTGGAGCAGTTTGGTCTTTTTGCCGATCAGTATGATGAGCTTGGGGCATTTTTAGATGCGGTAACGCTTACTGGTGAAGCCGGCGGGCTCTCTGACCCGGAAAAGCCACCCCAGCAAACTGAAACTTCGCGCGTTATTTTATCTACGATTCATCAGGCAAAAGGACTTGAGTGGAACACGGTCTTTGTGCTCAATCTTGCCGAAGGCGCATTTCCAAGTCAGCGTTCGTATGATGAGGCTGGCATGGAAGAGGAGCGACGTTTGTTTTACGTGGCAGCCACACGGGCACGCCGCAAGCTCTTTTTGACGTATCCAATCACGAGCGGTTTTGACCACTTGGAGTTGCGTCAGCCGTCACCGTTTTTGGATGAGATTCCCAAGGACGCGATCGAGACAATCAAGCTGCGGGCAGCTCCACGTTTCGGCGGTGGCGCAAGTTCGTATTATGCGAATAAGTACGCAGCTCCAAAGTCAGGTCGTTCAGCCCGTTTTTCAGACGACGATGAGCCGACGATTGTTTTGAACGATCTTGGTGAGCAATCAACGCCAAAACGGGCTTCTCCTGGCTCTTTCTTGCGCGATATTGATGAGCTATAGGTTGTCCCCACGTTTTTCCTTTACTCTTTCCACTTTCCACTCTAATCTTTAATCTCCATTATTTTTTCTGTCCTATGTTGTAATTCGGAAGTCATAAGTGTAGTTTCTTATTCACCTGTTTTCACTTATGTCTTCGAACTATAACGAACTGTCACTAGCGGCACACCGTGCTGCCCGAGGGAAATTTGCAGTTACTTCACGTTTGCCTTTAGAAACGAAGGACGATTTATCGATCGCCTATACTCCTGGCGTTGCTGAACCGTGCCGCGTGATTGCTCAGGATCCAGCGCAGGCGTATGAGCTCACCATGAAGGGTAACGCTGTCGCTATTGTGAGCGATGGCACCTCGGTTCTTGGTCTTGGTGATATTGGCCCGCTGGCTGCACTGCCGGTTATGGAAGGTAAAGCGGTCCTTTATAAAAAATACGCCGGGATTGATGGCGTACCGATTGTACTTGCGAGTAAAGATCCGGAAGAGATTATCCGAGCGGTGAAAATGATCTCGCCAACGTTTGGTGGCATTCACCTTGAGGACATTGCGGCACCTGCCTGTTTTGAGATCGAACGACGTTTGTCTGAAGAATTATCAATTCCGGTGATGCATGACGATCAGCATGCAACTGCGATTGTTACTCTTGGTGCGCTGTACAACGCTTTGAAGGTAGTTGAAAAGCGTATGGAGGATATCGCAGTTGTTATTAATGGTGCTGGTGCTGCTGGTCATGCTATTGCGGAACTTTTGCTTGATGCGGGAGTGACACGCATGACCGTGCTTGATTCCAAGGGCATGATTGCTCTTGGTCGAGATGGTATGAACCCGCAGAAGGATGCCCTTGCTAAACGTATTAATGCGCAAGGTAAGCTTGGTACGCTTGCGGACGCTATGCAGGGAGCTGATGTAGTTGTTGGGGTGAGTAAGCCAGGGGTTATTACCCAGGACATGGTTCGTTCCATGGCGCCACGATCAATTGTTTTTGCGCTTGCTAATCCAACGCCAGAGATCATGCCGGATGAGGCCAAGGCGGCGGGGGCAGAGGTGATTGCTACTGGTCGATCCGACTTTGCCAATCAAGTGAATAATGTGCTTGTGTATCCGGGTATTTTTGCTGGACTCTTGCGTAAAAAGGGAGTGAAACTTACGCCGACCATTAAGATCGCGGCAGCTGTGGCGCTCGCTAGCGCTGTAAAAAATCCAACGGCTGAACTCATCATTCCATCGATTCTCGAGTATAATCCTGCTGAAGACATTGCTTTAGCCGTTACCCGAGTATGAGCTGGCGCGCCCGCCGACGATACACTAAGAAACGACCTGTTTTAGGCCCAATGGCCATAGTTTTGTTGTGTATTGCTGCGGGTGCGGTGTTCTTTTACGGGGTTTCGACTTTTCGTGCGCAGGCTCGAGAACGTCAGGCTGCTAGAGACTTAGAAGCGCAAGCTGTTGTGCCAGTGGCAACGCTAGCGGTTGAAAATCCGATTTTAACGTTAAAAGAGGGAGAGGTGTTGCGTGATGAGGCTACTCTTCTTTCAACATTTGATGGTCAAGATACCGGTCGGGTAACGCGGGTGTTTGAACGTGGCGAGGCCCGTTTTAGCGTGCTTGCGTATTTGCCGGCACTTGATGCCACGCAGGCTTCATATGAAGTGTGGTTATTGAAAGATGGTTTGGCTGATGTGCGTGATATGGGTGAACTTGTTGTACGCGCTGATGGCAGTTGGGTTTTGGATTTTATTGCAAATCCAGCGAACGGGATTGCTGATCCGCATACGTATGTGAGCGTTGTGATCATGCGTGAGCCGCGTGATGGTAATTCTGCTCCGTCTGGTGATCGTATCGCTGAAGGACGATTTAGCAACTAGAAAGGGTATGGACATTGCAGTTGTTGGTGCGGGTTGGGTGGGAGCGGTTATGGCAGTAGTGCTTGTTGAAGCCGGTCATAGTGTTATTGCTTTTGACAACAACATTGAACGCGTCGCTTCGTTTCAACGAGGTGAGGTGCCGTTTCATGAGCCAGGTTTTACTGAGGCGCTGCAGACGGCGCTTGCTACAGGTAGGTTGCAATTCGCGGCGCTTGATGATGTTCCTGAGGGTGTTGGTGCGCTTACTGCACAGGTAGCATTTTTGTGTGTACCAACGCCATCTGGCGAGGATGGCTCGGCTGATCTTTCGATTCTTGAGTCAGCTGCTTTGTGGAGTGTAGCAAGGTTGCCGCAGAATGCGCTCCTTGTTGTGAAGTCAACGACGCCCCCTGGTACTGCTGCAGCTTTGTCGGCGCAGCTTGGCGGGTATGCGGTAGCGACTAATCCTGAGTTCTTAGCAGAATCAACCGCGTTACGTGATGCTCGTGAGCCGAGTCGGATTGTGGTTGGTGCTTTGAATGAACAGGACCATGCGTTACTACGTCAGGTGTATGCCTTTTGGATTGAGAGCGGTACGCCGTATGTGGCGCTTGATTGCGCTTCTGCTGAGATGAGTAAATATGCTGCGAATGCATTTTTAGCGGTGAAGGTGAGTTACGCGAATGAGCTTTCACGCATTGCCGAGGCGGTTGGTGCAAATCCGGCGGCGGTTTTGCAGTCACTGGGTTTTGACGATCGTATCGGCAAGAAGTTTCTGCGATACGGTCTTGGCTGGGGTGGTGGTTGCTTTCCAAAAGATGTTCGGGCGCTTCAGCGGTTTTCGGTAGAGGCTTCGGCGCCAACGAGTATTCTGAGCGCTGCCTATAGCGTTAACGCTGATCGTATTTCGTATTACGCAGACAAGATTGCTCAAGCTGCTGGCGGATCTCTTGCTGGCGTTGTGGTGGCTCAGTTTGGTTTGGCGTTTAAGGCGGGAACCGATGACGTGCGTGAATCACCAGCGATTTTTCTTATGGAAGAGTTGCTTCGGCGCGGAGCTTTGGTGCGCGTGTATGATCCAGCGCCAGCTACGCGTTTGACCACGTTGTATCCAAGCGTAGTTTTTGTAGAGAGTATTCCTGAGGCGCTCCAAAGTGCCCAGGTAGCTGTTATTGCTACGGACTGGCCAGACTTTGCAGAACTTCGTGATCCAAGCGCTTCTCGTATCCCGTTTGTGGATGCAAGGCCGTAGTGGAGATTAAAGAGTAAAGTGAAAAGATTAAAGTTAAGAGTTAAGAGTTGGGAGTAGCTCCACTTCGTCCTTGAGGACTACGTTGGGGCTGGTGAGTTGGGAGTTTAAAAAAAGCACTCGATGAAAGTCGGGTGCTTTTATTTAACATGTTCAAAACCCCGAACCTCGAACTCCGAATCCTCACCTCTCATCTGTTACAATATACAGCGTATGGATTTCTTTTCGAGTGGAAAATCGGGCAATAGTTCACAGCACCTTGATACGGTTGCTCGTATTCCGCTCACCGATGAAGAAAAGGCGATGTGTCGCATGGGTGCTCGCCCTCCACGCACGTCGGATATGACGTGGCGTGTGTTCCGCATTATGGCGGAGTTTGTTGAGGGCTTTCAGTTTATCGCTACCACAACCAAAGAAGTTTCTGTTTTTGGTTCAGCTCGTTTGTCACCGGGTAGTCATTGGTATCAAGAGGCAGAAAGACTCGGTACACTTTTAGCAACGAAAGGTTTTACCGTTGTGACCGGGGGAGGCCCGGGTATTATGGAGGCGGCCAATAAAGGAGCCTTTGAGGCAGGTGGTACTTCGGTTGGTTTAAACATTCAGTTGCCGCGTGAACAGCGTATTAATCCATACGTTACTCATGCGCGGGCTTTTTATTACTTTTTTACGCGTAAAGTGATGTTGGCGGCGGCGGCTCAGGCCTACGTGTTTTTTCCGGGTGGTTATGGTACGCTCGATGAACTTTTCGAGATTTTAACCCTTATTCAAACGAAAAAGTCTGAATCCATGCCGGTTGTGCTCGTTGGCAAGGATTACTGGACGCCGGTACTTGTTTGGATTGAGGAGACGTTGTACGAGAAGTACGCTACGATTGATAAGGAGGATATTCGATTACCGATCCTTGTTGATACCGCGCAGGAGGCGTTTATGATCGTTAGTAAGTCCAAGGAACGCATCCTCTTCTAGTATTTCTATGTCCGAACGTTTAATTCAGCTGGCTAAGCACATTCGTTTGCCGCATGACCCATTTTCTTCCGAATCAACAGAAGAGATGATTGAGGTTAGCGTGCCAACAAGTACGGCAGCTGTTTTGTATGAGCGTGTTCGTAACAGTTTTGATTATCAAGAAGAGCATCTTTTGCGCCGCAATGCTATTTCGCGCATGCTCAAGCGTTACCTTGGTGTTGATGCGCCGCTTTCTTCTTTTGCAGGAGATCTTTTAAAAGAACTGGTGTGGGCAAGGTATTTACCAAATAAAACCATTCCCATTTCCCTTGGCGAGCGCTTGGCGGCGATCATTGGAAAGTACGAGCCACTTTTTGCTATTGCGGAACGTCACCCGCAGGATCGGGAATATTTAATTAAGTGGTTACTGGATGTTATTGCTACGGAGGTTGAGGCGGTGCTTGCGCCAGCAGTTGCTGAGGAGCACTTGGTGAGTTACATGTATGAAGAGACTAAGAAGCGCATTGATTGGGATCCGGCACTTCCTGTTTCTGAAGAAGAGCGTGATTTACGATTGTACATCGCCATTCATAAGATGCTGTTAAAGAGCAATCCAGCAATTTTACGCTATAAGGTTTTAACGTTGTATTACCCTGATTGGGGCGGCAAGCCGTCGCGTCCGGATTTGCAGGCTGAGGTTGAGGCCAACTTTTTAACTATTGTTCGGGCCATTGATGGGGAGATTGCGCATCCGTTTACGGATCGTTTAATGCGACTTGTGCGTCGTAAGACCGGTGTCTACCGAGTAATTGGAGATATTTTATCTGATCCAGACATTGATTTGCGTACTGACGGCGCTGCTACCTTCATGAAGGCTGGTCACAAGGCGCTCGAGGCGCGTACGATCAATTTTTCTAAGCGTTTGCGTAGAACCGTTACTCGTTCGATCGTTTTTCTGTTCCTGACCAAGATGTTGGTGGCGATTATCATGGAGGTTCCGTATGATCTTTTATTTGAAGATCATATTCCGTGGCAGCCACTGGCGGTTAATATCTTTTTCCCACCGATTTTCTTGGCGTTAATTAGTCTTACGGTTTCGATTCCTAAGGAGGACAATGCGCAGAATTATGCCGAGGCATTATCAGCGCTTTGGAAAGAAGAGGATCATCCGCTTTTGCATACGCGCGTGAAGCATGAGAAGCGTAGTCGTTGGCAGTCGTTGTTTGCGGCTATGTACACCGTGCTTTTCTTAGGTGTGTACGGAGCGATCGCTTTTGCTTTAAGCCAAGTCGGTTTCCACTGGCTTTCTATCAGTTTGTTCCTATTCTTCTTATCGCTCGTTGCTTTCTTTGGTATCCGTATTCGTTGGAGTACGCGTGATATCGTGGTGTCCGATAGTAGGTCAGGTTGGATAGGTACGGCGTTTGATATTTTGCTTTTGCCAATTGTACGCGCTGGTCAGTGGCTTAGCTTGAAGATCGCTGATATTAACGTTTTCATTTATTTCTTTGACTTTATTGTTGAAGCACCGGTGAAGGTTATTATTGAACTAGCGGAAGGGTGGCTGAGTTTCATTCGTCAGAAGAAGGAAGAGATTTAATCTACATTGTCTGTGCGAGGAGGACGCACAATCACACTTTTGGTCGCAATGGCGCTACTTCTTTGCGGAGTAACGATTTTTGCTTTAGCGCAGCTACGCATGCCGGCACCGTCATATGGTTTTACGTATTCGGCGCGTCATGCTCGCTCATTTGGCTTAGATGATTACGGCACGTTTGAGCGGGCTTTAGCTGATCTGCAGCCCTCAATTGTTCGCTTGCCGGTGTATTGGGACGAGGTTGAAGTTAGTGATGATCAATTTGTTTTTAATTCGATCGATACCCTTTTGGCCACTGCATATAATTACGATGTCGACATTATTTTAGCGATTGGTCAGAAAGTGCCGCGGTACCCAGAATGTTTCTTGCCAGCCTGGACTGACAGCTTGTCTGATTTTGAGCGAGAAGAGCAGCTTATTTCTTATATTACGCAACTGACTTCTCGTTACGGCGATCATCCGGCGATTGTACGTTTTCAGGTAGAGAATGAAGCGCTTTTCCCGTTTGGTGATTGCCCGGAACCGAGTCCGTCACTTTTGCTGCGTGAGATTGCGGTTGTTCGTCAGCTCACTGATTTACCGATTCAGCTTACCGCTAGTGGTGAACAGCAGCTTTGGTCCTCGGTTGCTGGCCCGGCGGATGTGGTTGGCGTGAGTTTATACCGTTATACCTGGGATGCGCTCTTGGGGCCGATCCCATTTTTCCATACGCCTCTTTGGTATCGTACGCAGCGTTTAGCGATTGCGGCGTTTGCTCAAGTGAGCATTTCCGAGCTTCAGGCTGAGCCGTGGATTCCTGTTGGTGAGTGGCCACCGGACCCTGTTACGGGCTACCTTCATTTTACTGAGACTCGCTTGCGTGAGCATGTGACTTTTGCTCGCCAGACGGGCGCGTCGGAAATTCTCTTCTGGGGTGTTGAATGGTGGTATTATTTGCACGAGTCAGGAGACGACCGCTTACTTGAAGCGGCCCGTGAGATTATGAAGCCGTAGAGGAGGTATGGCATCAGCACGCACCCCACGTACTCGTTTGGATGCTACGGCGTATGACGTCGTTATTTTTGGTGGTGGTAGCGCTGGTATTGCGGCCGCTGAAGGCGCGGCAGCAGCAGGGGCGCAGAAGATCGCCATCATTGAAGAGGATCGTTTGGGAGGTGAGTGCCCATGGTGGAGTTGCGTGCCGTCAAAGGCTGGTTTGAAGTCGGTGAAAGTGTTTCGTGATTTGCAATTACATGCTGGGCGCTTTGGTATTCGTTCGCGCGGCATTACTGCGGACTTTGGGGCGATTGCTGCGCGTCGTGATGCGGTTGTACATTTGTTAACTGGTAGTGGTAAGCGTTTACCGGCGCTTGTGAAGTCACTTGGGGTGCGTGTTGTTTCTGGTAGGGGTCATTTTTTGGAAGAGTATGAAGCGGTAGCACATGGTACTAAGCTACAAGCTCAGGCCTTTGTGATTGCGACCGGTTCTGAAGAGGTTTTGCCACCGATTGCTGGGCTCGAAACGGTGCCGTATTGGACGCATCGCGATATTGCTCGCTTACAAACGTTGCCGCGCTCCCTTGTTATTATTGGCGCGGGTCCGGTGGGCGTTGAATACGCCACCTATTTTTCTGGTTTAGGGGTGCCGGTGACTATTTTGCAACGTAGTGACCGTATTTTGTCTCGTGCTGATGAAGAGCTCGCACTTTTAGCAAGCGAGGAGCTTCGTAAGCGTGGTGTTCGCATTATTACAAAATCAACGGTGTTGTCAGCGGTGGCTGATGGCAGAACTATCAATCTTACGTATCAGGTTGGCCGTAAGCCACGCCAGATGCTTGCTACCGATCATGTGCTTGTGGCTGCCGGCCGGCGACCAAGTGTGAACGGCCTTGGTCTTGATCGACTAGGTCTTTCTTTGGAGGATATTTATACCGGCCAAGCGCTTGATGATTTTCAGCGTTCTAAGGCTAAGCATGTTTTCTTTGCAGGAGACGCAGCTGGTGGTTTGCAGTTTACGCATGTTGCTCACCGGGGCGGTTGGATTGCAGGCTGGAATGCGGCGAATGTTTCTAAGCCACGTCGCCTACGAAAGATTGATCATTCGATTACGCCAGGCGTTACATTTTGTGATCCTGAATTTGCTTCAGTTGGTATTACGGCCGAGCAAGCAGTTTTGAAAAAGAAAAAGATTAAGGTATTTAAGGCGAGTGTTGCCTCGCTTGGTAGGGCGCTGACTGATGGCGCCACTACGGGCATGTGTAAGATCATTGTGGACGCCAAGAGTGACCTTATTCTTGGTGGCCACATGCTTGGTGAGCGAGCAGGGGAGGTGATGCATGAAGTAGCGCTTGCCATGCGCTTTGGTATTACGATGAGTGAACTTCAGGATGTAACTCGGGCTTACCCGACGTATTCAGAGATTTTGAGCATTGTTCGCGAATAGTTCTCCTAGTTTTTGGTGAGAGATGTTGGCCACATGCGTACTTTCTTATTCGGTTTCGTTTCGTTACACTGCATGCGCTATGACCAATACCGACGTTGTTTTAGACATTGAAACCCAGAATACCTTTGATGAGGTTGGTGGCTTTTTTACGGATAAATTGAAAGTTTCTTTGGTTGGTTGTTACTTTTATGAAACCGATACCTACGAGTCATTTTTAGAGGCTGATCTGCCAAAGTTGTTTGCTCGTTTGGAAAAGAGCGGACGTATTATCGGTTACAACACTATCGGCTTTGATATGCCGGTTTTGAATAATTATTACGCTGGAGACCTTTTGCAGTTGCCGCAGCTCGATCTTTTGGCGCTTATTAACAAATCACTGGGGTATCGCATTAAGCTTGATGACGTTGCCAAGGCGACGATCGGCACTGAAAAGAGTGCTCACGGCTTGCAGGCGGTAGCTTGGTGGAAAGAGGGTAATATTGAAGCGATTCGTGAGTATTGTTTGCAAGACGTAAAGGTCACGAAAGAGGTGTACGAATTTGCCTTGAAAAACGGGTTTATTTTGTACGATGACAAGCGCGGTGAACGCCACGCCGTTGAGATCAATGTTGCCCCTCAACAAGCGGCAACCGCGGTCAATTTCACGCTCGGTTTTTAATCGCTCCAATTCCATTTTGCGACGCGACAGCCAATCCTTGGCGAACTTGTGCGACGTATTTTCCTTATCCACATTCTGAACTAGGAAACACTATCCCTAGTGGTATCATGCCCTGGCGAGACACAAGATGTTGTGTCTATCGTCGATGGAGGGGGCAGGGAAAGAATCCCACCTTCGGGATTCTTTTTGTGTCATTTTTAAGACGAGTGACTGATTACTCTTGATTTTCTATGTACCAAACATCGATTCAACAGATGGTCTCGACTGCTGCCGGCAAGCCATCAACACTCTTTCAATCCCGATCGTTTTACAGACCGTTTGAGTACCCACATTTTTACGAATATTTTCAGAAGCAAAATCAGGCGCATTGGTTGCCAACTGAGGTGCCAATGGAAAGTGATATTGCGGACTATCGATTCCGTCTCACGCCTGAGGAATCAAACCTCATCATCAACATTCTCCGCTTTTTTACCCAAGGAGACATTGAGGTGAATAATAATTACAACCAGCACCTCATCCCGGCCTTTCCAAAACCTGAAATTAAAATGATGCTGTCGGCCTTTGCGGCCATGGAATCGATACACGTTTGGGCCTATTCCTATTTGAATGATTCGCTCGGGCTTCCGGAGAAGGAATACTCAGCTTTCCTGGAGTATGAATCCATGAGGGCAAAGTACGATTACGTTCAGCAGTTCAACGTACATAACGTTGAAGAGCTGGCCATGAACCTTGCAGTCTTTGGAGGTTTCATGGAGGGCGTGTCACTTTTCTCCTCGTTCGCCATTTTGATGAACTTCCCACGCATGGGAAAGATGAAGGGTGTAGGTCAGATTGTGACATGGAGCATCCGTGATGAATCGCTGCACAGCAAGGGCGTTTGTCACCTCTTCCGTGACTTGATCGCTGAGAATCGTTACCTCTGGACCAAGGAGTTTCAAAATACGCTGTACGCGGCTTGTAACGACATGGTGAAACTTGAGGATGCCTTCATTGATACCTGTTTCTCAAAGGGTGCGGTTCCTGGTTTGCAGCCTGAGCAAGTGAAGCAGTACATCCGTTACATTGCTGATCGCCGGTTGCATGACCTGGGGCTTGATGCCATGTACAACGTTACCAATCCACTTGAATGGCTTGATGTCATGGTGAACGCTAAGGAGCATGCAAACTTCTTTGAAGCGCGTGCCACGGAGTATTCAAAGGGTTCGGTGCTTGAGGATTGGACCTAAGGTTTCAGAGCAAAGATTAAAGTTAAAAGATTAAAGAGGAGTACATCTGCTATGGATTACGCATCAGTTATCGACGCTTTGAGTGCTAACGATCTCTTGGCGGCGCGCAATATCTTACTTGGTGAAATTTTAGCGAGCACAGCTGGCAAAGGCAGTTGGGATTCTGAGTATTACATGCAGGAATACAAAGAGGCTCAGCAGTCTTTGGTTCTTGCCCCAGAGCGTAATACCAACTTTACCTACTTTGGCCTTGAGAACTTCCGTGATCGTTATGCCTTGCGTAACGTTGCTGGTCAGGTGATTGAGGATCCGCAGATGTTTTTTGCGCGCATTGCGATCGGTATGGCGCGTGGTGACAAGCAGCATGCCCAGTACCTGTATGACATCATGAGTAAGAACTGGTTCTTGCCGTCATCGCCAACACTCATGAACATTGGTACCAAGAAGGGTTTGCCGATTTCATGCTTCCTGAACACCGTTCCAGACGATCTTGGTGGTATCTTTGATGTTTTCCGTGAGAATGCTTTTCTTGCTAAGTACGGTGGTGGTATCGGTACTGATTGGTCGCAGTTGCGCGGTATGGATGCGCCGCTTATCTCTTCCGGCTTGAAGTCTTCCGGCGTTATTCCGTTTTTGAAGATCATGGATTCGGAAACGATCGCGATTGCTCGTAATGGTGTTCGTCGTGGTGCGGCAGCGGCCTACTTGCGTATTGATCACCCAGATATTGAGGACTTCTTGGAAGTTCGTAAGCCAACCGGTGGCGATCAAGATCGTAAGACTTTGAATATCAACATTGGTATCACTATTACGGATGCCTTCATGGAAGCGGTTGAGAAGGGCACTACGTACCAATTGATCGATCCACACTTCAAGAAGGTCACCAAGGAGCTTGATGCCGTTACCATGTGGCGCAAGATTCTTTCCATGCGCGCTGAAAGTGGTGAGCCGTATCTTTTGTTCATTGATACAGTAAATAAGTTCATTCCTCCGCATCACAAAGAGAAAGGTTTGCAGGTTCGTCAGTCTAATTTGTGTACGGAGATTGTTTTGCCAACCGATAACGATCGTACGGCAGTGTGCTGCTTGGCTTCTATCAACCTTGAGCGTTGGGATGAGTTTTCTGATCAGATCGATGACATTTGTTATGCAGCGGTAAAGGGTCTTGATAACAACCTCGAGACCTTCCTCGACATGGCTGATCCGAAGGAGTACAAAAAAGCGATCTTCTCGGTGAAGAGCGAACGCTCCATCGGTTTTGGTACCATGGGTTATCACGGTTACCTCATGAGTAAGGGTGTGCCATTTGAGAGTTTGCAAGCACGCAACATTAACAAGGCAATCTTTACTAAGTTTGGTGAGGCAGCGCGCAAGGCAAGTGTGAAGCTTGGTGAAGAGCGTGGTTTGCCGCTTGATGGCGGTACGCAGCGTAATAGCTACGTCACTTCTATTCAGCCAACGGCTTCAACAGCGTTCTTGTGTGGTGAGGCAACGCCAGCTATTGAGCCAATTGCTGGAAATGCGTACTTGCAAAAGACACTTTCTGGTAGCTTCCTTGTAAAGAATCGTCACCTGGAAGCATTCTTGGAAACAAAGGGACAGAATACTTCCGATGTTTGGAAAAAGGTGATCGCTGATAAGGGCAGTGTTATGAATTTGGAATTCCTTACTGTAGAGGAAAAGGCGATCTTCCGTACCGGTTACGAGATGAACATGCGCGAACTTGTTCAGCAAGCTGCTGATCGTCAGCCGTATATTGATCAAGCGCAGTCGCTTAACCTCTTCTTCCAGACGCCGGTTTCTGGAAAGTACATGCATGAGGTTCACTTGCTTGCTTGGAAGCTTGGTCTGAAGTCTCTTTACTACTTCCGCTCTTCAGCGCCAATCCAAGCTGACAGCATCTCTATGGAATCTCAGAAGCGAGATGTCTCCACGGAAGAGTGTGCGGTTTGTCAGTAGGATTGTTGGGTTAAAGTATTAAAGTTAAAAGTGTTAAAGAAAGAGGGTGCTGTGGCATATTCCGCAGCCCCTTTTCATTTTGGCCATTTATTAACGCTTGGCCACCTATTCATTATCTTCACTTTCCTTTATACTCCAAACTCTTTAATCTGCGCCTTTTGTTCCGCTGTGGACAAGCCGGGCTTGCGTAAAACATTAGGTTTGTATACTTGTTGTCGTACTTGAAATACTTATGAACATCCCAGAAGCATTAGAACTCCTTAAAAACGACGAGCCTATCGTTGTTCGTGACATGACTTTTAGCCCTCGTGGCGTTGATGAAGTTACCCTTGATACCGGTGAAAGTGTCTTTTGGATTCGTGGTATTGAAGGCATGTGGCTTTCTATTGACCCTGAAGGAGAAGAGGTCTGGTTGTTTGAGGATCTTGAAGAAGAGCTTGAGCCAGAAGATGATACTGTTGTGTATAGCGGCGAGGACCATGAATTCTCATATGAAGCGAAAGCGACTATCCTAGAAGAGGATGGCGGAACGATTTTGTCGTTTAAGGACTATGAGGGTCCAACGGGTAAAATTATCCGTATCATGGAGGATGAGTCAACCGGTGACTTGAGCTTTGCCTACGGCGCACAGATTACGGAAGAGGAGCTTCAAGGCGCCTAACGTTTTGACCTATGGCCGTTTCGGCCGAGCGGAGGACGCAGGATTGGGGAGGTATGACTCGCTTACGATTTTTGCGGGTCATACTTTTAATTTCTGCGTGTGTGATCATTGCTCGTTTGATCTCGCTCCAGATCTTTGAAGCAAAAACGTATAATGCACTCGCTGAAACGCAGCACGAGTTGTATGAAACGCTTGTGCCGCGTCGGGGAAGTGTGTACGTCACCGATCGCGGCGATGACACGTGGTACCCGGTAGCAACTGTTGCTCCGCGTGCTTTTGTGTACGCTGATCCGCGCAAGGTAACCGATCCGGTCGTGCTTGGTTTAACGCTTGCTCGAATTATTGGTTTAGAGGGTTTGGAGGAGTATGAGCGTCTGGATACGCTTCGCAAATTGCGCGAGTCAGGTCAGTATGAGGCTGCACAAGCGATTGAAGATTTGTTAACTGAGGAGGCTCGTGATCTTTTCTTAATTGAGCAGGCGGAAGAGTTAGCTAAGAATCCACCACCACCGCCTGAGATTGATCCGGTTACTGGTGAGGAGATTGCGCCCGAGACGCCAGCGCTTCCCGAGATGCCGTCACTTGATCTTGAGGCGCTTTGGAATACAAATGAGATCGCTCGTCTTATTACGCGTTTAGCAAAGACGGACGACCCGTACGAACCGGTTGCTCGTAACGTTTCTCAAGAGAAGATTGAACTCATTGAGGCTTTGAACGAGCCAGCGCTTGCGTATATTTTTGAAGACGCGAGGTCGTACCCTGAGATTGGCTTTGGTGGTCAGGTTATTGGTTTCTTAGGTAAGGATGCAGAAGATAACCCACGAGGCTATTATGGCCTTGAAGGATATTTTGAAGATTTCTTAGCCGGCGTTCCGGGTTCGCTCGCTTTTCGTAAGGATGTTTCCGGTCGTTTTATTGGTGTAGGGGATTCTGACTTCACGCCTGCTATTGATGGCGGAGATTTACTTTTGACCATTGATCGCACAGTGCAGGTGGTGGCTTGCGGCATGCTTCGCAATAAGGTTGAGGAGTTTGAGGCTGACAGTGGGGCGCTTGTTATTTTGGCGCCTGAAACAGGGGCGGTGATTGCAATGTGCAATTGGCCAGACTTCGCTTCTTCAGATTATGGCAACGTTGATGATGCGCGTGTTTATAACAACGACGTGATCTTTACTCCGTATGAGCCGGGATCTATTTTCAAGCCGCTTGTTCTCGCGGCGGCGCTTGACGTTGGGGTGATTACACCAGAGACAACTTTTACTGATCCAGGTTCGGTTGAGATTGATGACTTTACTATTCGCAATGCTGACGAAAAGGTGTACGGCACGGTCTCGATGATTCAAGTTCTTGAGGATTCAATTAACACGGGAATGATTTGGATCATGCGTAAGATGGGTCGAGACACCATGCGTGACGCAATTGAGCGTTTTGGCTTTGGTGAGATTACCGGCATTGAGCTTAATACCGAGGCGGCTGGCACCATTGCTTCGCTTTGGAAGAGTTCGGAGGTGTATCCGGCAACTGCTTCATTCGGACAGGGTATTACCACTACACCCATGCAGATGGCGGCCGCGTATGCAGCGCTTGCTAATGACGGCGTCCTCATGCAGCCATATATTGTTGCACAGAAGAAGTATCCTGATGGCACTATTGAAGAAACGCGTCCGCGTGAATTACGTCAGGTGGTGAGTAAAGACACCGCTGCTAAGATTGGCGGCATGATGGTATCGGTTGTTGAGTACGGTCATGGACAGAAAGCAGCTGTTCCTGGGTATTACATTGCGGGAAAAACCGGTACGGCGCAGATTGCGCGTAATGGTGTGTATTCTAAAAATGAGTTTAACGGTTCCTTTGCTGGCTACGGTCCGATTGAAGATCCGGCTTTTGCCATGGTTGTGAAGATCGAGAATCCGAAGAACGGAGTTATTTACGCTGAGAGCACGGCTGCACCGCTTTTTGGAGAAATTGCTGAGTTCTTATTGTCCTACTATAACGTTCCGCCAAATAGAACTGAATAAGGTACAATATACCTGTATGAAAGCACTCGTCACTCGTAAGCTTGGCAAGATCGCTCACGGTCTTGTTGCCCGTTATAAGCCGCAGGTGGTGGCGGTTACCGGTTCAGTCGGCAAGACTTCAACCCGGACTGCTATCGCGCTTGCTCTTGGCTCCACGCATACCGTTCGTACGCCGTATAAGAATTACAATAATGAAATCGGCGTACCACTTGCTATCTTGGGGGAGAAGAGTCCTGGGAAGAATGCCTGGGAATGGTTGAAGCTCATTTGGCGAGCTAAGAAGATTAAAGGCTTGCCGGCGTATCTTGTTTTAGAGTACGGCGCTGATCGCCCTGGAGATTTAGCTTACCTGTCTGCGATTGCCTGCCCGAATGTGGCGGTTATTACAGCGATCTCTTCTGTACATGTTGGCAACTATCCAAACTTTGAAGCGCTCATTGAAGAGAAGGCTTCACTTGGCGATAAGGTTGAGAAAGGTGGTTTGGTGCTTTTGAATGCGAATGATCAATTCGTAAAGCTGATGCGTGGTCGCTATGAAGCGCAAGTCATGACCTTTGGTGTGGGGGAGGGTGATGTTTACGCCACCGATCTTGAACTTGTTACTCCAAAAGAAGAGAGCTTTGATATTGGTGAAGTGTTTGCTGTTACTCGTTTTACTGTCAAAACGCCAGATGATGAAGTTGTTGTTGAGTTGAAAAACTGCGTAGGTGAAGCGCTTGTTCGTTCAGCGGTTGCTGGCATTGCAGTTGCGTCTTATTACCGTGTGCCACTTGCTGATGCGGCTACTGCTATCAGTGAAGGCTTTACGGCGGTGGCTGGTCGGTTGCGTCCACTAGCGGGCATTAAAGGCTCGCTCATTCTTGATGATAGCTACAATGCCGCTCCAGCGAGCATGATTGCTGGCCTTGAGACGCTCAAGATGTTTACGCCTGGTGAGGAATGGGATCGTCATGTGGCTGTTCTTGGTGATATGGCGGAACTTGGTGGTATGAGCGAGGCCGAGCACCGTGCGGTTGGTCGTAAGGTTGCGGAAACAGCAGACGTTGCGCTTTTTGTTGGTCCTGAGATGCGTTACGCCATGGAGGAAGCCGAGGCCGCTGGCATGGCGCGTGACAAGATGGAATGGTTTGCTTCTGCGGAAGATGCCGGTCGATACCTCGATGCCAACCTTGAAAAAGGAGATGTGGTGTATGTTAAGGGTTCGCAGTCGCAGCGTATGGAAAAGGTGGTGAAAGATGTTATGGCTGAACCACTACGGGCTGCTGATCTTTTAGTCCGCCAAGAACCACAGTGGCTTGAATAATATGAAAAAATCTCATCTTGTTATCATCAGCTTTCAACTTGCTATCATTGCGATCATCATTGTCATGCTTGGTAATCAAACCATGATGCTCCGGGAGATTCGTGAAGAGGTTGCAAAGCCTCAGCAAGAGATTGATCTCACGGTTCGCACACATGGTGTCATTCTTGATCTTCCTGATCCGTCGTTTGTCTTGTTTGAAGGTGATATTTGGCATGAGAATAATTTGACTTACCGTGATTTCAAGAGTTTTCCGACTTTAAGTATTGAGACCGTGGATATTCCAGAGGGGACCTCGCTTGAGGATCTTGTGGCTGGTCGTCATGGCTTCATCGATCCACCTGAGAATTCTTCTATTTTTACCCTGCAGGACGAGTCATATTATCGAACCGAGATGATCCGTGATATTCCGACAATTCATTTTTTTGTTACCGACATGAACCCTAGTCATACGTGGTACATCGTAGACCCTCGTGATTCGGCTCGTGCGTATCACTTTTCTTCGATAGGTTCCGATTCATATTTTGCAGAGTGGATTCTTGAGACGTTGCGGTTCGAGTAGCACTTCATAATACGAGATAACAAAAAACCACTTCATGGCTGAAGTGGTTTTTTGGTGACCTTACCGGGAATCGAACCCGGGTCTGCACCGTGAGAGGGTGCCGTCCTAGCCGCTAGACGATAAGGCCGTATTGGTAATCCTGTCTTTTAACTGCTTGCGGATTAATCCAGATTTTTTAATCTGAATCTCTCTTTTCCGCGCAGTTGTTTTGTCTGGATATGTTTCCGTATAAATAATGCGATACGGAACATATGGCTTTGTGGAGCGCACGCGACCTGCATTGTGTTCACCTAAACGAACCTTAATGTCTGCAGTCATTCCAATGTACCAGCGATTATTGCTTTCGGACGAAAGTATATAGACGATGTACATATGACGTCCCCCGGCAGAGCCGGGTCCGGCTTTGCCGGATAGCCGCTAGACGATAAGGCCGTATTTCTGACGAACGATAGAATAGCAGAGCTTTTTTGTGCCGTCAAAGCTCGGAGGTGATTGTTCATTATCACGCGGTGCATCGAAAATTCTTGTTATACTTGCTGCATTGTTATGTTCAATGAACTCTTTCTTGAAATTGCGGTTGTCATCATGATTGCCGGGTTACTGTCGCTCTTGGCTTTTAAGCTGAGGCAGCCACTTATTATTGCCTATATTGTTACCGGCATGATCGTTGGCCCTGGCACGCTTGGCTTTGCGCAGAGCATGGAGCTCTTTGAAACCATGTCCTCGATCGGTATCGCGTTTCTGCTTTTTATCGTTGGTCTTAATTTAAACTGGCGCAACATTGCCGAGGTTGGGCGTGTGGCGCTCATGCTCGGGTTTGGCCAGGTAGCGTTTACAACAGCTGTTGGTTGGCTCATTGGTGTGGGGTTGGGGTTTGATCCGGTGACGGCGCTCTTTTTGTCCACGGCGTTTGCCTTTTCTTCCACGATTATCATCGTGAAGATGCTTTCTGACAAAGAAGATATTGATCGTTTATATGGTCGGGTAGCGGTTGGCATGCTGCTCGTTCAGGATTTACTCGCCATGGTCTTGTTGCTTTTGCTTGCAGCCATGCAAGACGGCGGTACGTGGTCCAACATTCTTACGGTTTCTTTTGGTAAGGCGCTTATCGCCGTTGTCTCGTTGGCATTTCTTGGGAAGTTCATTGTGCCGCACCTGTTTAGATTTGCCGCTCGTTCAACCGAGCTTTTGTTCTTGATGGCGATCGCTTGGTGTTTTGCTATTTCATCAGCGCTTTTACTTCTTGGGTTTGGTATTGAGATAGGAGCGCTTATGGCTGGTATCACGTTAGCAGGTAGTGGCTTTCAGCATGAGATTGAGGCCAAGGTGCGTGTGCTTCGTGATTTCTTCTTGGTTATTTTCTTTATTGTTCTTGGTACGCATTTGGCGGGCGGAGATTTTGGCGCACTGCTTGTTCCGAGCGTTATCTTCAGCCTATTTATCCTTATTGGTAATCCGCTCTTGGTCTTACTTATCATGCGCTTCATGGGGTACCACGCCCGTACTGGCTTTTTGGTCGGTACTACAGTGGCCCAGATTAGCGAGTTCTCATTTATTTTAATTGCTGGTGGTGTTGCTGCCGGTTTGATCGCTCCAAGCGCTATGCCGCTTGCAACCGTTGTTGGACTCGCAACGATCGCCGGTTCCTCCTACCTCATTTCATACAACGAACGTATCTTTGATTTTGCTGCCAAGTTTTTGCCGTTTTTGCGTAGCAAGGGACTTGATAAAGAGGCGAGGCATGCAGTTACTCCGCAAATCATTTTGTTTGGTTATGATCGGATGGGCGCGCGTATTTTGCCGGAAATTCAGGCGATTACGAAGCACTATTTGGTTGTGGATTACAATCCGGCAGTTATTGAGCTTTTAGCGGCACGCGGCATTCCTTGTATGTATGGTGACGTTGGCAGCGAAGATGTGCTCCACTTTATCAAAACCGATAAGGCAAAGATGGTTATCTCCACTGTGCCTGATATGCAGGTGAATGATGACATCATGGATTATCTGTCAGCACATCACTATGCAGGTTCCGCCATCATGACCGTGAAGTCATCAAGTGACGCTGCACGTTGTTATGCACTTGGGGCAACGTTCGTGATTGTGCCGAGCATGCTTGGCGGCGAGCATTTCGCTAATCTGTTGAAGAAGAAAAAGACGACAAAGACATCTTGGGGTACGCTCGCTAAAGATGAGATTGCCTACATGGATCGTATTCACGATTTCGAATAACCACTTATGATCGGATCAATGATGGAACGAGCTCGTGGCATGATGGGCTACGGAGCGCCAAAAAAAGAGCAGGCACCTCAGCCGACTGTTAAGGTTGAGCAGGTAAAGCCGGTCGAGAAACCGAAGGATTGGGTTGTTGCGCAAAAGGCCAAGATGGAGAAGCTTTGGAAGGAGGGGGAGTGGGAGCAAGCTGCTAAAGATATTGAGGCTGTGCTACCGCCAGAGGTTGCGGCTCGTGACATTGTGAACGTTGGTGTTGATGAAGTGAAGGGTTTTGAACGCCGCGTTATTGGTGAGAAAACTTTAGAGAAGCCCAAGAACCGTTGTGATGATCGCAAGATCAACGATCCAGAACGTGGTTTGTATGCGGTGATGGATGGCGTGTCCTCGGGTCACGGCGCCATTGCCTCTGAGATTACGAGTCGCGTGGTTGCTGATCGCATGGGTGAGAAGCTTGATGCTGTTCTTGAGAAGGCGTCCCAGCTTTCTGAGGGGGATGAAGATTGGATTAATGAAGCCGTGGCTAAGGCCATGCAGGAGAGTGTTCGAGACTCCAATGAAGCAGTTGAGAAAATTCAAAAAGTTAATCCAGAGTATCGTGGGGCATGTACTACGCTTTCACTTGCCAAGCTCGTTGAAATGCCTGACGGCAAGATGCGTTTGTATTACACGAGCATAGGTGACAGTCGTGTCTATCTTGAAAATGAAGATGGGTCACTTGTGACGCTGACCGAGGACGATAATCGGTTGCGGGCAGAGAATGAGACATTTCGTGATGTGCCGCTTGATCTAGATGTAGTCAGTGGGCTTGAGAAGTTAAAGCAGATGGCGGCGGGTCGTAAGGGTGACAGTGTTTCTTCGGCTGAAATTCAGTCTGCTCTATCGTCATTCTTAGCTGATCCACGGGGCCTGTCAGAGTCAGATGTCCGTTTTCTTACGGATGCTGCCAAACGCGAGATTGACGCTGATAAGGCGGATCGTTTGGTTAAGGTTTTAAACAGAGCTATTGAATTACCAACGAAACTTACCCCAGAAGATTTAGACGCGCTTGATCAGTACACTGATTACAATGCACTCACTGAGCGGCAGAAAGAATTTGTCGGTAAGCGAAACGTTATTACTGAAGCGATAGGTTCTGGTACATCTAAAATAGAAGATTTAAAATTTGATCCAGAGAATCCAAAGAATTCTGATATTTTGTGGGTCGATCTTGAGCCTGGCCAGCGGTTTGTTATTACTTCAGATGGCGTTCATGACAACGCTACTCGCAAGCAGATGGAGGAAGTGATGCAGAAGAGCGAAGGCAATCCACTTCTTGCTGAGAGCCTACTTCAAGAACTGGCGGTGAGTATTGAAAAGGATGAGAAAAATGATCGTAGTAAGCCGGATGATACGTCCGCTGTTGTTGGAGCAGCGGTTCGTAAGCGCCGTTCTCGGGCGGGGGATTCTTCGTTGGCCGCAAGTAAGCTGCAAGAGGCGCTAAGACGTGACGTTCCGGTTGGTCAGGTGTCCGTTGAGCGTATGCGCGCCTCAGCTTTACCTGAGGAGCTTGAAGAGCTCGATGAGGCCAATATTGAGGCGCTTGGTAATGAGGTGGAAGTTGGTGAAAAGAACAATGCTGAAGATGAGGCTGATACTTGGGAGCAGTGGCGGCAGCATTTAGTGGATTCCGGCACACTTGACCCTAAAGGGCGCTGGTCTAAGCCGCACCCAAGCCTTAATAGAGAGCAGATGGCGTATATTGTTGAATTACAGCGCCAAAAGGCTCAAGAATCTACAGTAACTGATGTCGCGGCTGCTAAAAAAGCTGCGGTTCAAGCCTTTCAAAAAGCGAGTTAAGTTAGAAAGAGCGCGGTCTTGCGCTCTTTTTGTTTTTCCGCTAACCTTGGCCTTACTGGAGGGCCAATGTGTGGCATGCCAGCGACCCGTGATTCCACAGGGTCGAGCAACAGCAAGGAGGGGCCTTACGCACGGTGCGGGGCCTATGATCAACTGGCGATGATCCACCGGATCATCAGCTTCCGTGTCCGGGTGATCGACGGAGAGTCTGCCCAGGGCAAGGAGGTTCGTTCTCAGCGTCGCCGACAGCGGCAAGGAAGGCGTACGTCTTCCGGTGTGCAGTACGAGCTCGTGCTCGAGCTCGCGGTTCCCAAGCAGCGGGTGATTCACCTGCCGAAGCCGGAGGACTTCCACGGCATCGGCATCACCTACATCATGCGCCGAGGGGCGCACATGGTTATCCCGCGCTTCGTAGCGCACGACGATCAACGTGTCCTCGTCACTCAGATCGACGGCCCGCGCATCCGATTGCGTGGTCGAACCGCGACTCTGGAGTGGTTCGACTACGAGGCCAGGAGCCTGGAGTGCCCACCGACTTCTGGCGAGATCGAGGCTGGGCAACGAGCACTCTTCATCTTCGAAGGCGGGGCGGCGATCTCCTTCGACGCTAGTAGCTACGTCGGTCTGGGGATGCCACGCCCCTGCAACAACGAGATCGCTCTCACGGTCTCGGTTGTGCGGTAGCCCTCAAGGCCCTGTGAAGCACGCGCTTCACGGGGCCTCTTTTTATACACTTGACGTTCCGATTTAGCAGTCTATAATACCGAGTGCTAATATCCTTTTATGATGGATTCCAGACGAGAACGAATTCTCAAGTGCATCGTGGACGAGTACGTGCGTACCGCCGAGCCTGTGAGTTCCAAACAGGTCTGTGAACGGGCTGATCTTGATTGCTCGCCCGCCACGGTTCGTAATGACATGGCAGCCCTTGAGGAGGCTGGGTACATTGCGCAGCCACATACCTCGGCTGGCCGTGTGCCAACTGAGAAGGCCTACAAGCATTACATTGCTTCCTATGTAGGTCCCGCAACCGGTACAGCTACTAAGCCGGCACGTCCGGCGGTGCAGATCCGGGTGACGCTCAGAATTCAGCCTCGGCAGAAAAGTTCTGAAGAGCGCATGCATGAAATCGGTCTTGCGCTTGCGCAGGCCTCCGGAGACGCAGTTATGCTTGCTACTACTCGGCCGTGGAGTGAAACGGTCGGCATCGCTAACCTTTTGCGTAAGCCGGACTTTCAAGAGGTACAGGCGCGCCTCGCGCTCGCTGACTCACTTGAGAAGCTTGATGCCACCTTGCGCGGCATGGCTAAAACTACGCGTGAGGATGTGCAGATCATTTTAGGGAGTGACAGTCCGTTTGGTCCGGCGCTCGCCTCGGTTGTTATCGGGCATACGTTGCCAGACGGTGGTAGAGGTGTGATGGGCATTGTTGGGCCGATGCGTATGGATTATGCGCATAACGCCGCGCTTCTCATGCACGCCAAACGTCTTATTGAACCTCAAGCTCTAACCTATGGATGAAGAACAAAAGGACACGACAGTAAATAATGATCAACCTACTCCAGAAGGAGCGCCAGAAACGGCATCCGCGGCGCCTGCCTCTGACTTGCAAGCAAAGTGTGATGAATACTTAGCTGGCTGGAAGCGTGCGCTTGCTGATTACGAGAATATTCAAAAGCAGATGTCAGAGCGTCGGGTCGAGGATCGTCGTCGCGCGCAACTCTCACTTGCTGAAGAATTGCTCCCGGTCGTTGATAACTTTGGCTACGTTTTGCAGCATGTGCCGGACGTTAGTGGACTCACAGACGACGCTAAGAAAAAGTTTGATGTGTGGTTTCAAGGGATCGGGCACATTGATCGTCAGTTTGCTGAAGCCTTAAAGGTCCTTGGCGTTGAACCGATTGTGGCCGTTGGCGCCAAGTTTGATCCGATGCTTCATGAGTCAGCGAGTTCTCGTAAGGAGGACGGTAAAGAGCCTGGCGTTGTTCTTGAAGAGATTGTGCGTGGTTGGAAACTTGGTGACTTAGTCATTCGTCCGTCGAAGGTTGTGGTAAGCGAGTAATATGGCTTGGATACAGACTCATATAATTAAGTCTCGATCATATACCTGTGGGTATTGTCATAATCCTTTGGCATCAAATGTTGGATATTTTGTAGGCTCTCATGCATCTAGCCCACATGCGAGTATATACATTTGTCACGCTTGTAATCATCCGACTTATTTTTCTGGCGAAGGGGTTCAATATCCAGGAGTTGCGTATGGCAATGATGTAAGCGATTTGCCGACTGATGTTCTTGGAATATACACGGAAGGAAGAAAGTCTTTTTCTGTAAGTGCTTATACGGCTTCAGTTATGTGTATGCGCAAAGTATTAATGAATGTCGCTGTGTCGCAAGGTGCAGATAAAGGTCTGAAATTCGCGGAATATGTGAATTGGCTTGTAGAGAATCACTATACTCCACCAGGTAGTCGTGACTGGGTCGATGCAATAAGACAGCTTGGCAATGACGCTAATCATGAAATCCAAAGTCGCACTAGGGACGAGGCTGAAAAAATCATTCACTTTGTTGAGATGTTGTTAAAATTTATCTATCAGTTTCCTGCGAAAGTATAAAAATAAGTATGGCAAAAATTCTTGGAATCGATCTTGGTACAACAAACTCCTGCATGGCCGTTCTTGAAGGTGGCCAGCCTAAGGTTTTAGAAAATAAGGAAGGTATGCGCACCACGCCGTCCATGGTTGCCACAACCAAGGCGGGGGAGCGTGTGGTTGGTGTTCCAGCAAAACGACAGGCCGTTACTAATCCTAAGAGCACGCTTTACTCCGTGAAGCGTTTGATTGGTCGCCGTTTTCAGGATGAAGAGGTACAGCGTGACATTAAACTCATGCCGTTTGAGATCGTTGCTCGCGGTGAAGGTGTGGCGGTAAAGATGGGTGATAAAGAGCACACGCCACAGGAAGTTGCGGCTATGGTGTTGCAGAAGCTGAAGGCTGATGCGGAAGAGAAGCTTGGTGAAAAGATCACTCAGGCCGTTATCACTGTTCCTGCGTACTTTGACGACGCCCAGCGCCAAGCAACTAAGGATGCTGGTGAAATTGCTGGCTTGCAGGTCATGCGTATTATCAACGAGCCAACGGCTGCGGCTTTGGCGTACGGCTTTGATAAGAAGGTTGGTCAGAAGATTGTGGTTTACGATTTGGGTGGTGGAACATTTGATGTTTCCGTTCTTGATGTTTCCGAGGGTACGGTTGAGGTGCTTGCCACAAACGGTGATACGCACCTTGGTGGTGATGACTTTGATTTGACCATCATGCGTTACATCTTGGAGGAGTTTAAGAAGTTGGAGGGTGTTGATCTCTCTGGCGACCCGCTTGCTATGCAGCGTATTAAGGATGCGGCTGAACGCGCTAAGATCGAACTTTCAACAGCACAACAGACTGAGATCAATCAGCCATTCATTACTTCTGGCGCTGAAGGTCCAAAGCACTTAGTGATGACCCTTACCCGCGCTAAGCTTGAGGAGCTTGTTTCACCACTTGTTGCTCAGACACTTGGTCCGGTTAAGAAGGCGCTTAGTGACGCCAAGATGACCGCGCAAGAGATTGGTGAGATTGTGATGGTTGGTGGTATGACCCGCATGCCGCTTGTTCTCAAGCAGGTTGAAGATTTCTTTGGCAAGAAGCCAAACGTCACCGTGAACCCGGATGAAGTGGTAGCAATCGGTGCGGCGGTACAGGCTGGTGTTTTGCAAGGCGACGTTAAGGACATCTTGCTTTTGGACGTTGCCCCACTTTCTCTTGGTATTGAAACGATGGGTGGCGTCTTTACTAAGGTGATTGAGCGTAACACCACTATTCCAACGAGTAAGTCACAGACATTCTCAACGGCCACTGACAATCAGCCAGCCGTTACCATTCGTGTTGCCCAAGGAGAGCGCGCCATGTTCAATGACAACAAGCTTCTTGGTCAGTTTGATCTGACCGGTATTCCACCGGCACCACGTGGCGTTCCACAGGTTGAGGTTACTTTCGACATTGATGCGAACGGTATCTTGAAGGTTGTAGCTACTGATAAAGCAACGAACAAGACGCAGAACATCACCATCACTTCTAGCTCCGGTCTTTCTAAGGAAGATATTGAGAAGATGAAGGCTGATGCCGAAACGCATGCTGAGGAAGATAAGAAGAAGCAGGAGTCGGTTGAGGCTCGTAATATTGCTGATACAACCGTGTACACCGTTGAGAAGATGATGAGCGAACACAAAGATAAGATTTCAGACGCTGAAAAGACGAATCTTGAAGAGAAGATGAAGCGCGTCAAGGACTTGAAGGACGGTGATGATCTCGAGTCTTTGAAGAATGCGGTCGACGAACTATCTAAGGATGCGCAGGCTATTGGCACTAAGATGTATCAGGCAACGCAGGGCGAGCAAACTCCTCCTCCTGGCGCCACCCCTGACGCTGCTGCTGAACCAAAGGATGCTGAGTTCAAGGATGCGGGTGACGCAGATGCGAAGAGCTAATTTATTCACTCGACGTCTATTATCTTATGATTACCAAAGAATACGCACTGTTCTGTGAGCTCGCGACGTTGTCGGTCAATGGTTTGCACACGTTTGTGAATGTGTTTGATCGAACAAACTTTGCCGTTGGTGCTCCCAAGGCTTTGCGCGGATTCTTTGCTACGCGTTTTGAAGGTTTGTCGCCAGAGCATGAGATTGAGCTTTACATGACAAATGCTGATAAGGTGCTTGTTGAGAAGGGCAATCTCTATAAGGGCGTGATCAAGGGCCCTGGAGCACAGATTGTGATGCGTATTCCTGGAGTGCCAATTGCTGGCAACGGCGAGTACATCATGTGGGCACGTTTTGATGGTGGCGAACCAATGCGTTTGTGTTCTTGGAGTGCTGCCGACGCTAAGAAACAAGCCTAAGTACTATGTGGTCCCTCCTTTTACGATTAAAGAAAGCAGGGCACTATGCGCAACTTATTTGGGGAGCAATAACACTTGTTATTGTCCCCTTAGTTGCTCTGTTGTGGCGTAGAACGTCATCAAAGGTGAAACAGAAGAGCAAGAACGGCACCTCGGTGGTTGATGTTTCGGGTGAGGTTATTAATGAGAAATAGTCTATGTCATGGCTTTCGTCAGTGTTTGGGGCAAAGAAAGAAGCACCAAAGGCCACCTGTCATGATGGCGTTTGCGCTATGCCTGTGAAGAAAGGCGGAATGGCGGAAGGGGGGAATGGCGGAAAGGTGAGCTGTGGTGAAAGTTGTGATTGTTGCGATGAAGAGTCTGATACTGATCGTTGTTGTGACGACTGTGAAGATTGTGGTGCCGGTGAGGCTGATGAATAAATTCTGTGGCGAAAGATTATTACAGCATTTTAGGCGTTTCGAAGTCGGCTTCAGCTGATGAGATTAAGCGTGCTTTTCGAAAGCTTGCGCATGAACACCACCCTGATAAGGGTGGTAACGCCGATAAGTTTAAAGAGATCAATGAGGCGTACCAGGCGCTTGGTGACCCTGAAAAGCGCCAACGGTACGACCAATTTGGTTCAGCTGATGCAGGCGCCGGGGGATTCCCTGGTGGCTTTGATTTTTCGCAATTTGGCGGAGCAGCTGGTTTTGAAGACTTGGGAGATATTTTTGGCAATATGTTCGGCATGGGTGGAGGTGGTCGTACGCGCCGTGAACGAGGCTCTGATCTTGGTGTTCACGTTACGCTCTCATTTCATGACGCGATTTTTGGCGTGAGCAAAGAGATCGTTATCAATCGATCAAATACTTGTGATCGTTGTGCTGGTACAACGGCGGAGCCTGGTTCCAAGATGGCGGCTTGTACCACCTGTAAAGGTAACGGTTATGTGATCAAGGTGCAGCGCACTATGCTTGGGGCTATGCAGGTGCGAGCAGCGTGTGATGATTGCCAAGGACGTGGTGAGAAGCCTGAAAAGTTTTGTTCAACGTGTCACGGCGAGGGTACGGTGCAGGGTAAGAAAACTGTACGGGTGGATATTCCGGCTGGTATTGAGGATGACACTCGCTTGCGCGTACGAGGTGAAGGCGACAGTATCGGTGTGCGTGGCGACACGGGTGACTTATATATTGATGTGAACGTGACGCCGGACCCACGGTTTACGCGTAATGGCGTAACCATCTTTACCAAGTTAAAGATTGGTTTTACTCAGGCTGCTCTTGGTGACACCGTGCGTATTGATACGGTAGATGGCCCGGTTGAGATGAAGATCCCTGCTGGCACGCAAGCCGGTGACGAATTGCGCTTAAAGGGTAAGGGTGTGCCACATGGTCGTAATCGAGGTGATCAAATCGTGGTTGTACAGGTTGTAACGCCTACCAAGTTGAGTAAGCAGCAAAAAACGGCACTTGAGGAGTTGGGCCTTAAGGAGGGATAGGGTCAAGACCTTGCGTTTTTGTCATTTTTCATCTAACCTTGGCGCGGGAATTCATCCCGAGGACTGGAGGGGTCATGGGTCAAAGTCGGCCTAGCTCTCGTGGCCGTGAGGCCCCGGCAGCAAGCGCGATCGTCGTGTACGGTCGTGGGGAAGAGAGTGGTTCTGTGGTGGCGGCCTTTGTCACCCGGGTGGGTACCGAGCATGGCATTGATCGCTTTCGGGCGGCAGCCTTGCCGGGCTATCCGGATCGGGAGTGTTTCATCGATGCCGGTGGCAGCTACTTTGCCATCAACGGCGTGGAGCAGCCTTTCCAGAGCTTCGAGATCGTGGCTTTGCCGCGTGATGACGAAGCCTACGTGCATATCTGGCGACGCTTCCTTGATGCGGCAACGCCGACGGGACGCGACCTTCTGCGTGGCGTACTGCGCGAGCCGCGCTTTCCGCTCTCGTCACTTGGTCGGCTGGTGCGCCTCGAGCGTGATCCGCACAGCGTTCGCTACGTGCTCAAGTGCTTCGCGATCGTGTTCGACCGCAAGGTGGAACGTGATCACGGGGAGCGCAAGGCCGGTTTGTACCTGTGGGGCGCAAACGGTGATGGTACTCGCAAGTTCGTTGTGGTGCCCCAGTACGACCGTAACGAACAGGTTCATCCGCTCTTCCTGAGGCACGTGGAGGGACCCGATGTCGTTGATCGGTTCGTGTCCGGGTGAGGCGCTGGCTCGTCGTTACCTTCCGCGGCTGCGGAAGGGGCGGCGAGTCTTTTGTTTGCTTTTTGTTGTGTTTTTTGTTACGCTACCTTGTCGCCTTGGAGGTGAGATGAGCGACGATGGTCAAGAAGGTTTCTTGTTCGGGCACGTGCTCCTGCACCAGGAGTTTGGACGTCGTTTTCTCTACGCCGGTCTCGGCAAGGAGGCTGATGGGTTGTTCGTTCCCTTGAACCAGGTGCTCGTGCCGCAGTGGTCGGTTCTGAGCGTTGTGAGGCGGTCGTTTGTCGAGCGTCGCATGCGTCTCAAGGGTCCTCACTGCTCAGTGGGGGCGGATGTGGAGGTGCCGCGCTACTTGAAGCGGGACAGCGTTCAGGGAGTTTCGGTTAATGCCGTAGCGGCGGCGTTTCCGGAGTTCTCGCGCGTGCTCGTTGTGGCCGCGAGCGACCTCGGTGTCTCACCGTTTCACCTCATTGGTCGCCCGGTGATGTTTGCGGGTCAGCAGCGTGTGGTCACGACCGTGGTCGTGTTCCCGATGCATCTGGCTTTCGGACTCCAGGGTGGCACTGAGCGCGGGATCGACTTCTCGCCCTTCGCTGAGGGGGATGATATCCCTCGCTGGCGGGTGGATACGGGTACCGAGTACCAGGGTGCTTCTGTGGGCATCACGTGGTGATGACCGCGCGACCCACCTTTTGCCAAACGGCGAGGGTGGGTCTTCTTTTTGTGGGCAGGGAATTTGATGAAGTGTGTTGCCCCTGTTACTGTGCTGACATCTATGCATGTCATCGCATTTTTCAATACCCTTGGTCGCAAAAAAGAGATTTTTACTCCTCAGGTACCGGGCAAGGTCGGAATGTATTCTTGTGGACCAACGGTTTACGATCGAGCTTCCATCGGAAATTTGCGATCATTTATTTTTGCTGACCTTTTACGACGTACACTAGAAAAGAATGGTTTTGCGGTGACGGCGGTCATGAATATTACGGATGTTGGTCATTTAACTGATGACGCATCAAGCGGCGAGGATAAGCTTGAGGTTGCTTCCAAGAAGAAGGGTAAAACGGCGTGGGATATTGCTGACGAATACACTAAACTTTTTCTTGCCGATATTCGTCGAGTGAACAATCTGATGCCAACCGTTATTCCTAAGGCTACTGATCATATTGCTGAGCAGATTGCCATGGTTGAAGAGCTTCAGAAGAATGGTTTTACGTACCGCACGGATGACGGCATTTATTTTGATGTTGCCAAGCTGCCGGAGTACGGCCAGCTTTCTGGGCAGAAGATGGAGGAGAAAGAAGGGGGAGCTCGTGTTGAGACCGATGGTAAGCGTAGTGCCGCTGACTTTGCCTTGTGGAAGTTTTCACCGGCTGGCGAGAAGCGTCATATGGAGTGGGAGTCGCCATGGGGTAAGGGTTTTCCGGGTTGGCATATTGAGTGTTCAGCCATGGGGGAGAAGTATTTAGGCGTTCCTTTTGATATTCATACGGGTGGCATTGATCACATTGCGGTGCATCATGAGAATGAGTTGGCGCAAACCCTTGGTGCTCGTGGAGTTTTGGAGGCAAACCTTTGGATGCACAATGAGTTTTTACTGGTTGATGGCGGCAAGATGAGTAAATCGCTTGGAAATACGTACTCTCTTGATGATCTTGAAGCTAAGGGTTTTTCCCCGTTCGATTTCCGTTACTTTATTTTGCAGGCGCATTACCGAACCCCGCAGAACTTTACGTTTGAAGCGCTTGGCGCTTCTCATCAAGCACTAAATCGCTTGATCGATCTTGCTCGTACGCTTGAAAAGCCAAGTACTCCTGATACTGGGTACGTTGATCGCTTTATGGCACGCGTTAGCGATGACCTTGATACGCCAGGGGCTTTGGCGGTCTTGTGGGAGCTTGTTAGTGACGCAAATGTTGTTAGTTCGACTAAAGCCGCTACTCTTTTGGCTTTTGATGAAGTGCTTGGTTTGACGCTTGATGACGTGGTCGCGCGACCGGTACTTGTGCCGCCAAGTGTGCAGGCACTACTTGATGAACGTGCCGCCGCTCGATCTAACAAAGATTTTTCAGCTTCAGATAGATTGCGTGATGCAATTGCCGAACTTGGGTTTGTGGTTGAGGATACAGCTGAGGGGCAGAGGGTGAAGGAAGGGAATAGGGTATAGGGGATAGTGTGAGAAAGAGCACGCGACCTGACGTCCGTGCTCTTTTGTTTATCTGTTACAATATGCCTATATGAGCGATCGTGAGACGACGGGTGAAGCCCCAAATCTGCTTGGCGCGGAGGTTTTAGATTTGACTACTGTGTCAGAGCGGGAGATTCCGCAGGCGGAATACTCCCCTGAGATAGCTGCTCCCGAACAGGCTCCGGTGCAGATGGAGGCAGATCCAGCAGCGGTTTCCGAGGCACGTGCCGCGGCGCTTCAGGCAGCACGAGAAGTACCACGAGCAAAAGATGAACTCCTCTCGCATGTTGAGGAGGCCTTGTCTGCTCGCTTGAAAAATCTCTACGTTCAGATCCCGGATGGCGTTAAGCCAGCTTTTCGAAAGCGCGGGGAAGAGATCGCGGTGAAGATTCGCGCCATGATTGCCAGCGGTCGTCTTTCTGAAGGCACCGTTCTTGATCTTGTTGAAGGTTGGCTCAAGCTTGTTCCAAAGGTGACTCGGGAGTTTTTGACGCAAGAGGCAAAAATTATTACAGATAGCGTGCTCAAAGTACGTGAATAATGGTGATTATGTTGCAAATCCTTGGAGGAACGGATCTTGAAACAACGGTCGGCGCTGGTCTTGATCCAATAGCGCTCCTTTTTCTTTTCCTAGCTGCGGTTTTGGCGGTGGTCGGATGCTTGGTTGGTTTTGTTTTCTATTGGCGAGCTCGGGCTATGCGTTCGGCGCGTGCTAAAGGTGGTGAGAATGCCCAGGTGACGTTGCGTGTGACTATTCCTCGTTATAAAAATCAGGACGAGGCGCGGCAAAATGATACGCCGGCAACTATTAAAGAGAAGATCGCTATTGCAGAAACGCTCTATGCCGCGATTGGCGGCTTGAAGCCTGAGAAGGGTTTTAATGCTTGGCTTAAAGGCAGGAATGATGTTTTTGCTTTTGAACTTGTTGCACATGAGAAGTTGGTTACGTTTTACGTTACGGTTCCGAAGAAGCATCAGGAATTTTTTGAACAGCAACTTCATGCACAATGGAGCGATGCCTACCTTGAGGAGATCGTTGATTACAATATTTTTTCACCAACCGGCGTTACCGTGGCTGGTCACGTGAAGTTTAAGCGTGAAAATGCTTTCCCGATTAAAACCTTTAAAGAGATTGAGGGTGATCCGGTTAACGCGCTTACTAATGCACTATCAAAAGTGCTTGAGACCGATGGCGTAGCGGTGCAGTTTTTGGTGCGTCCGGCCGCAAGTGATTGGCGAGCATTTGGTTCAAAGATCGTGCGCAACATGCAGGCGGGCATGACACTTGAGGAGGCGAAAACGGGGGCTACCAAAGCTGGCTGGATGTCTTCTAAGGAAGATATTGAGAAGCAGGCTGCAAAACGCCGAGAGCGCCGGTTGTCTGCTGCTGAAACAAAGATGCTTGAGGGCATTGAGAACAAGATGACTAAGGCAGCGCTTGAGGTGAATATTCGCATTGTTGCTTCCGCGCAGACCGCAGACATGGCTCAAGCGTATCTTGGTAACGTTTTGCAGGCTTTTTCTCAGTACAGTATTTACGAATACGGCAATTCGTTTGAAAAGAGCATTCCTCGCACTAAGCGTAAGATTATTGATGAGTTTATTTTCCGCTTGTTTGATGACAGCCACCGTTTGATCGCTAACACTGAAGAGTTAGCGAGTTTGTGGCACTTGCCGCTTGCTAGTACTGAAACACCAAACATTCGCTGGATGCTTGCGCGTACTCAGCCTGCTCCAACAAACATTCCTAAAGAAGGGCTCCTCGTTGGTTATAACGAGTATCGGGGTGTGCGTACTGATATTCACATGACAGATAGTGACCGCCGACGTCACATGTACATCATTGGTAAAACGGGTTCCGGTAAATCGGAGTTTATTAAGAACATGGCCGTACAGGATATTCGAAACGGCAAAGGTGTTTGTATTATTGATCCGCACGGAGATTTGGCTGACGGCGTTCTTGAGCTCATTCCAAAGAATCGTATTGATGACGTTGTTTACTTCAATCCGTCAGACCTTGAGCGTCCGATGGGTTTGAACATGCTTGAATCACCAAATGATGAGATGCGCGATTTCGTGGTGCAGGAAATGATTAGCATTTTCTACATGTTGTTCCCACCGGAAATGATCGGTCCGATGTTTGAACACAACATGCGTAACTACATGTTGACCTTGATGGCTGATGTGCAGAATCCAGGAACGATTGTAGAAATTCCACGCATGATTGCTGATGAAGCTTTCCAGAAGGAATGGGTTTCCAAGGTAAAGGATCCGGTTGTTCGATCGTTCTGGGAGGATGAGATGGCTAAAACGAGCGACTACCATAAGAGTGAAATGATGGGTTACTTGGTTTCTAAGGTTGGTCGCTTCGTGGAGAACGAGATGATGCGTAACATTATTGGTCAGCAAAAGAGTGCTTTCAATTTCCGTGAAATCATGGATAAGAAGCAGATTTTGCTCGTTAATCTTTCTAAGGGTAAGACCGGTGAAGTGAATGCTTCGCTTCTTGGTTTGATTCTTGTGGCTAAGTTGCAGATGGCAGCCTTTTCACGTGCTGATATTCCAGAGAGTGAACGCCATGACTTTTACCTGTATATCGACGAGTTCCAGAACTTTATTACCCCAAGTATTGCCACGATTTTGTCTGAGGCGCGTAAGTATCGTTTGAACATGATTTTGGCGCACCAGTACATGGGTCAGCTTGTGAAAGATGGGAAGAGTGAGATCCGTGATGCAGTTTTGGGTAACGTTGGAAACATGTTTGTGGCGCGTGTTGGTCCGGAAGATGTTGAAACACTCGAGAAGGTGTTTGCTCCAACTTTTAGCGGCTATGACCTCATGAATACCGACATGTACACCTGGAACGTGAAGATGATCATTGAGAACGCCCAGGCTAAGCCGTTTACCATGAAGGCGATTCCGATTGAGAAAGGTAACCGCCGGGTTGGTGATGCTCTTAAGGAGATCTCTCGTTTGCAGTACGGTCAGGATAAATCGATCGTAGAGCGAGACATTATGGAGCGTTCGGGTATGAACAAGGCACGTCCAGTGGCTCCACCGGTGAAGCCGCCGATGGGGTAGTGGGGGCGGAAGGGTGGAAAGGAGGAAGGGCGGAAGGGTGAAGGGAGGAGGGGTGAAGGTGGAGGGCAAGAAGGGGTCGTTAGTGATATGGATAAGGCATATAAGACATTCGAAGATTTGCGTATCTGGCAAGAGGCTAGGCAGCTTGTTACTTTTGTTTATTCCTCTACAAAAAGTGTCATTGATCGTGATTTTCGTTCTCAAATGCGTCGTGCTTCTTTGTCGGTGATGAACAATATAGCGGAAGGTCATGAATCGCATTCAACTAAAACCATGGCTAATTATTTACTGATTGCAAAAGGTTCGTGTGGTGAAGTTCGTTCGTTATTTTATGCAGGTTTTGATTTGGGTTATTTTTCTCAGGATACTTTTACTAAAGGCCTCGATGATTCACGAAAATTATCACGCATGATCGCTAGCTATTCAAAGATTTTCAAGCATTAAACCTTCCCACCTTTACCCTTCCGCCATTCCGCCGTATGTTTTACACTCCTTCCATATGGCTGAAGCACTCTACCGAAAATACCGACCTCAACGTTTCGCTGATGTTAGCGAACAAGAGCATGTTATTCGTACAGTTACTAATCAAATTGCCTCGGGAAAAACCGCCCAGGCCTATCTTTTTGCTGGCCCGCGCGGTGTGGGTAAAACCACGATCGCCCGACTTTTGGCTAAGTCAGTGCAGTGTGAGGGTAAGGGGCAGGGGGAGTTTGAGCCTTGTGGCGCTTGTGCGCAGTGTGTGGCCTTTCAGGAGGGTCGAGCGATGGATATTTTGGAGGTTGATGCCGCTTCGCAGACCGGTGTTGATAATGTTCGTGAAAATATCATCGAGAACGTACGGTTTGCTCCAACCACCGCTAAATTCAAGGTCTTCATCATCGACGAGGTACACATGCTATCAACGTCGTCGTTTAATGCCCTTTTGAAAACACTCGAGGAGCCGCCAAAGCATGCCGTTTTTATTTTAGCGACTACGGAATTGCATAAAATTCCGGCTACCATCCTTTCTCGTTGTCAGCGTTTTGATTTTCGTCGTATTCCAGAGGTTGAGATCATGAAGCGCTTGCAGAAGATTGCTGCTTCTGAAGCGGTGACGGTGGATGATGACGTTACTGCCGCAATTGCGAAGAGCTCTGAGGGTTGTTTGCGTGATGCGGAGAGTTTATTTGGTCAGCTGTTAGCACTCGGTGAGCAGCATATTGGCATGAGCACAGCCTCTTTGTTGTTACCGCAAAGTGCGGCCCGAACGATCGCTGGTATCTTGCGAGCTTTAAGTAAGCGCGAGGCGTATGGAGCGATGAATGAGCTTTTGGCGTTCACGGAATCTGGTGGTAATTGTAAGCATTTAGCGGATGAACTTGCGGAGGCGGTGCGTGACACCCTTTATATTTCTCTTGGCGATCAAGCGTCTTTATCCGCTGATCCTGAACTTGGACGCTCGCAAACTGAGGCGAGTAAGGCTTTGAAACCGGCTGAGATTGGATCGCTCCTCGATCTTGTTTTAGAGGCGCGTTTTAGGTCCACGCTTGGTAATTTGCCGCAAGCGCCGCTTGAGATTGCTTTTGTACGGTTTTGTTATCCAGTCGTTCCGGTTGCAGCAGTTGCTCCTATTGCAACACCGTCGGCACCTGTTGTGGCTCCAGTTGTTCGTGCGCCGCAGCCTGCGCCAGCCGCTGTAGCTGCTCCCGCCGCTCCTGCGCGTGCCCCGATGCCGTCATTTGCAAAGCCGACCAATAGAGCCGTCTTGCCGCCAAGTGCGCCAAATGGCTCCAAGCTGGTAGAAGAGAGCTCGCCAAGGCAGCCTGTCGTTAGTTCGGCTGATGGCGCTGAACTACCTGCGCTTACGCTTGATGACGTTAAGGATAAGTGGGGGCGCTGTATTAGTGTTGTTGCTGAGAAGAGCGTGGCTGTTTCGCTTCTTATGAAGACAGCAACGGTTGCGGATGTTTCCGGAGGTCGTATTATCTTGGAGGTTCCGTACGCTATTCACGCTGAGAAGTTCAAGGATAATAAAACGTCTCTTATGGTATGTGCGGGCATTGAGACGATTGTGATGCGCCCGGTTCACCTTGAGGTGGTACTTCAAAAGCGTGAACAGGTAGAAAATACGGTCGATGCGCTTTTGGGGGCTTTTGGAGGAAATGTTGTGTAGTGCGAAGAGTTCGTGATTTTGGTGCGTTATAGAAAAATCCCGCCTGCTAGCGGGATTTTTTCTTACTTCTTTACTTGATACTTCGTAAACCAGGCGTCGATGATGGGTTTCTTAAGTTCGTACATCGTGAGACCGAGGAAGTAGAGGGCTCCCCAGACAAGTTGCACTTGCGGGGCATCGACAAACATACCGCTTGAACCGTCGATTTTTTGTGCGAGTACCGACTCTGGGAACGGAAAGATGGCTGGCCACACCGGGGAGGTGAACGAGACTGCCATGAGAGTTCCCATGAAGATTAAAATACCGGCATAGGTCGCTTTCATGTCCATGCCGTTTTTTGCATGACTTACGTACTTAGCGATCATTGAGATCACAAAGTAGCCACCGGCGGCTACGTTGCCTGCAAGGTAACTAAAGCCAAAGGTGAAGCCAAGAATAAAGAGGGAGATAATAACGCCCTGCACTACGACGCCGGTTTTCTTAATAGCATCAGACTTTTTCCATTCATCTACGAGCTTAATAGGCCAGAGTTGGGCAAAGATCGCTAAGAACTCAAAGATGAAGATGAGAAATGCTCCTCGAAAGATCCATTCGGCATTAGCCTCTGGCCTTAAGAGTGCTTGCATGAAAAGTGCGACCATGGCGCCGTTGAAGATAAGAGCGGCGGCAATATTTCCGTATGATTTTTCCATAGTGCTAACGGTCATTGCTCATAAAAGCATCGACTCTAGAATTTGTATAAATATCTCTCGGATAAATTGGTTGCTTTAATGTTATACCTTCGAGTGTTCGTGCTCGACTCAGAGCAACGTATGTCTGCCCTGAATCAAAGGCGCCGCGGCCCATATCAATATGTACTTTATCAAAGGTTTTGCCCTGAGCTTTGTGAATGGTGATCGCCCAGGCGAGTTTGATCGGAATTTGTGTGAATGATCCGACGGTTTCGGTTTCAATCTTTCTTTTGGCGGAATCAAGTTTGAAATTGATATTGTTCCAGGTTTCTGAACTCACGCTCACGCACTTGCCGCTTTCGAAAATAACCTCTACTTCACTATCGGTCAGTGATTTCACTTTACCGATATCGCCATTTACAAAGCGGCCCTCTGGGTCGTTTTTAATGAGCATGACTTGCGAACCGCATTTGAGTTCAAGGCTTTCATCGGTTGGGAGTGTTTCTTTGAACTTGCCTTGAATAGCGCCTTTGTACACCTTCTTTTTGGTACTCAAACTTTCTAGTTTTTTCTTGTTGATCTCATCCGCGGTTTTGTTGGTAGTAACAATTGAGATAGTGAAATCAAGCTCGTGATCGTTATTTTTAGCTACTCGATCGTTAATGAGCTTTAGGTGCTTGGCGGTGTACTTGTTGATCCGAATCGCATCAAGCGCCTCGATGAAGTGTTTTTGATTTTGACGAAAAACGTGGGTAAGTTCCATCTTTTTAAATTCGGCACTGCGGTATGACATGGCGTCAAAGAAATGCGGCCCTTCGTAGAGTTCGGTAAAAATGTTCTCTTCACCATTTCTTTTTACGACCGGTGGCAGTTGATGTAAGTCTCCAATTACAAGTAGCTGCACGCCACCAAAGGGGAGGTGCTTCTCTCTGCCATTTAAGCGCATGAACTTTTCCATGCAATCAAAAAGATCCGAGCGCACCATGGAGATTTCATCAATAACCAGGAGATCAATCTTTTTATAGATAGCGCTTTTTGCAACCGGCTCCACATCATTGAGCGTGGTATCAATGCCAAATTTAAAAAAGGAGTGAATTGTTTGCCCTTGAATCCCAACGGCGGCAATGCCAGTTGGCGCCAGGACGACTACATTCTTTTTGGTGATCGATCGAAAGTATCTCAAGAAAGTTGATTTTCCGGTGCCGGCTTTACCGCTTAGGAAAACGTTCTCTGAAGTGTTTTCTAAGACCTCTAAGAGTTCTCGAAGTTCTTTCGTGAGTTTGATCGTTGGTTTTGTTGGGGTTTTTGGGGGTTGTTCGGTAGCCACAGGATGTTTTATTTTAGTGCAAAATATAGCACTTAAACGCCAAGTAAACGACAGGTCTTTTCCACTGCTTGAGTACTCATTGTTTTTACCTCATGCTATGGTGCTTTGAGCCTTGTATGTATAAAAATCTCAACGAATTCTTTTTAGCCGCCCAGAAAGAGCTTGATCTCTTCAATGCCTGGGTAGCGAAAACTCAGCCAGCCGCTCGCGCCGACCATATCTGTTATAAGTGTGGGAGTCAGGAAGAGTATGAAGAGCTGCGAGCTTTCTTTGATTACCACAGTGATTTTGTGTATCAGTCGATCATTTCAGCGCGCCGTATTGCGATCGTTAAATTTACGACTCCAATTGCGACGGAGCTCGGTGATATTTGGTACTTAGAATTGTCCGATCAAAAGCCTGATGGCAGCCAGGTCAGTGGTTTTGATCATATCGAGATCTATCCGCTAACTGGTTCACTTGATGATTTTGCTTTGCAGCTAGAAGGGCAGGGAGTTGCTCTTGAGAAAACCGTCCGACCACATCACACCACGTATGACACTTTGTTGAGTGACTCGTTCAAGGTTCGCCTTGAGCCTGATGCGCTCGTTGATAAGATTAAGAGGGAGGAGATGTGATAAAAAAAAGGGGGGGGCTTGTGCATGTTGCCTCTTTACATTGCATGCTGCTGAGAGATCAATGCAATACTTTAAGAGTTAATCAGTTTAGGGAATTTATTTTTATACTTAATATAGGCCTTTGAGTAATGTGGTTCGATTTCTTTTTCGCTTTCGTAAAAGTTATTAAACATTTGACTAAAGTCATTTTTACTTATTTGTTTACTAAATTTATAGGAACTCCAGAGTTCAATTATTGCCTGTCGGTAAGGGTCTGTGTTTTTTATCCGACTTAAAATTGATTCTGCATTTTGATTTAGCAACTCAGGCATCATTTTGAGATCATGATTAACAAAATCTGTTAATATTTCCTCAATAGCTGCTTTCAACCATTGATTTTCGTCTTCCATCGGGTAGTGAGCCTTTCTTGAGCAGTAGGATGAAAAAAATGTTTCGCATAACATTTTTTTTCTAAAGTTCATCCAGAATCCCATATATATTAGTTGTGATTTTAGTAAATTTTCCTAATCAATTTCGAGGTCTCTTTTTTCTTGTAGCGTTAAAATGCATTCACAGTCTTCAGTATTGCATCTATTGATATCTAAGAATTTTGAAGGATTTGATTCACTGTTGATTTGAATTCTGATTGGTTCTGATGTGTGCATCTCAGCATGTCCGCATTTAATACATTTTTTCATATAGATTCCAACATATCATATACTTATAAGAACAAAAGAAAAGTCAGTTTTTGATTTTTATCTTGTTTTCTATGGCCCGGTCACGGACTGAGCCTTTGGGGAGGCTTTGGGACCCCTTTCTATATGCCCCTAAACCCTGTTCCCCCTTTAATTGATCCTAATAGCGCATGAGAACGGACGCGTATAGGTACCAATCGCAATTCCTACCGGTGCTGTAATACGACTGCCGCTCAAGATGGCAGCATTATCCACAGTCATCTGCTGATCTTGAATAAACACTGACCGATTTTTATACTGGATAATACCCCTATCAATGTAGAGTTTATGAGGCACGATAAATCGCATTCGAACTAAGAATTTACCCTTATCTGCACGTATAGTTAGCTGATTAGCAACCAACTCTATATCCCACCGGTCAATTGAGTAAACGAGCTCGTTCGCATCTATGTCCAATACAAGATTTCCGTCTTTATCAAATAATTTTACATAGAGTAAGAGGTTTTCTCCATCCGACTGATATCCGATGATCGGTTGATCCTCGATTATGAGCGGGACTGCGGCCTGAAATATATTTCCACCAATCTCCGTCTCTAGATCGCCCCCAGCATAATTCAAAAAATAGGGCTTACTCACTCCCTGACGATGATTATATGGATCCTTATTTGCTGCCTTCACCGCCTCTCGTGACAATAGTTTATGAGTAACCTCAGTATGATGCGTTACACATAAAAGAGTGATGTCTTCTTCCTGATGCCGCTTAACATTCGCCCAGCCCTCGATATGGTCATACTCGTAGAGAGGGTAGCCACACAATACACAACCAAAGCCGCAACGTTGGCGGATTTTTCGACGGATGGGGTCTGAAATCTTGGGGCGTTGATTGCTCATAATGTACTATCTTCTAAATCAAAGAACATGTGAAACCCATGGATTCAAAGGGATAGTGCTTATCGTTCGGACGATGCTCATTATCTGGTTTTGAACCTCGCCGAAGGTTTAGTGATCCTTGATGAGCCTGTTTTAACAATAATGCCTTAGCATCGTATTGAGCAATAATTTTATAATTTGGGGATACTTGAAGTAAGAGATATTGATGGTCCGTCGGGTGAGTGCGACCCAATACAAGAACCGGGCAAACAGCTTTTGTTTTTCTTAACTCATCTGTAATAGTGATTTTCGGAACGGGTGAGCCTGTCTGGATGTGACACAAGATGGTTGTTTTCGAGTCGTAGGATTTGTTTCCAGACAGTTTTGTACGTTGAAGAAATTCGGATAGATTCTCGCCAGGTTTAGGAATGAATGCAACAACCTCGATATCCTGCCTTTCAAAATCTGGGGCGTGACCGTTATTCACTGGTACTTGTCGACCGGTGCGAACATCTGGAGATTGCTCCTCATCTGAAACTGGCTGTATCCAGTACACGTCATTCTCTACTTCTTGAATGCCCAACAGCATAATCGCACCAAGAAACAGTTCATATGCTTTACGAAAAGCTTTGGTTTTCTTCTGTTCGCGCGGCAAGGAATCGAGATGGCTACTGTAATGCGAAATGACATTAATAGGTGCAAACCATCTCGGGTCCTCAAGGCAATAGACTTTTTCACGAGATTCTTCCGGAACTGGGAGCATATTCTAAATTTTATCCAATAAATCGAAAACCCGCCACCCAATGAAGGGAGGAGGGTTTTCTTGGTCACCCCCTGTCCCGGTCTTGTAGGAACAGGTCGTGACGGGTCCTTCGCATGACGAATGATGTCATGCTCAGGACAAAATAAGACCACCCGAAGGTGGTCTTATTTTGGTTCCGAGACATGGATTCGAACCATGATTAGAGGATTCAGAGTCCTCTGTCCTGCCGTTAGACGATCTCGGATCGGCGCCGACATGATAGCTTTTTCAAAAAAGGACGTCAATTTTAGCCGGTATAGAGATTTTGGCTGATGCTTACTAAAATGCCGGCTGAATCCAGACAAAATAACTATTCGTTTTAGCTAATGAAATAAGGGTACTTTTGACATATTCACTGAAGTGTCGGAATATTTTTGTCATACTATGTCGTCCACACCTATAGTTTCCAAGCAGTCGTTAACCCTTCTTGGTTTAACTGAGAAGGATTTAGCCATCTACGTTGCCCTGTTGCGGCTAGGAAGCGCTCCACTGCGTCGAATCGCTGAGGAGGTTGGCTACAACCGTGGTACGACGTATGACGCTTTAAAGCGCCTGCTTGATTCCGGGGTGGTGAGTTACGTTGATGCTAAGTCGCATCGGTACTTTACAGCGGAAGATCCTCAGAAGCTGCGTACACTCGCCATTCGTAAAGAGATGGCGCTTAAAGAGGCGCAACTAGCGATCGATACGGCAATTCCGGCGCTGCGAGCACTTTCCGGCTCTGCGATGCATAGAGCGGCGGTGCGCTACTACGAAGGCGATGCTGGTATTCGTGACATCTTAAACGATGTACTTTCGACTGCCGAATTGTTGCCTGAGCGCGTGTATCGCGTGTACTCGTCTGCCGAAGTTCGTGAACTCATTGCTCAAGCGTGGCCGAATTACACGGCTTTGCGTGTAAAACGCAAGGTGCATGTACGGGCGATTGCAATTGGGCCAGGGGGAGCGGAGCATGGCCTTGATGAACGACGTTGGCTTTCAACGAGTGCAAGTTCGTCGGCGTACATTCTGATGTACGGCAAGAAGACGGCCTACATTTCCGCTGGGAGTGATGGCAGGTTGTTTGGGGCGGTGATTGATGACGAGGCAATTTCGTCAACGCAAGAAATGATCTTTGATGCGATGTGGGAGGGATTAGGGAATAGGGTATAGGGGTTAGGGGATAGGGAGTAGGTCCACTTCGTCCGGCAGAGCCGGACTACGTTGGGGCCGGAGGTGAGGTGGGGGGTTTTGGCTCGTATGTCGACATGCGGGCCTCAAGATCCCTCACTTCACTTCAGGAGACTCTCGTGTCACGCAAGGTTATCGTGGTTCCGGCGGCACCACACTACAAGAACGCCGCTGGCAATGAGGAGATTTGGTACGGTCGTCTGTTCAAGGGCATCATGCTCGCTCGGTATCACGACGCGCCGCTTGTTGTCGTGGGCGATGGTAACGGTGGGTGGGATGTGGCCGAGTTTGCAGCGCTCGCGCGTGCTGCGAACGTGCAGGTGCGTTGTGAGGTGAATGGTGTCGACAAGCGTGACAAGAACACGCGTGGTGACATGCGGGCCGCTGCTCATGTGATCGCTCGTGAGGAGTTTGGGCAGGTGAACGAGGTTGTCCTTGTGACCTGCTGGTACCACGTGCCCCGCTGCGGCATCGAGCTTCGGAATGCGCTTCGTGAGCGCTTGCCGGATCGTACGCTTGCGATTACTCCGGCTCCGGTTCTGGCGCACTTTCTTCATGGCCTGCACCGCTTGTTCCACCATCACGGTGAACTACGTGGAGCGTGGGACGCCTACCTGCGCCGGCCGCACCTGTCGCGCGGACAGTTTTCTCACCTCGGGAAGCCTGATCTGCGCTGACATCCGTGACGCCTACCCTAACGGGTGGGCGTCGTTTCATATAAAAAAACACCCTCGGTTTATGCCGGGGCGTTTTCTTTCTTACTCGATCATTTTCTTTTTGGCGATCGGCTTACTGTTCTTGCTTGTTTTGGCACGCACTTTTCGTTCCAGGTAATCAACGAGTTTGGCGGCTACATTGATACCGGTTGCCTTACTGATGCCTTCAAGACCAGGATTGCTATTCACTTCAATGATCTTTGGTCCTGACTTGGTGCGTAGGATGTCGACGCCGGCGATATCAAGGTCAAGAAGTTTGGTGGCTTTAATGGCAAGATCGTGCTCTTCTTTGGTGATCTCGGCTGTTTGCACGCTGCCGCCTTTGTGGAAGTTGGCACGGAACTCGCCTTCCTTGGCGCTGCGTTCCATGGCGGCTACAACACGCTTACCACAGACGAAGATGCGTAGATCTTTACCCTTAGCTTCTTCAATGTACTCTTGCACCTTTACTGGACCGTGTTCTTTCTTGGTGAGGTAGTCAACAATTGGTGCCAGTGAGCGCAGACTTTCGGCAATAAAGACGCCGGTGCCATGCGTGCCGTAAATTGTTTTGATGATGACCGGGAAGGTGAATTCTTTTACCACGTCAGCGAGAAGATCGGCGCTTGCAAGCACGTGGGTTTTTGGTACTGGCAAGCGGAAGTGGTGCAGCATCTGGAGCGTGCGGATTTTGTTCTTGGCGCGGAAGACTCCGATGTAACCGTTGATGACAAAGAAGCCAGCTAGCTGAAACTGTTTGATGAGTGAGGCGTTCACGCTTGGATCCTTGGTAAAACCAGGACGTACCAAGATGGCGTCAAAATCCTTAGGGTCAAGTTCAACGCCGTCGTAGGTGAGGGTTTTTCCGTTACCGAAAACGAGACCCAGTTTTGAGGCGTAGAAAATCCTGACTTCGTGTCCGCGGGCGGTAGCCTCAGCAACGATGCTTTGGGTACCGATGGCGATGCCCTTTTTCGATTGGACGAACGATAAGATCCCCAGTCGCATAGGGGGGGTAGGAAAAAATAAAGACCGCGCAAGTCTATGCCTCGCACGTCGGAAGGTCAAGCGTTTTTAGGGCTTGATCGCCTCCTGTAAACGAATGGTCGGTTTCTTTGGTCAGCATAGCATGAAACACTGCTTCTAACTCGGCACGTGTTTGGGCCTTCAACATTGGCTCTTTGTACTGTTTAAAGC
>JAGORL010000004.1 GCA_018062825.1 Patescibacteria group bacterium | reverse complement strand
CCACCATAAAAACTTCATATAATTTCCTCTGGCAGTGTCGTCAGCCTTGGGCACGGATTCAACGTACATTTGCAGTACGTTTCGTCCTGCGCGAGACCGTCTCCTGGCTAGTGAAAATTATATGAGGTTTTTTTGTTACGTGGTAATTGATTATTTGTTACACTAGGGGTGTATGGAGGTTCAGAGGGGGAGAAGGTATCAGCACTATAAAGGTGGGGTGTACACTGTAGTGTGCTTAGCCACTGATGAAGCCACGCTTGCGAGAGTTGTTGTGTATCAAGGTTCTGATCAGCAGATTTGGACACGACCTTTGGTGCATTTTGTGGCCCTTGTAGCTACTGAACGGGGAGAGGTTCAACGATTTAGTGCTTTGTAATTTTATGCTTGCACGCATTTTATTGGGCTTAGTTATTGCTGGTGTTGGTTTTTTGATGGCGTGGCGAACGCAGTGGTTTATGGATCTTATCGGTCCCATTGATTGGGCTGAACGTAATTTAGGAGGAGGTGGGACGCGTACGTTTTATAAGTTATTTGGCATGACGGTTATTTTGATCGGTTTTTTGATGGTGACGAATCTATTTGAAATGGTTATTGGGGGCGCGGTAACTTCTTTATTAGGTTGATATGGCAGGCAACGCACTTCTTCACGCCTTGCAGCTCTTAGAGGTTGCGCACATTGGTCCGGGATCACGGATTGCGGATTTTGGCGTGGGCAAGAGCGGACATATTCTTTTTCCCGCATCGCGACTTGTTGGAGAGCGTGGCAAGGTCTATGGGGTTGATCTGTCGCGTGAGAATGTGCAAACCCTTGAAGGACTTCGACGTCAGCGACTTGCGCATAATATTGATTTAGTTTGGGCAGACATGATTGAAGATGATCTTCCGATTCCAGAGGGTTCGCTTGATGCGGTATTTATTGTAAATACTCTTTGGACATTGCGCGGTAGGGCTAAGCTTGTTCGTTCAGCTTTACGGTATTTGCGTCCTGGCGGATCGCTTGTTCTTGTTGACTGGCATCCTGAGCGCGAGCACCCTGTTGCGCCATTATCCGCCCTTTGCATTCATCCAGATGAAATGGTGACAGCGGCGATGGTCGCTGGTTGCGATTCTTGTCACGCCTTCACGCCGTCGCCGTGGCATTGGGGTTTACGATTCACCTCTTCTTAAGGTTGACGATTGCTGCTTTTTTCTTTAGGATTCTTACCAATATGAGCAATCTTTTGTCTTGGCAGTTTTGGTTTGATCCAACACCGGTTGTCATGAGCAACACGTTTATGTGGGGCTTTTTTGCGGTTTTTGCGGCGCTTGTTCTGGGGAGTTTGGCGGCGCGTATTTACGTTAAGAGTACAGGGCTTGCAAAGGACGTTCGTGGTCTTGGTATGAATGCGGCTAATGCTGCCATGATTGCGGGACTTGCGGGTTTTGTTTGGCTCTTCTTTACCTATGAGGAGGTGCAGTTTTTTGCGTATCGTATTTGGGTAGTGGTTATTGCGGCTGTTCTTGTTGGATACTTTATCTCTCTTTATCGTTTTGCTCGTACTGAATTGCCTAAAAAAGCGCAGCGTGCTTTAGAGCGTGAGAATTTGCAGAAGTACTTGCCGCGTCGTAGTCGATAAATGTGTTAACAGCACGGGGGAAGCTAGGGGAGGCGGGCGAGAGGTTTGCAGAAAGATTTTTGCGCGCACAGGGCTTTTTGCTTCTGGCGCGCAATTTTCGTACTAGGTTTGGTGAACTTGATCTTGTCATGCTTGATGGAGACGTAGTTGTGGCTATTGAGGTGAAGACTCGTCAAAATGAACGCTTTGGTTCTCCGGAGGCCTCGGTGACGATGGCCAAGTTACGGCGCGTGTATGCCGCATTTCATGCCTATTTAACTCTCGAATCATTGCTTGATAAGCCATGCAGGGTGGATGTTGTGGCCGTGACCCGCTCCTCTGATGGCTTTGTTTGTCAGCATTTTCCGAACGTGTCTTGACTTGTTCTTTTTTTGCAATTTGGTATAGTAAAGACATACGACTCGGCCGCTTTGGCCGAGTCGCTTGCTTGAAACGCTATGTCTAGCTCTATTGAACTTGCTATTCGCCAGATTTGTGACGAAAAAGGACTCTCATATGAGTCAGTTTTAGAGACGATTGGAACCGCACTTGCGGCAGCCTATCGTAAAGATTTTGGTGACAAATACAACAATCTTGAGGCGCAGTTTGATCCTGAGACAGGAGGGGTTCGTATTTTTGATGTGAAGACCGTTGTCGAGGATATTTCTCTTGAGGAACTTGAGGAGATCAAGAAAAAGGAGGCTGAGGAGCAGGCCGCACGTGAGGCGCGTCGAGCGCTTGGTGATTTCGTTCCAGCAACTGAGGAGGTGCTTGGTGAAGACGCTCCAAAGTTCAATCCAAAAACAGACATCATGATTTCGGACGCTCGTGTTTTGAAGATGACCGTAAAGGTTGGTGAGACATTGCGCCGCGAATTGCAGATTCCGGGTGAGTTTGGTCGCATGGCTGCAATGACTGCTAAGCAGGTTATTACGCAGAAGTTGCGCGAAGCTGAGCGTGAGATTATTTTCAATGAATACAAGGGCGTTGAACACACCGTCATCATTGGTACGGTGCAGCGTCGTGAGGGTCGTGTTATTTTGGTTGATATTGGACGTACGACCGGTATCGTGAAGCCTGAAGATCAAATGACGGTTGATAAGTATCGTTCTGGTGATCGTTTGCAGTTTTATGTGCGCGAAGTATCTCTTGGTGCGCGTGGTCCACAGATTCTCCTTTCTCGTACGCATGAGGCGCTTGTTCGCCACTTGTTTAGCGTAGAGATTCCTGAGATTTCTGAAGGAACAGTTTCTATTAAAGCCATCGCGCGTGAGGCCGGAGCTCGTACTAAGCTTGCGGTTGCTTCTCGGGATCCGCATGTTGATCCAATTGGTGCATGTATTGGTCAGCGTGGTACGCGCATCCAGACGATTATTGCTGAACTTGCCGGTGAGAAGATTGATATCATTGAATGGAGTGAGGATCCTAAGGCGTTTCTTGAGCACGCGCTTGCTCCAGCAAAGATCGCAAGTCTTGTTTTAAATGAGCAGGAAATGGTGGCGACGGTTATGGTGAGTGCTGATCAGCTGTCCCTTGCGATCGGTCGTGGTGGTCAGAATGTTCGTTTAGCTTCTCGTTTGACTGGTTGGAAGGTGAATATTCAGGAAGATGGCGCTTCTAAAGAGGAGATCGTTCTTGCTCCAGAGGGCGCGGTTTCTGAGGGTGAGGCTCCGGTTGAAGAGGAGGCCCCTATGCCACAGGAGGAAGTTCCCGCGTCTTTGTCACCTGAGTCATCTGATGCATCACAGGAGTAATCTATGGGTGATATCTTCTTCACTATCTTGTTTCAGCCGCTGTATAACGCGCTTGTCGGGTTATACGTACTTGTGCCGTGGGGAGGAGTAGGTGTTTCGATCATTATCTTGACGGCGATTGTAAAGTTTGCGGTTTTCCCGCTTACATACAAGTCACTGAAGAGTCAGAAGGAGATGCAGGAAATTCAGCCGAAGATTGAGGAGATCAAGGTGAAGTACAAAGATAATCAGGAGCAGCTTGCTAAGGAGCTCATGGGCGTTTATAAAGCGCATAACGTGAATCCTTTCGCAGCTTGCTTGCCGACTATTCTACAATTGTTCGTTTTCATTGCACTTTTCCAGGTTCTTTCAGCGGGTCTTGGCACTATTGATCCAGCAAAATTGTATTCATTTATTCCAAACCCGGAATCGATGAACCACATCTTCCTTGGTATGGACCTTACAAAGGTGGCGATTCCTTTTGCCATATTGTCCGCCGCCGCGCAGTATTTGCAGGCGCGTCAGATGATTAATAGCCGTCCGCCAAAAGTTGCACGAGCTACGGCTGGCTCGCTTGATGAGGATATGACAGCGACCATGAATCGCATGACGCTTACCGTCTTGCCACTCATGATGCTTGTGATGGGTGTTACGACTCTTCCTGGCGGGGTTACGCTCTACATTTTTGTAAGCACCGTTTTAACCTATCTTTTGTACGCCTACTTTATTGGCGGATCACTTTTGCCGTGGAAGGGTAAGGTGGAGATAGTTGAGAAAACGTCACCTGTTGAGATAGTTCAAAAATAGTTTTATGACGATGACTCGGAGGACGCGTCAACAATTAGCTCTTGCGCTTGGCTTGCTCGCCGGCGCGGGGCTTTTTGTTTATATGGTTGTACAAAGTGGCTGGCAAGATGTTTTTTCTGCGCTTTATAGCTTTGGTCCATTGGCTTTTCTTGGATTCTTTGTTTTATCGCTTTTAAATTTTTGTGTTTACACCTGGCGATGGCGATTGATTCTTCAGGGAATGAGCAAACATCGTATTTCGTTTTTTGGCTTGTTCTTTGATCGTATGGCTGGGTTTGCTACTGGTTATTTAACGCCAGCTGCACAGGTGGCGGGGGAGCCGGTACGAGTTGCAATGCTTAAGACTCGTGGGCTTTCGGTTGCTGAAGCTACGGGATCGGTGGTGCTTGATTTAGCGTTTGAAATTGGGGCATTTGTGGCGTATGTGGCGGCCGGTATTCTTTTGGCGATTTTTGCCGGTCTTGGCGGCGCGAGTGACTATGTTCTGCCTTTGATTTTTCTAGGTTGTTTACTTGGTATTGTTTTGTCGTTTTTTATTTTCCTTGCTTCTGGTACAAGGCTCTTTGATCGATTAGCACATAGTGCGCCTGCTCATCGTTTTCGTTTTCTTCGGGAGTTTTTTGTCTGGCTGTTTGAGGTGCAGGGATACATGCGTCACTTCTTACAAGGTGGAAAGAGTCGTCTTTTTTCAGTAGCGTTTCTTTCTTTTGTTACTGTTGGGTTTCGGGCGGTTGAGTCCTTTTATTTACTCTACTTCTTGGGAGTTATACTTTCAGCGCGAGATGCGATTCTTTTGAGTACCTTGCCGGGATTAGCTCTTTTACTGCCTATTCCGGGAGGTTTGGGTATTTTTGAAGGGAGTAACGCCGCGGCATTCACACTCTTGGGGCTGACGGTTAACGCAGTAGCGTATACCATAGTGATACGCTTCCGTGATGCGTTATTTATTCTCATTGGCGTCATACATGCTGCCAAACGAGGAGAACTTCTTTTTGAGCACCGGACGTGAACGTTGTATGCCTACCGCTTTTGAGCAAGCGGTTTATCGAACGGTGGCGTATTTTGACGCTTTTCGTTATCCGCTGACTGCGTTTGAAATTTGGAAATTTTTACTTGAACCGCAGGAGGCGGTGACTTTGCATCAGGTTAGGGAGCTTCTTTCAAGTTCACCATTTTTACGTAAGCGTTTCATTGCTTGGCGTGGATTTTACTCGCTTCGCGATACTCCTGAATTTGTACGGGAGCGAGGGGTGCGTTTTGTTGACGCAGTCAGGAAGTATCGTAAGGCGGTTTGGTATGCGCGTCTTATTGCACGTTTGCCGTATGTGCGATCGATAGCGATCTGTAACTCACTAGCTTTTTTTCATACGAACAAGGAGAGCGATATTGATCTTTTTATTGTTAGTGAGCCTGGACGTGTTTGGACCACGCGACTTTTAACAACCCTACCGGCGCGACTCTTTCGTCTACGACCTGGTGAAGCCAAGCGTGACCCCATCTGTTTAAGTTTTTTTGCGGATGAAAAGCATTTACCTTGCGCATCTTTGAAAGCACAAGAGCGGGACCCGTATTTGGCCTATTGGCTCGCTACTCTTGTTCCACTTTATGGAGATGCTGTTTTTCGTAAGTTACGTGAGGAGAATGCTTGGGTGCGTGAGGCGCTGCCGCATGTAGAGGCGGTGCGGGTTTGCACGCAATATCAAAAACCGGTGCGTTTTGTTTGGCCATGGGCGTTTTTTAAAGAGCGCTTTGCGCGTAAGGTTCAGGAACATCGGTTGCCCCCTGAAATTGTCAGGATCATGAATGTTGATACGCGTGTTGTTGTTCATGACGGCATGCTGAAGTTCCACGAAAATGATCGTCGAGCTTATTACGCGGCTAAGCTTCGACGTCACGAGGAACGTGCGTTTTCTTAGTATGCGCTCGGCACTTTCGCCACTTATACCGGTGATCGTTTGGGCTTTTTTTCTCCCGCTGCAAACTCGTTATTTTTTGTGGCAGCCAGAGATTAATGGAGGAGTTGTTGAGTATGCGGTTGTTAGTTTGTATTTGCTCCCGATTTTGTGTTTTGTGTGGTTTTCGGTGAGTTCGTTTTTTTGGGGAGACCTTCCTGCAGAGAGAGATAATTCTTCTCGTGCGATTACTGTATGGTGGGTTGTAGCTACGATAGCTGTCACCGTCTGTTTTCTTGTCAGCTCACTGTTAGCTGTTGACCCTTCACTGTCTCTTGGATTTTTGGCCAATATACTCACAGCAGGATTGTTTGCCGTTACTCTTTTTGATCGACGTATTGCGCTACAGCCTGTTTTGCTAGCTTTTGTGTTAGGTCTTTTGCCGTCGATATCCCTTGGGATCTACCAGGTAGTTTTTGGATCGTCACCCGCGATTACCTTTTTTGGATTAGCGGCGCGTGACGCTTTACGCCCCGGTGACGCAGTTCTTCTTGTTGGTGATACTCGTATTTTGCGAGCGTATGGTTTTTTTCCTCATCCAAATATTTTTGGTGGTTATTTAGCGATTGCGCTTGTTGGTGTGGCGTATTTATGGAGCCAGTCTCGCCGTTTTTTCTATGGACTACTGTTTGCGACTTTGTTTGGTGGATTGCTTCTTACAGCATCGCGTTCGGCGTTTCTTGGTTTAGTATGTGGTCTTTTTTCTTTGATCGTCTTTTTTTATTGCACTGCAAAGTATCGACGCCTGACGACATTTTTTACCCTGTCTGTTTCCATGGCTTTATTTATTGGGCTTTTTGCTGCCCCGGGGTTATTAAGTAGCGTGCGTGGTGGGGGAGCGCTTGAGCAAAAAAGTGTTTCAGAGCGTGTGGCGGGTATTACTGACTTACCGATACTTTCCCCGACACGATTCCTTCTTGGTGCAGGGCCTGGGAATACTCCTGCCGCACTTCATGCCCTGCATCCGGCGTGGGAGGCTTGGCGTTTGCAGCCGCCGCACATTGTTAGTTTAGTTATTCTTATAGAATTTGGTGTTTTTACTGTTGGTTTTTTGATGGTTGTTTTGGGCTATGGAATGGTTTTTCTTTATCGCCGTTTTTTGCCTGAGGATCGGTTGTATCTTGCCTGGTTGCATGTTTTGATCCCGATCGCTTTTTTTGACCACTATTTGGTAACCCTTTATAGCGGCATGGTGCTTGTATCCTTTGTTTGGGTGTTTTCACTGCGAGGGCGTATGATGTAGATAAAAGTATGCAACCTTCAGAGTCTTTTTCTTGGAAGGCGTTTGCGGTGATTGTGGCTGCGTGTTTGGCTGTGGCGCTGTACGCAGTTTTTTTCTTTGTTTCATGGACCGGCCCTGGTCGTTCTTATGAGGTTTGTTTTACCGCTGAGGACGAGGTTTGGAATGTAAAGGTAAGTGATTTTGCTATTGGGGAGGTTGGTGTTGAGCCGGTTGCGCTTTGGTTAACTATTGGCGCGCATCCTGTTGTTGCGACGCTTGCTGATGAGGTGTTTACGGGGGTGGTGCTTGTTGATGATTTTACTGAGCCGGAATTTAAGTGGGATGGCACATTGCTTTCTCCGTCACTTTCGGTTGAAAGCTGCACAAAGACGTTCGAAAAAATTCTTAATTAGCACTCTTGACGATAAAGTGCTACCTTTGGCAAACTGCATTTGCATTTTAATTTTCCTATATGAAGTTACGACCACTTGGTAGCCATATTTTGGTAGAAGCTCAGGAGAAGGAGTCTGTGACTGCTTCGGGAATTATTATTCCTGATACCGCTGACAAAGAGCGCCCAGAGCGTGGTCTTGTTATGGCGGTTGGCGAGGGTAAGGTGCGTGATGATGGGACTCGTGCTCCTATTGATGTAAAAATTGGTGACCAGGTTGTTTTTAAAAAGTACGCTCCAGACGAGGTTGAGCTTATGGACGGTGGCGTAAAGAAAAAGTATCTTATTTTGTCCGCTGATGACGTTATCGCAGTGATCGAGTAGATAGCTAAGATTTAAAGATCCCAGACGAGTAATTTGAAGACTATGGCAAAAAATATTACGTTTCATGATGACGCGCGTGCCAAGATGAAGGCTGGCGTTGATAAGCTCGCTAACGCGGTTAAGGTGACACTTGGTCCGATTGGCCGCAATGTGATTATTGATCGTGGTTTTGGCGCACCGCTTGTTACCAAAGATGGTGTTTCTGTTGCTAAGGAGATTGATCTTGCTGATAAGCTTGAGAACTTGGGCGCTACTTTAGTAAAGGAGGTTGCCAGTAAGACTAATGACGTTGCTGGAGACGGTACAACGACCGCTACGGTGCTTGCGCAGGCAATCGTGGCTGATGGGTTGCGCGTTGTTTCTTCTGGCGCTAATTCACAGGCACTGCGCCGAGGTATTGAGAAGGGTGTGCTTGCGATTGTTCAGCGTATTTCCGAGCTTTCTACGCCCGTGCAGGGAGATGCTATTCGTCAGGTAGCGTCTATTTCGGCGAATGACCCTGAGATTGGTGCCATGATTGCGGAAGCAATTGGCAAAGTAACGACCGATGGCGTTATTACTGTTGAGGAGGGAACGTCATTTGGCATTGAGGTAGCGGTGGTTGAGGGTTTGCAGTTTGATAAGGGATACGTGTCTCACTATATGGTTACTAATTCCGAGCGCATGGAGGCTGAGTACCATGATGTACCGGTTCTTGTGACGGATCAGAAGGTGGGTGCTATTCAGGATCTTGTGCCACTTTTGGAGCAGATTGCTAAGACCGGCAAGAAGGATCTTGTGATTGTTGCTGAGGATGTTGAGGGTGATGCACTTGCTACGATTGTGTTAAACAAACTTCGTGGAGCGTTCAATATTTTAGCGGTTAAAGCGCCAGCCTATGGTGATCGCCGAAAAGCGATGCTTGAAGATATTGCAACGGTTGTCGGGGCAACCCTTATTAGTCCTGAGAAGGGCATGAAGCTTGAGACTGCCACGCTTGAAATGCTTGGCAAGGCCCGCCGCGTTGTTGCCACTAAGGATACAACGACGATCGTTGAAGGATCTGGCGATAAGGAGCAGATTAGCGCTCGTGTTTCTCAGTTAAAGAAGCAGGTTGAGGAGACTGATTCTGATTTTGATAAAGAGAAACTTCGCGAGCGCATCGCTAAGCTTTCCGGTGGCGTAGCTGTTATGCGTGTGGGTGCTGCTTCTGAGGTTGAGATGAAGGAGAAGAAGCATCGCATTGAAGACGCTGTAGCGGCTACTAAAGCGGCGGTTGAAGAGGGAATTGTTGCTGGTGGTGGCGTGGCGCTTGTGCGTGCTAAGGAGGTACTTGCTACGCTCATCCTTGAAGGCGACGAGAAGCTTGGTGCAGCTATTTTAGATAGGGCACTTGAGGCGCCACTTCGTCAGATTGCTGAGAATGCCGGCAAGGAAGGGGGCATTGTGGTTGAGAAGGTGAAACACGCTAAGGGTAATGAGGGTTGGAATGCGATGACCGGTGAGATGGTTGATATGGTTAAAGCGGGCATTGTTGATCCTGCCAAAGTTACTCGATCGGCTTTGCAGAACGCTGCTTCAGTTGCGGTGATGATTCTGACCACCGAAGCTGCTATTACTGAGGTTTCAAAGAAGGATGATGCTACGCCACGTGCCGGGGGAGATGAAGGGATGTATTAGGGAGTAGGGCCCACTTCGTCCGGCAGAGCCGGACTACGTTGGGGCTGTAAGCAGGGAGTAGGGAATGAAAAAGACCCGCGACATTTGTCGCTGGGTCTTTTGAAATAGAAGTGCCCGCCCGTTTGCGAGGCACCCTTCCCTGGAGCCTAGACAAACTCATGGACATCGAGGCGGGTTGAGGTGAGGTTGGTACGTATTCTCAACGACGAGACCCGAACTTCCGGTGGGGAGGCTCAAGGGTAACGCGGTGAATAGGTACTTCCTCATCTCATCAGCCTACAAGATGCTGAGTGTGCGTAGCTTTGAGATAGGATCGCAAACGGGCGGGCAGTACGAAAAGGTACACTAGAATAACTGCGCTTATATTAGCATAAATTTCTTTCATTGTCCAGAGTCTTCATTGTTTGTGTGTCATTCATTTGCTAAGCTTTGTTATATGTCTGATGAAGCGCCAATTATTCCTGTTATTGTTTCTGAGGAGAATTCATCTGCTCACGCTGATTCTTCCTCCTTTTTACGTCGTTTTGCCTGTTCTGTTGGCTATATTCCACCGCTTTTCTTTGTGCCACTCTGGCTTCTTGAGAAGCATGAAGAGAGTTCGTTTCACGGTAAGCAGTCTTTGGTTTTGACTTTGTTTGCTGTGATAGTGAATGTCCTTGGTCCTACTGTCATGTTTCTTGTGCCACTTGTAGGAGCGCTTGTCGTTCTTATTGCCAACATCCTTTTGTTTATACTCATCGTGCTTGGCATGTATCGTGGAGCGTGTGGTATTCAGGAGGAGTTGCCGATTTTTGGCGGCTTTGCTCGTCGTTTTACATTTTAAGCATGTCGCACCTGAATGATCGATTACAGGTACTCCATGAGCGACTCACGGGAGCGTGGGATGCTTTGCAGTTAGATGAGAAACGGGCTCGTGTTGTTGAGCTTCAGGGGGTTATGAATGAGTCGGATTTTTGGCAGGACCAGAATCGAGCACGTGCGGTTAGTCAGGAGTCTTCAGATCTGGTTAGCGAACTTGGGGCTTGGGATGGATTGCATCGTGAGCTTGATGACTTGCGAGATCTCGTTCGGTTAGCTGAAGAGGAGCGGGATGACGTGGTGAAGATGGAGGCGGAAGAGGCTTTGCTCAAATTGGAAGAGCGATTTTCGGTTATGGAGTTTCAGATGCTTCTTGCGGGGGAATTTGATAGCCGCAATGCTATTGTTTCTTTGCATGCGGGGGCAGGCGGCACGGATGCTAATGATTGGGTAGCTATGCTTCTGCGCATGTATACCCGCTTTGCTGAGCGTCATGGATTTTCCGTTGAACTTCTTGATGAGTCGCGTGGTGAGGAGGCGGGCTTTAAGAGTGTGACCTTTGGGGTGCGTGGTAGGTATGCCTATGGCTGGCTTCGTAGCGAGCATGGCGTTCATCGCCTCGTTCGTATTTCGCCTTTTGATGCCGAGCAGATGCGGCATACTACTTTTGCGCTTGCCGAGGTGTTGCCGGAGTTTGCTGAGGTAGATCAAAAAGCGATTGAGATCGATCCAGAAGATTTGCGTATTGATACTTTCATGGCTTCTGGAAAAGGTGGTCAGAGCGTTAATACTACATATTCTGCCGTTCGTATTACCCATATTCCAACTGGCATTTCGGTTTCTTGTCAGAACGAGCGGTCGCAATCGCAAAATAAAGATACGGCAATGAAGGTGTTACAATCTAAGCTCTATCGGTTGATGGTTGAAGCGCGAGCAGAGAAGCTTTCTGACGTTAAGGGTGAACATAAGACGGCAGCGTGGGGAAATCAGATCCGTAGTTACGTTCTTCACCCTTATAAAATGGTGAAAGATCACCGTACGGATATTGAAACAACAGACACGGAGGCTGTGCTTGGAGGAGATCTTGATGCTTTTTGTGAAGCCTATTTGCGTAAAGAAGTGAAAGGGGCGGGTAGATAGGGTTTCATTTCGAAAAATGTATGCGAATACTCGTAACGGGAGGAGCAGGATTTATTGGATCGCATCTTGTTGGTGCTCTTTTAGAGCAAGGGCATGAGGTTTCAGTTTTTGATCTTGTTGATCCGGTGCCTGCGCGTAAGCATGTGAAGGCTATTTACGAGCGAGGCGATATTCGTGATGTCACGCTTGCCGCCGCGGTGGCTCGTTTAGCCCCTGAGGTTATTTTTCATTTGGCTGCTGATGCTGATGATCGTAAGTCGGTTTTAGATCCGTATACGAGTGCTTCGCATAATGTGTTTGGAACCGTGAATCTTTTTGAAGCAGCACTACATGCGGGAGTGCGTAAGGTTATCTTTGCGTCGACGGGTGTTGTTTATGGTTTACAAAAGGAACTTCCTGTTACCGAGAGCGCTGTACCCCAGCCACTCACTCCTTATGCGGTTAGCAAGCTTGCGGGGGAGAAGTACGGGCACTATTACGCGCATGAGCGTGGTTTGTTGTTTGCGGGACTACGTATTGCGAACGTTTATGGGCCGCTACAAGATGGCAGTAAAGAGGTGGGGGCGATTGCGGTTTTTACGAACTATCTCTTGCAACATAAAGCGCCATTTATGAATGGTGACGGGTTGACCACACGCGACTACATTCATGTGACAGATGTTGTTTCAGCTTTTTTGTGTCTTCTATCTGATGAAGCGCATGGAATGTATAACGCAGGCACGGGAATACAGACCACAACTCAGGAGGTTTATTCACTTGTTTCTCAAGCCCTTCAAAGTTCGGTTGTTCCTACACCTCGCCCGGAGGTAAATGACGTATTGAAGCATGTGGCGTTATCCCCTGTGCGGCTTACGACGGAGTTTTCTTGGAAGCCTCAGGTTGTTTTTGCCGAGGGAGTTCGTTCGACAGTTGATTTTTATAAGCATCTGCTATGAGGCGCGTTGCAGTTACCGGCGGAGCAGGCTTTTTAGGATCGCATCTTGTTGATGCGCTTCTTGAGCGTAATATTGAGGTTTTGATTATTGATCATTTTCAGCGTGATAAGCGTCGGTACGTTCCCGGTCATGCAAAGGTGCAGATTGCGGATTTTGGTTCAGGTGATGCGCTTGCGGCGCTGCGCGCTTTTGCGCCTGATGTCGTTTTTCATCTTGCTGCTCAGATTAGCGTGAGTAAGTCAGTAGCCGATCCGCTTCATGACGCTCAAGCTAATGTTCTTGGCACGATCGCTCTTTTAACAACGCTTCGGGATCTTCATGGCACGAGGCTTGTTTTTGCTTCGTCCGGGGGAGCGGTCTATGGTCGTTCTGAGGTTGTTCCTACGCCGCTTTTACCTGACCCTACGCCAGCTAGTCCGTATGGCGTAGCTAAGCTTATTTGCGAGCATTATATTGCGGCCGAGCAAGCGGCGTATGGTTTGCAGAGTGTGGTCGTGAGATTTGCAAATATCTTTGGACCGCGTCAGCAGGTCATGATGCCCATGGGTGAGGGGAATGTTTTTGCGATCTTATTGCATCGCATTTTAGTTACCGGAGAGCCGATTACGATTTTTGGTGATGGCTCTGCTACGCGTGACTACGTGTATGTTGCGGACGCTGTAAACGCGCTCCTTCTTGCTGCACAGAGTGGTGTTACTGGCACGGTGAATATTGGAACTGAACGTGAGATTTCTTTAGAGGTTCTTTTGCAGACGATTTTTGCCATTCACGGTAGTCGTCACCCGGTATGGTATGCCCCTGAGCGCCCTGGTGAAGTGACGCGTAGCGCACTTGAGGCCTCTAGCGCGCGTGAGCTTCTTGGTTGGAAGCCGGAGATGACTTTTGAGGATGGAGTGAAGAGGATGTATGACTGGTATAAGGGGGAATTTGAGGGTGGGAAGAGAGATTAAAGATTAAAGTTCGAAGTTGGGAGTTTGGTAAGGAGAATAGAATATGGCTAAGAAATCGTACGGACAGCATTTTTTGCGTGATGAATCGGTTATTGCGAAGATTTTAGAAGCGGCCGATATCAAGGGCAATGACGCTGTTATTGAGGTTGGGCCAGGGCAAGGAGCGTTAACCGTACCGCTTTGGCAGCGTATGCAGGAGTGTGGCGCTAAGGATCTGACGCTTATTGAGGCGGATAGTGATCTTATCTTGAGCTTACGGAAGGCGTTTCCTGAAGTAGCGATTTTGCGAGCCGATGCGACGACGATGGATTATGAACAACTTATAGGCGGGCGTTCTTGGGTTTTTGTTAGTAATTTGCCGTATAACGTTGGGACACCTATTTTAATGCGCATTCTTACGCTGCCTCGTCCGCCGCGGGTTGGTGTTGTTATGCTCCAGAAAGAGGTGGGGGAGGCGCTTCTTGCCAAGGTGAAGTTTAGTATTTTAAGTGTTGCAGGTCAGCTGTACGGGGATTTTTCACGTGTTGTGAATGTGAAGCCTGGTTCGTTTGCGCCGCCTCCGAAGGTTGATTCGATTGTTTTGCGCTTTGTTCCTAAGGCTGCGCCAGCTGGCGTTGATCGCGAGGCGGTTATGAAGCTTGTACGCGTTGGCTTTGCTCATCCGCGTAAACAGGTTCGTAATAATTTTACTCATGCAGGTTTTGAGGCGGCTGCAGTTGAAGCGGCGCTTTCCGCAGTTCAGTTATCAGCATCGGTGCGCGCTGAGGATATTCCGGTTGCTACTTGGATACAGCTTGCCGCAGTTTTGAACACCTCGTTGTAAGTTTTGCACACCAAAATTACCCATCATCCGTGATATACTTTTCCTGAAGTATGGATGAAGGGCGGATTATTCTTCCGGCACGCAAACCGCCGCTGACCTCTGAACAGAGAGTCGGTATCGGTTTTGTTTTTATTTGTGCGCTTGGTGGCCTTGTTTTAGGTGGTTTTTACTTGTGGAAGCACGCTGCTGTGCCATTTGTTGTTACGTATACCGGTCCGCGTTTTCAAACTTCTGACGAAGAAGAGTCAGCAGAGATGGCGCAGTTGCGCGCCGCTGATACAGATGAGGATGGTGTAAGTGATTACGATGAACGTTTTGTATTCAAGACCTCCGCATATCTTCAAGATACAGATGGCGATGGCATTGCTGATGGTACAGAGATCTTGGCAGGGGATGATCCGCTTTGTTCTCCGGGTGAGGTGTGCGTAGCTGATGATCTTGTTGAAGATGCTGATGCCGTTTTGCCAACCAATGCATCAGGTACGTTCTTGGATGATGTGCCGGTTCCGGTTGAGCCTGAGGGGTTAGAAGCCGCTCTTACAGCGGAAGGCGTTGTTACTACTGACACTGCAGCAGACGTTGATCTTTCCACTCTAACCGTTGCCGATATACGAGAGTTATTGGTAGCGCTCGGGGTGAGTGAGGCTGAAGTTGGGCAGCTAACCGATGGACAGATTTTAGAGTTATACCAAACTGCGCTAACTCAGGCGCAGAATGCTGAAGCGTCTCAATAATTGAGCTTGTATGGGTGTTATCAATCGATTTTTACGAGCAAGTATAGGATTGGCGCTCTTTACGAGCTTTTTCCTGCCAACTATTGCTTCTGCTCAGCTTGTTGTAGGAGCTAATACCTTGACTGATGCTCCTCGTGCTTTGGAGGATGCTATTGAGACTGCGGAACTAACGGCTAAACAGGTTCGATCGATTGCGATTGCTCAGATTTTGATGAACACGGTTACTTTTGCGCTTGATCGTTTGGCATACGACGCCGCAGTTTTTATTGCTGCGGGTGGTCCTGCGGATGAGCCGCTTTTTGATGGTCGAGATGGTGGAAACTACTGGACTGATTATGCTCAGGCTGTTGCTGGCGAGGCTGTAGGTTCACTTCAGGCAGAGTTAGCGGCAAGTTCTGGCTTTGGTGGCGTTCTTGGGGATTTTAATTTGTGTGCACCTCGTTTTAACGTTGGACTTTCCATCATGTTTGGTATTCAGGGTGTTTTTGATCGCCCTGAGCCACAGTGTGAATTTAACGAGATTGTTGAAAATTGGGATAGCTTTATTGCTGACGTTTCAAGTGAAGAGGGAAATCTTTTGAAGAATCGTACGATTTTGACACAGTTGGCAAATGCGTATGATCCAACTGTTAACGAGTTTCAGGTTGGTGTCACTATTCAGCATGATGCCATTGCTGACGCTTTGGAGAAGGCAAAGATCGAGACGGTTGCTCATATTAAGAATAACGGTTTTAAGGATCTTACGAACGTCATTACGGGTAACGTTGAGACTCCGGCAAATATCTTAGCTGACGACCTTGCCAATAAGCTTAATGAGCCGGGTGAAACTAAGAAGAATTTCGCAATTAGTGCACTTGGTGATCAGGATGTGCTTTTAGGTGTTGGTATTCATACGGCTTCCGTTTTTACCAACACGCTTCTTTCTGAGCTTACTCAGAAAATTTATCAGGGTCTTTTCAAGTTTGACATGGATATCCCTGATCCATTTGGTGATATTGCTTCCATCAATTCATCGAACGCTGACGGAGCGCGTGCTTCCTACCGCTCGTTTTTAGCAGCTGCTCCTACGCAGATTGATAACTTTAGCATTCTTTCTGAGTTTGCTGCCTGTCCATCGGCAACGAATCGCGGTTTGTATAACTGTGTCATGGATGCGTCATTTTTGTCCGCTGTTGCACGCGCGGCGTCTGGGGTGCCGATTACTGTTGAGGAGGCGATTGAAGAGGGTCTTTTGCGTGGATCATTCCCGCTTATTGGCTCACAGGATGTGGCTCGTAACCAAGATCCGTATTGTTATACCTACGGTTATTGTCATACTAACCTTGTAAAACTTCGCAAGGCTCGTGTGCTTCCTATTGGTTGGGAATTGGCTGCTGAGAGTGCTACAAGCGGCACTGCGCCAACTCTTCAACAGGTAGTTAATGGTTTTGACGACTGTAATACAGCAGGGGAGCGTGATGCTAACCACCCATGGTGTAAGCTCATTGATCCGTCTTGGGTTTTGAAATATCCAGAAACACAGTGTCGCATGCAGGGTAACGGTCAGCTTTTGGCGGTTAGTGGCACGAATGCTCGTTCTGAGGAGTGTGTCGACATGCCGAGTTGTATTTATGAGGATGAGAACGGTAATTGTATCGGTGGCTTTGGTTATTGTGTCCGAGAAGAGAATGCCTGGAGTTTCCGTGGCGATTCCTGCCCTGAACAGTACGCATCGTGTTTAACACTTGAAGATTCTCAGGGTGAAGATATTTCTTTACTTCGTAACTCCGTTGATCCTGGTCCTTGTACTGAAGGTAATGCCGGTTGTTTGTGGTATGACACGCAAAAAGTTGTTCAAGGAGATGGGTCTTTTGCCTGGCCAGCCGTTACTAATTTAGCGGTAACCGAGAGTACAACTGAGGTTTATGACGATCGCATCTACCTTACATCTGCTGCTGAGGAGTGTGATGAAGAAGATGGCGGTTGCCGAGAACTAGTACGTCGTTCTTCAGATTTACGCCTGAATATCTTGAAGAATCCAGGTTTAGAGGATGATGCAAATAATGATGACGTTGCGGATGGTTGGATGGTTTCTTCCGCGGCGGTTGTTACTGATACGACGGGTGTCTTTGCTCGTTCCGGCTTGGCTGGCGTTAATCCGGCGACCGGTTCTGTTTATCAGCCGGGCGTTACCTTTTCTCAGGGCACGTTCTACTCAGCATCCTTCTATGCTCGTCAAAAAGTGAGCACTGGTAGTGCTTCAGCTAAGATGTCGATTGTTTTTACCTCTGATTCCGGATCTACTATTGATCTAGCTGGAACAAGCGCTGGCGCTAATTGTTCTTTTGCTGATAATGACGCAAGTGGAGGTGATGAAACGGTCAGCTTTGGTGGCTCTCCGACCTCAACTGGTTATGAACGGTTTTCTTGTACCTTTACCGCACCAGTCCTTGCTGATCCTGCGGATCGTTTAACGGCTGAGATTCAGTTTATCGGTGATCTCTATATTGATGACGTGCAGGTTGAGCAGGGTGAAGATGCCTCGACGTTTGCCGTTGGTTACAGCAGCGCGTCACTTGATACGGTTGTTGCCAAGGTTGCTCCGAGTTATTTAGGTTGTACTGGCGCAGCAACTGATCCTGAGGCGTGTGTAGCGTATGCGCAAGTTTGTTCTGAGAATGATGTTGGCTGTACGGCGTATAGCCCAACAAATGGCAATCCAACGATCACGGGCGTTGCCAATGAGCTTGATTCTTGTCCGTCTATTTGTTCTGGTTACGATACGTATAAGCAAGAACCAACTCGTTACGAACCGGATGGGGAGTTCCCGCTTTATTTCATTCCAACAACCGCTGAAACCTGTTCAGAAGATGCTGTTGGCTGTTCTGAGTTTACCAATCTTGCGACTGAAGAGTTGGAGTATTACACTTACCTTCGATCTTGCGTTACTCCAGAGCAAGCAGCGGCAAATATTGGTGGCGATCAGGGAGCGGTTTTCTATACCTGGGAGGGCTCAGACTCCTCTGGTTACCAATTGCGTGAGTGGAATTTGCTTGAATCTGGCTTGAGTGGCGCAGATTACTCTTATGGCGCTAGTGGTGGCACTGATACAGATCCGGGAGCAGCGCCGTGTTCTAACTGGAATGCTACGGATGACGGGGTGACCTGTTCTGATGCGATCGATTTAGATGGTAACGGTATTTACGACTGGGATACTTCAGCGTGTGACGAGAACGCTGATATTTACACCAATCCAGATTGCCGTGAGTTTTATGATGCTGCTGGAGGTATTCATTATCGATTGTGGAGCAAAACCGTCTCTGTTGATGTAGCTTGTCAGGCTTATCGCAAGACGGATATTGCAGGAGCTACAAGCGCACAGCGTGAACTTTCTTGTGAGTCGTCTGGCGGTTACTTTGATTCGGTACTTGGTACTTGCCGATACCTTGGGCTAGCAGAGGAGAGTGATGAGTGTTCTGATAATGATAACGGTTGTCGTTCTTATACGGGTGGTCGTGGTCGCAACTCGCGTGTCGCCTTTAGTGAGAATTTTGAAGACGGAACGGTGAGTGCCTTTGAGGCATCTTCCGCTTCATTTGCAAGTTTGAGTAGCGAATCGCTTGCTACCGGTGGTCAGAGCATGGTTTTCACTGACGTTGTTCGTACCCACACGTATTCCACCGGTTCTACCTGTACGACTGATGGCGGATGTTCTTCCGTGGCATCTCCTTTGGGTGGATCTTGTGTGGTTTCTGAGGGCGAGACCTATTGTGGAACGATTAGTGATGAACTGTTCTCCGGTAAGACGTATACCATTAGCTTCTTAGCAAAGGGTACGGGTACCGTGCGCGTTGGTTTTGATCTGTCGCCAGCAAATGGTTCAACAGCTATTGATATTGATCTTGGAACATTTACGCTCACAGATGGTTGGACTGAGATTAGCGCTGGCCCGATGGATACCGCTAACCTTAATGCCGCTGACTTTGCAGCCTTTGGTACCGGTACGGCTCTTGTCTTTGACCCAAGTGCTACCGCATATATCGACAACCTTACTGTTCGTGAGGGTGAGGACAATCTCGCTTTGATTCGTGGCTCTTGGTCAACGCCAGCAATTTGTGATCAGTCGCCAACGGGCGCTGCTAGCTCGCAGTATTACTTGGGTTGTCAGGAGTATTCCACGCATGAGGATGAAACGGTTTACTTGAAGTCGTTTAGTAAGCTCTGTTCCGATGACGTTGTTGGTTGTGATGCGTTTTTCATGACGCAGGAGAGCGAGGATCCGTATGCTTCGGTACACAATTTGCGTTGTAATACGTTAAATGGTTTGCCGGCTACCTCCGCTACTTCCTGTTACTACGAATCAAATGGTGCAGTTTATGACACCACTAGTCAGTACTTGTGTACGATCGGTGTTGGTACTAGTTTCTGTACCTTTGATTACGATGGTTATACATCCACTTCGCTTCTTAGCACGGGATCAACAGCGCATCTGACCTTTGCTTCTTCTACTCAGGTAGCTTTGGCTGATACGGACGCCTTCCTGGTAGTAACGGATGACGTTACTTGCGCAACGGGTGCTGCTGGTTGTACCGAGATCGGTCTTCCGACTTTCTCTCAGGATCGCAACAGCACACTTGGAGCTGCCAGCGTTTATCGCACGATTGATCCTGATACATTTGATGAGGTTCTTTGTGAACAGGATGAGCTTTTCTGTGAGGCTTGGTCTGATGACGCGAATACCACGTATTATTTCAAAAATCCATTAGGTCAGCGTTGTGAGTACCGTACGGACGTCACTATTCTTGGTAGTTCGTATGATGGTTGGTTCCGTGAAGGTTCTGATTCATTCTGTTACGGCACATGTACTATTGGCGGCAATGCCTGTTCTTCAACCGCGGATTGTACGGGTGGCGCGGCTGATACATGTAACACCCAGGATCCCTCTTACTTAGTAGGCGGGGAATTGTCCGGTTTGTGGCGCAATGGTGATGCTCAGTTTGGTGGCTGGGCAGGTATGTGTGAGCCTGAGTACAGCACCTGTACAGAGTACTTTGATCCATTAGATGTTGATTCTGACGAGGTGTATTCAGACGCTGATGGTGAGAGTTACGTTTTCTTGAATAACGACAATCTTGATGAGAACGTGTTGCCAGCGAGCCAGCGTTGCGATGGTCAAGCCTCTTTGAAGGAGGGCTGTGCCTTGTTCTTAGACACTGGTACGTCTTCACGTTTGTACAACGCTTCTGCCACCGAGGCGGCAAGCAAGAATGCGGATGTCATCTTTGGTCAGGCGCCGTACTCCCTTGTTGATCCAATTAACTGTGATGCTTCTAATACCCAGGTGGTAACAGTTGGTGGGGAAACGATCGACCTTTGTGCTCAGCGCTGTGTGTACGACCGAGGTCAGGTGCTTGATATTACCGATGGCGTTGGACGTGTTGCGAAGATGAGCCAGGAAACATCTGCTGGTAATAGCGGTCTTTATACCGAGGCTTCTGATGTAGCGATTCTTGGTACGTCTTGTTACTCGGTGAGTGACTGTTCACCACTTGAGAGTGAAACAGGTGAAATGATTAAGGCGTACGATTGTACGACTGAGATTCGAGTTACGCCGCCGGCTCTTGGAGTTCAGAATGCTCCGGTTGATCGCCTTGAAAACGATACAAATACGCTTTTGAAGGTGAACCGTGATCGTCAGTGTTCTGAGTGGTTAACTTGTGCAAACTACGAAACCGTTTGGGATGAGAACTCCGCAACATTCAAGACGGTGTGTTCTGATGTTGAATTGTGTAGTGGTTACACGGCACTTGGTGACGCTTCATTCTGTGATGATTGGAACTTTGAAGATCCAGAAATCGTTCTTGATGTAGAGCGCTACACCTCTCGTGATGTTTCTTGGTACGGCGATGAATATTCTGGTATGGCGATTCCTGACCTGTACCCAGTACAGGCGCTTACCCAGGCGAATATTGCCCCAGAGCCTTTGACGTGTGATTTGCGAGCAGCGCTTGCTAATGGTGATATTACGCAAACGGTCTTTAATGATAATCAGGGTGACACGTGTATAGTTGATTCGGATTGTGGTATCACTGGAACATTCGCAGGGTCATCGAATAATCACTGTGCTCCTGAAGGCATTAAGCCGGACTATCGTTTAGCGCTTGATGCCGGTAGCTGTGAAGAGAATGACGGTTTCTACTTTGGTGAAAGCTGTAGCGTTGGTGTGTGTGAGACGAGCGGCGCTGCTTGTTCTTCTTCTGCATCCTGTGGATCAGGGGATACGTGCGTTGTTGGAGGTTGTTACGACATTGATACCGCAGACTTCTGTGCCGCTGATGCTGATTGTGACGAGGGTGATATCTGTTTAGCTGGTTCATGTGCTACTCCGGGCGCTACGGTGACGGTTGAAAGTTTTGTACCAAGCAATCCAACACTCTCCTGTGGTTCTGGCGAATCATTCATTGAAGATATTCAGCTCAAGGTTGGAACTTGTTTGAACGAGCGTTGTTTGTTGACTCCAGATGGTAATACCTTTGATACCGCAACTGCTGAGGCTGCTGAGTGCCGACTCTATCCTGAGAAGACAAGTCCATTCTCTACTGATGTTGTTGAGCGTTGGTACGATCCAGAGGCTAAGAACACTATTGAGGAGATTGATAACGAAACCCTTGATGCTACGGTGTACAGCACGCGTGCTGGTTTTGATCAGGTGAATACGTGTGCGCCTGGTGAGGAATGTCTGTGTTCCTACACTAAGGTCAGTTATGGACAGCAGGGAGGGGATAGTCGTTATTACTCAACTGAGTCTCGTTTCCCTGACTCAAATATCGGTCTTTGTTCCGGTGGTGAGTTTGATAACGTTTACTGTTCATTTGGCTCTACGGATTCGAGCGCTATTTCTGAAGGTGATTGTGAGACAGGCGGTGGCGTTTGTCAGCCAGTTGTTCGGGCTGATGATTTGTACGGCATCACTGGTTACTGTTTGGAGCGTGATAGCGCAATCAATATAAATGGTGATCGTGATGAGCAGGCTTGTGTTACTTGGCTACCGGTTGATCAGCTAGCTGGTCAGACGAACTTGTTTGCTAAGTACACCACCGCTGGTGTTGCTAGTGATTTGAACTACTGTGGTGAGATTCGGGGTTATGCCAATATTGATTCCTATACGGCGTGTGCTGAAAGTCTCGGCGAAGATCCGTTAAATGCTCCGAGTAGGCCTGCAAGCATCAATACTGAGAGATCGGATGACTGTCGTCATACTATTTCATGCCCTGAGGGATTCTGGGCAGTGGGTGGACGAGCTAAGAATAACGGTGGTACGGATACAAATTCATTCGCTGAAGCTTGTACGGATGCCGTTAATGCTTGTCCTTACGTTTGTGTTCCGTACAATTCGTTTCATGCTAATGGGGACGCTTGTGAAACGCCGTCTGAAGAAGATCTTGGTTTTTCCGTCACGTCTGGTAATGGTCTTTTTGAGGAACGCACTGAGTATTTCTTCCTTTCTGCTTCAGATGAAGCTGGTTACGATAATGCTCAAATCTTGATGGATAATTATCTAGATTGTACGTATTACGGCTCTTCTGTAGTTGAGGATGAACTCGGGTTCTTTGCCTGGCCGATGGCTATAGATTTAGCTGATGGTGGCTCTAATGAGGGCTTTGATCCTAATGGTGATGATTTCCATATATCTTCGGTGCAGCGACCGGATTGGGAAACATACCCTGCCTGTGAGAATTTAATTCTCGGTAGCTCGGCTGATGTTGCGGATGTGCAGAATTATGCTTGGACAGATCGGGTCTTGAACCCTGAAAGCACTTCGTTATCGCAAATTACCGTTGGCGACTATGTTTACGAGTATGCAACGATTAATACTCCGTGGGCTGGCACTATTACTGTCCCGACCTTAAATAGTGGATTCAATGATCTGGAAGATCCAACACCGGCTGTCATTCCAGCATGTGCAAATCCAAATTCCACACCTCAAACGAGAGCCCTGTTGCCAGTACCTGATGCTGACAACCCAGAAGATTGTTCGTTCTGGGGTGGTGATTTTGAGCCAGCTTTCGCCAGTGCAGGGTCTTCGCAGGCTAAGCCATTCCTTGCCTGGGACTCACTCGGTTCATTCTCTGAAGATGTGGCTACCTCGGAAGATGCATCTGATATCATTGGTCGTTTGCAGCAGCTTTTTGCTAAGCCGGCCGGATTAATTAGCTGGGTTATCGGTGATACGAACTTCACCGTAAGCGACATTGGAGGTGAGGCGCTTGGTTCCTATGAGGATGGTGTTGAGGAGCCTTCAGATGTTGGGCTCGACTGGGACATTCGTGGTACTTCAGGTGTTCCTCCCAAGATCTGGTCACTCGACATGAACAACTGTTCTGGTACGGAGTGTGCTGAGAATCAAGAGAATGCCTTTACCATCAATACCCAGGATGGCGGAAATATCTCGGCTATCAAGTTCTACCGCGCCAACCTGAAGTTCTATGCGGCAGCAGATAAGAATCAATTGCCACTTCGTCGTATTATCATTGATTGGGGTGATGGCATTGAAAGCGGTTCGGATGCCGATGACAACTTCTACAAGAACCACCGTGGTTTGCAGAACAATACAACCGTTAGCCGCTGTGACCTTGCTAGCGAATGGGGCCTCACTGATGAGAGCTGTGATCCAAACTATCTATCGTACAATCACATCTATACCTGTACGTCTGACATCATTCAGACTGCGCCGGTTTGTTCAGATGATGACGGTGACGGTATCTTGGACGCTAGCCCATGTGTGACAAATCCTGGTCTTGATGCGCAGTGTACCTTCCAGCCTCGAGTTCACGTGCGTGATAACTGGGGATGGTGTACGGGTAGTTGCGATCCAGGTCTCGATGGGCGAGAGGGATGTTTTGATGGTGGTGGAAATAGCTTATTAAGTCCTTCGGATTCTACCGCTGAATGTTCTTACGATGAATATTCAGACTACGATGGGATCATTTCTCCTTGGGTGTATTACGATGGCGTGATTACGGTTTCGCGTGAGTAGAGTAAAAATCCCACTTCTGCATTGAGGTGGGATTTTTGTATGAATCATGGGTTACGTTCGGGGAGGGGATGATGAGATTTCGACTGTTGTGATGGTTGATGCGCTACACTTCATTCTTGCTTTATTGGATGCAAAAAGCCCCCAGAGCCACGGTGAAGTGGATGGGGGCGGGGCGGGAAGAGTGCCGATTACTCTTCCTCGCAGGTGACGTCCTTGACCTTCCCGGTCAGGGGGATGACGAACACGCCGCGGAAGGTGGTGTCGCCGTTGTCGGCTACCCAGACCCGTCCGGAGTCGTCGTGATTCGTCATGAAGCATTCGAGGCTGCTACACCATTCGTCGTCCCAGGTGAAGCTGGAGCCATTGATGCGCAGGTCGCCACCGACGGAGAACTGCGGAGGGGTGACCGCGAGGTTGCCGCCTTCCACGCTGAGCATGAACTCGTCGTAGTAGGAGGTGCCCTGGTGATCGCCCTTGTAGTCCCCGGCTTCGTTGTCCGGATCGTACTCGTACTCCTCCTCGATGCAGTTGAACGGCGCCGAGAAGTAGCGGTTGAGCGCCACGGACTCGGTCTTGCTGCCGTTCGCCACGAGGGTGATGTCGATGGGGACCGCGACCCAGGGGGCGTTCTCGGCGTCCCGGTGGATGGGGAGGTTGTCCGTCGTCATCTCGTCGCTGCCGACCGTCAGCGTGTAGCTGTCGGCGGGCACTTCGATCCCGTCGCCACCCGACGGTCCGATCTGTTCGCCGTCGAGACGGACGAAGCAGGGCTCGGGTTCACCGAGCAGGGTCACATTCACCGTGAGGCGGGCCATCTGGCTCGGATCGTCGGTGTCGGTGTCCGAGCCGGTGTCGGTGTCGTCGGTGTGGGGGTTGCCGCTCGGGCAGCCCATCAGAGACAGGGCCGCGAGGGCCCAGATGACGTTGCGGAACATGGTTCCTCCAGTGGTTGCGATCGATCGCACCTCGTAACAGGTTTGGAACTGAACACGTAATCTAACTGGCACTGACAATGTGCTTCCGCCCCTTGTGGGGACGGTTTGTACCACGAACATTAGCAGAAAAAAGTGATTTTGTCAATCTGGTGTGGAAAAATTTAAGGGAATAGTCAGTAGTTAGTAGGGGGTAGGCTTAGTTGATGAATATTTTGTATATGGGGGTAAAATATTGAGTTATACACATAATGCGCACAGCTTTGTCTGACGCTTGAGCTGTTTTTGTTGCGCTATTAATACAATATCTTTGCTAATCTTAGCTTTATATGTGACTTGTGTTGATTTTGGGTCTACACAGCTATCTTTTTTGTATTCAGGAATGAGGATTTTCTTGTTCATATATAAGGGTCGGGGCTCGATTCCTTTTGGATTTATGGTCAAATAGAGGGGCTAGTAGCGGAGCTCCTTGGCCGAGGAGCATATAGATAACTGACGTGGCGAGGGTATCCCCTGGGGAGTGGATGCTCTCCCGTCAGTTCCTCTGTGACGTTCCGTGACCGTTGTTTGTACTCCCACGGTTGCGGGGCGACATAGGGTCGCCTATAGGGAGGGTTCATGTACACGCAGTTCATGCGGTACATCCTGGTGTGCATGCTCATCATGCTTTCGGGGTGTAAGGCCTGGTTTACGGGTGGTGGTCGTGATCTTGTCACGATCGACCTGCCGTTTTCGCCGGGGTACGACGCACTTTGCACGCAGGGCGCTTTTGGTGAGTACTCGCACGACGCGGCGAGTACGCGTTACGACATCGACTTTGATACGCCGAACAGCTCTGATGAGTACGTGTATGCACCCGTCAGCGGACAGGTGTATGTGCATGACTCTGGGGATGCGGGGTTTGGGGTGCATGCGAACATCGATCTTCACGACGGCACGTACATCGTGCTCGGGCACTTGAAGGAGGTGTTCGTAGATTCCGGCAGTGAGGTGGCCTCGGGTCAACTTCTCGGTTTTGAGGGGTCGACCGGTCACAGTAGCGGGGATCATGTGCACATTGGTCGACATCGTGGGGAAGCGGCCGAGCCGGCGACCTACGGACAGTCGATTGATGGGCTCGCGTTTCGTCACCGGCACGGTGGCGGGGTCAAGGAGACGCAGGCGATCGACATGATCTGCTCGCTTATGGGCGGATACTACTATGAGAGCGATCTTGCGCTTGTGCGGGGGCACCCATCTGGGACGCTTCTTAAGAGTCCTCGGGAGAACACGGTGTACCTTGTTGAAGATGGCGACCTGCGTCCGTTTGTGAACGAGGCTGCTTTCTTTGATAGGGGATATAGCTTTCGTGAGCTCGCGCTTGCGAGTGAAGAAGAGCTTGAATGCTATGACCCTGGTGACGCGATCGCGGAAGGTGGTCGAGTGTATGCGGCTCGTAACGATCAAGGCATCTGGCTCGTTGTTAACGAGGTCGGCACCGCTGATGATGCGGCGTACCTCGTGAATGGAGATGGTTGGGCGATGGTGCTTGCAAGCTACGGCATTCACGCCACGAGTGTTGATGACGTGCCGTATGTTGCCATTATCCCGGCTCCGCACGTTGGGACGGCGACGTTTCGAGACGGAACGCTTGTCTCCGGCGTTTCTGAAAGTGATGTGTACGTGGCGCAGAACGGGGTTGGGCTTCCGATTGAGTCCTGGGATACCCTTCTTGCCTTGGGGTTTGAGGACCGAATGGTCTTTGAGCTTTCCGAGGAAGAGATGCGTTCTGGGGTCATTGATTACGGGTCGTGCGCCACCGGTTCCTACTGTCTGCGCCGCGATGACTTGCGTGAATGCTACGACTTGCCGCAGTGGCAGGAGAGCTCGCCGGTCGATACTGAGGAAGAAACGATGCTGTGCGGACGAGCGGAACTGACATTTCGGTCGCCGTGGGGCGTTGTTGACGAGCTCGTTTTGTCGGGTGACCATCGTCTTTTTGGTCAGTCGACGCGGTGGGTGGATGTTCTTGATTACGAGATCAATGATGACATCCTCGAGTACGAGTTTGATGCTTGCTACGGTGATGCGTTTCACTTCAGTGTGGCGTTTATCGACGGAGCAAGCGAGAGTTGGTCGTGTCATGCCCCGTTTCCGCCCGGTATCTTGCAGGGGGAGGCGAGGGTGACGTTCCAGGGCGCGGGGTATACGCCCATCGCTTGGGACGCGCCGTACAGTGATGGCTGCGACTTGTATGTGCGGCTCGATTGACCGTTTGCCCGCTCCATAACTGTGGAGCGGGCAGTTTCTTATCGTGTTATACTTGAGGAAGATATGTGGAGTATTTTGTCGCCTCGCTTGCGACGTCTGTTTTCGCTCGCAAAGCCTCGGGCATCGTCCGGATTTTTTGTCGTTTTCCTCACTTTCTTTCTTGGATTATTTGTTCTTGCTCCGCAGGGCGCCTTTGCTCAAAGCGTGAGTACGCTTACTGAAGCAGCTACGGCTAACTTCATCTTGCTTATTGCGCAAGCAATTCAGTTTATTACTGGTGCGCTTGGTTCATTTGTACTCATCATTATTGATATTCTCACCGTTTATATTCTCGGATATAACGGCTTTTCAAGTAGTTCGGTGATCGGTCTTGGTTGGTCGCTTGTGCGAGATGTGGTGAACATGTTTGTTGTTCTCATCCTTTTGTTTATTGCGATTCGTACCATTCTTGGTCTTGATAAGAGTAGCTGGCAGCAGAGCTTGCCGCGTCTATTTTTAGCGGTTGTTCTTGTTAACTTTAGTCGTACTATCTGCGGTCTTCTTATCGACTTTAGTCAGATTGTCATGTTCACGTTCGTGAATGCGCTGATTGATATTGCCGCTGGTAATTTTGCTCAGATGCTTGGTTTGCAGAATTACGGTCTTGTTTCTATTGAAAAAGTGGAAGAGCTTGGTGGTAATGGCCAGTCGGTTTTTGCTTCTGCTAACGTTTTAGCTTCTTCATATCTGCAGCTTGCGTTGTATGGCGCAATTGTTGCCGTACTTCTCATGCTCACGTTAGCCTTCTTGTGGCGCATTATTGTGCTTTGGATTCTTGTTATCATGTCGCCGCTCGCATTTTTCATGAATAGCATGAAGGGCGTACTTAGCTTTGCGGGTGGAGTTGGTGGCCAGTGGTGGAGTAAGTTTACGGCCGCTTTAACCCTCGGTCCGCTTCTTGCGTTCTTCCTATGGTTGTCTTTAGCGGCGGCATCAAGTGGTAACGTGGCTGCTAGCGGTGGTTTTAATACTGATGTTGAAGAAAAGAGCTACGGACTTACGTCACTAGAGAATTTAGAAACTGACAATATTTTTTCACTGCTTCTTGCTCTTGCCCTACTTGTTGTGGGTATGCAGCAGGCTGCTAGCTCTGCGCAGTCACTTGGTGGCGTTGCGGGTACGGTTATTAATGAAGGCGTTGGTAAGAAGATTGTTGGCGCGGCTGTCACTTTGCCTGGTCGTGCTGCTGGATATGCGGTTGATAGAGGAGGTGGCGCAGCGAGAGGCTTTGCCGCTGGCACCGGTGTCGGTCAGCGTCTTGGCTTGACTGCTGGTTCAGGACGTTTGTCTACCGATGCTATGAAGTTAGGCGGTTCAGCATCTCTTGGTACGGCGCGAGTTGTTCAAGGGGTTCCGATCCTTGGTGCTGCTGCTGGAGGTTTAGCAACACTTGGCGGATCATTGCAGAATCGTGCCGGTGCTCGACAATCTGAGGAATTGAAGGGTGTTAAGGATCAGATTAAGACTGAATCCGCTGATCAGTATGCATTTAATGCTGTTCAGATGATGAAGGATGTTGAGGCTGGCAAGAATCCAGTTACGGCGGGTGGTAATCGTAAGCATGATGGCCGCATGACAGACTTCATGTTTAACCCTGCTCAGCAAAAGAAGGCGCAAGATCTGCTTACCACTCAGCTCATGCGTTCCGAGGGTCTTTCTAAAGAGGATGCTGAAAAGAAGGCCAAAGGGCAGACTGATGAGTTTATCAAGAAGAGCATTGCCGACCTTGAGGCTAACGGCGGCTCTCGTAAGAACGACCTCCTCGATGACGCTGGTAAGGCGAAGCTTAATGATCTTAAGAGTAAGAATTTGCACCTTCTTGAGGAGAAGGACATGGAGAAGTTTGTTAAATCTACCGACTTTACCGCGAGCAAGATGTCTGATGACGCGGTTAATAACGCCACCGTTCAGAAGATTCTTTCACAAGAGCAGGATCGCAATGTTAAGGATAACGTTACCTACATGGATCGTGTTCGGGATGGTAAGTATACGGCTCGTATTAAGCCGAGCGCTCAGAGTGATGACGAAGCTCGTTTGTCACAGGCTATTGCTAGCGGCCGTATAAAGCCGACTGAGATTAAGGCCTCGGAAATGAGCGGAGCTAATGGTGATAACGTCGTTGGTGCAATGCTCGTCTCTCCAAAGGTTGATGCGACTGTTATTGCGGCACTGAAGGCTCCTGAACAGCAGGCTTTCAATGAGCGTGCTAAGCGTCAGCGCCCTGAGAAGATTCGTGAGGGCATTAAGAATGGTTCGATCAATGTTAATGCTCTTAGCGGTAATGATGTTGATAGTACGCGTCCAGAGAGTCGCAATATGGCGGCGGCGGTACTTCTATCTTCACCGGCTGTTTTGCAGAGTATTCAGGACGCCTCTGCTCGTACGCGTCTAGCTGAAGCCGTTGAGGATTTCCGTAAAGATGCGACGTTTACCGTTAGTCAGGCTACTCAGGCTGAAGAGAGTCTTCTCGCTGCAGGTGAGCGTCTTGAGGATGTTATTAAGGGTGTACAGATGCCAACGCCTTCTTCTCCAGCGGTTAGCTTCTCATCTGAGGCTCGTCCTCGCGTAGCGCAGCTTATTGAGCGAGATCCGGTTAATGCTCGTCATTTGAGTGCGGCGATTAATGCAGGCGGCGCTAACGATGCTACCGCGGCCGTTGTCTCGGCGATTAAGAAGGATTCACTTAATAGCATTGCTACACGTTTCCGTGATGCTGTTGGCCAAGAGCAGGAACAGATTCGTTTGGCTATGAAGGATCTTGGTACCGCGATCGCTGCCGAAAAGGCAAAGGTTACTGCCGCGGGTGATCAGGCGGAAATTAAGCGCGTTACTGATCTTGAAAAGCAGCATAGTGCAGCTAGTCGTTACATTAGTTAGCGAGGCTAAATACGGAGGAATATGAGCCTAGCGCGGTTACTCATGCACAAAAATCCCCGCGACTTTCTGGTGAGCGGGGAGTCGTATGCGCAGATTGAAAGTGTCGCCGAGCGACATGGTTTGAAGTCTGATCGTACTAATGAGCTACTCGATTTAACCGATGCGGTTATTGATGGCGTTATTACGGTTGATCAGATGCCGCCTTTAGTGGTGCAGGCATTTGCGGTTACCCCTGAGGTAGCGCAAGAGATTGCTCGTGACCTTTTGGGTTATCGTTTGTTACCACTTGAGCGTTTTTTGACAGGCATTTCTGAGCAACTTGTAGCCTGGGGTGGTAAGGTTGCAGATTATCCAGAGCTACGGGTACAAAAGGAAAAGATTTCGCCGGTTGCTTGGGCAAAACGTATCAATGAGCGCATGGCGCTTAATTTTACTGATGTTCTTGTTAAGCGTTTAGCATTTTTACTCGAACAGCGGTCACAGGATGAGAAGAACGCTTCGTCGTTTAGAACATTTCTTGGTCGGTCTATTAATGTTGGTGGCTTAGGTCTTGTTAAGGAGCGTGGTGATGAGCTTGCGAAGATCGTTGAGGAAGATATTCATGAGCTTGAGCTTGTTGATGATCGGGCGTATGCGGCAGCTACAGGTTCTGCAGTTGCTGAAGAAAAGGCCAAGGTGGCCGATAAGGATGATCTGCTCCCGATGGTTTCTGAATCGCATGAGCTTGTTACCGATATTCCGGTTGTAAATGGTGGCGTTGTTAAGGAGGCAATTCGTCAGCTTAAATTAGAGCGTGGACCAACTGATGAAGAACTCAAAGATGCGGCACGCCGAGCTAAGGAGCTTAAGCGTGAGGAGGGTAAGCGGGTGAGCGAATCGCTTGCCAAGGCGACTGATCTAGCGGCTATGCAGGCAGCGCCGATTCTTGAGGGCGTGGGTGCTTCCAAGAAGACATTTATGGAAACGGCACGCAGCGCCATCCGTGGTATTCGTGATTTGTATCAAGTGCGTGACGTGTTTGAGAATGATCTCAAGGTTACCGGACCGAATTTGGTTGCACTTCTTGAGGCTGTAAAAGCGGGTCAGGATGAGTATCACAAGCTTGCGGGGCCGGCGGCTAGTAATCCTGAGTACGCTGATGAGAGCGCTTCGCCTGAAGAGATTGCCGAGCGCGCGATTTTGGATGCTCGATTTAGCACTATTACGAAATCAACGCCGAAAGAGTCGGTGGCTCCGGTGATGCCGGGCTCTCGAGTGAGTGCAGCTCGAACAAGTGATGATGATTTGGTAGAGATGGCTGACAAGGCCATGAAGAATGTTTCTCCGGTAACAAATAAGCCAGAAAAGGCGCAGGTGCAATTGACCGTTGGGAGCGTTCCACCGTCCCAGAATCGGAAAATGTCTGACGTTGTTCGAGGCGGCAAACTTATGGGTCCGGTTGAGCAGCTCGGCTCCATGACGATTGCTGAGTTTCGTCGGTTGTCTTCTGAGCCGCAGGAGGCTACTCGCAAGGTGCGCGACCTTTTGACCACGCTTGAAGCGCAAGGGTATGAGGAGCGTGTGCGTGGCGTGAAGGCTTGGCGCATGAGTCCGGTTAATCAGCTGTATGTTCGCATGACTGAAGAATCACTCCAGCGCAGTGTTTCTTTAGCGGAAGTCGCAACAACTCGCAGGGCGCAGGGAGCTGAGAGTTTGAGCCCTGCTGAAGTGAAGGCGCTCACCGAATTAAATCGTGAGATGCGTTTTTAGCCCGTTTGTTCGTGGTAAAATAGGTGTATGGCACGTAATCAATTCGTTGTACCGCAGTTTCTTGATATCGAGCCGAAGATCTTCGGTCCTATTACGCTTCGTCAGTTCGTGATCATGATGGCGGTTATTTTGATCGAATTCATTTTATACCGCATCTTTCTCAATCTTATCGTGCTCCTTGCGCTTGGTATTCCGATTTTAGCAGCTGGAGTTACTTTTGCTTTTGCCAAAGTAAATGGCCAGCCGTTTCACTACGTTGTTTTGAGCATTATTCAAACGATACGTCGACCTGGTGTGCGTGTTTGGGATAAATCTTTGACGGATGAAGACATTCGTCATTTTATGAAGAAAGATACCACCCCTCCGCCTGCGCCACCGTCAAGCAAGCGGCCACTTGAGCGCTCTCGTTTGTCGGAATTAGCGCTTATTGTGAATACGGGTGGCGTTTATTCTGGTGAAGATCAGCTATAGCCTTATGCCTGCCCCAACAAAGAATAAGTTAGCAAAGCCAAAAGCCGGGCCATCAACGCAGCGGTATCTTGATATTGCGGAGATTCGTGAGGATGTGGTTGTTATGAAAGATGGCACACTCCGAGCGGTTTTGATGGTTTCGAGCATCAACTTTGCCTTGAAGAGCGAGGATGAGCAGCAGGCAACTATTCAGGGGTATATGCAGTTTTTGAACTCGCTTGATCATCCGTTTCAGGTGGTTATTCAGTCTCGTAAGATGAATGTTGATAATTACATCAATAAACTTAAGCAACAGGAGGAAACTATTTCAAATGAGCTTTTGAAGGCGCAGATTCGTGATTACATGTCGTTTGTGCAAGAGCTTGTGGAGCTTGGTGAAATCATGCAGAAACGTTTTTTCGCTGTTGTGCCGCTTGATCCTTCTGAGACGGGTACTGGTCAGAGCTTTATGCAGCGCTTGCAGGGCGCGCTATCACCGGCGAGCATTATTAAGCTAAATGCTAAGCAATTTTCTGACCGTCGGGACAAGCTCTTGCAACGTGTTAGTAATGTGGCGAGCGGACTTGAGAGCATGGGTCTTCAGGTTGCTATGCTTGATACGCAAGGACTCATTGAAATTTATTACAACGCCTATAACCCCGAACTTGAGGATACTCAAAAGTTGGCGGATATAGAAAAGCTGCAAGTTGAGCGCGTTTTCTAAGCGTATGGCATTTAACATTGAAGACCTCAAGAAACAGCAGTCGGCGCGTGATGCCATGAAGGCACGTCCCATGTCTACTCAGGATCAGAAGAAGATCCAGGAGCGGGCAACGCTTGAAGAAGAGCGCGTTTATCGTCGCGGTACGGTTTCGGTTCGTGATTTGATTGCGCCATCATCTTTTGCGGTTGATCCAACGTTCTTGAAGCTTAATGATCGCTTTGCTCGTACGCTTTTTGTTACGACGTATCCTCGATATGTGGGCATCGGTTGGGGGTCGCCAATTATCAACTTTAAAGGAACGATTGATATCGGCATGTTCTTTTATCCGATTAAATCGGAAGTTATTTTGAAACAGCTACGTGATAAGACCGGTATTTTAGAGGCGCAGATCATTTCCGATAATGAATCCGGTAAACCGCGTGATCCGATTCGGGAAACGGCGCTTCGCGATGTTGAACAATTGCGTGACGATCTTACTCAAGGTATTGAGCATTTCTTTCAATTTTGTTTTTACGTCACGCTGTACGCTACCAGCAAAGAACAGCTTGATAAACGCACAGAGGAGATTGAGTCGATTTTTGCGACGAAGCTTATTTACACGAAGCGTGGTTTTTATCAGACAGAGCAGGGTTTTAACTCTACGCTGCCACTTTGCAACGACGAGCTTCTCATCTCGTTTAACATGAACACGTCGCCGATTGCGTCGTCGTTTCCATTTACTTCAAGTGATGTTACGAGTGATAACGGTATTTTGTACGGCATCAACCGTCATAATAATTCGCTTATCTTGTTTGATCGCTTTTCTTTGCAGAATGCGAATTCAGTTATTTTTGCTACTTCCGGTGCTGGTAAGAGTTACACCATCAAGCTTGAGATTCTGCGTTCCATGATGATGGGTACGGATGTCATCGCGATCGACCCGGAAATGGAGTATCGCCAGCTGGCTGATGCGGTCGGTGGCACGTTTATTAACGTCTCTTTGGCTTCTGAGGCTAAGGTGAATCCGTTTGATCTGCCTCGACCAAAGGGTGAAGAGTCATCGGTTGAAGATATTTTACGTAGCGCGGTTATTACCCTGAAGGGATTGCTGCGTATCATGATCGGTAAGCCGATGGGCGAAAAGGGAACGCTTGGTTTTACACCTGAAGAAGATAGTATTTTGGATCGAGCGCTTCTTGAGGCGTATGCTAAGAAAGATATTACGCCGGACTTGCCAAACCTTTCGAGCATTACTGACTATCCAATCTTGAACGATCTTTTGGATGTTTTGGAGGGCATGGATGGGGCTGACAATCTTGTTGCTCGTTTGCAGAAATTTGTTACTGGAACGTTCTCGGGATTGTTGAACTCGCCGACCACCGTTGAGATGCGCAATCAGCTGGTTATTTTTTCAGTACGTGACCTTGAAGATGAATTACGACCAATGGCGATCTATACGATCGTTAACTATATCTGGAATGTCGTTCGTTCTGAGCGTAAGAAGCGTATTTTGGTTATTGATGAGGCTTGGTGGCTCATGCAAAATGAGGATTCAGCCAAGTTTATCTTTGCGCTTGTGAAGCGTGCGCGTAAGTACTATCTTGGTGTTACCACCATTACTCAAGACGTTAATGACTTTTTGACATCGCAGTACGGGCAGGCGATTGTGACTAACTCGTCCATGCAGATTCTTCTTAAGCAATCGCCAGCGGGCGTTGAGCTTGTTTCCAAGACCTTCAATTTAACGCAAAGCGAGAAGTACCTCTTACTTGAAGCGGCGCTTGGTGAGGGAATCTTCTTCGCTGGTCAGAAGCATGCCGCTTTGAAGGTTGTGGCTTCATATACAGAGGATCAGATTATTACTACCAATCCTCAGCAGCTTTTGGAGCAGGAGCGTGCTCGTGAAGAGTATCAGCGAGCTCTGTCGAATGTTGGTAAAGAGGGCGGGGAAGCGAAGAAGAGTTAATTTTTCCTATGCAGCGAAAAACAGAGATTGCACTAGCCTTGGGAGTTGTTATAGCGCTTATTTTGCTCATCTTGTTTCTTGTTTTGAACCGTCGACAAGCGGTTTTACCAGATACTGCGCCACAAAATAATTTACCTTCAACAAGTCAGGCCACGCCATCAACTACCCTTACCCCAACTCAGTTAGCTCAGGTTCCTGAGCCGCAGGCGGTTTCAGCGCAAACCATTGCCCGTACTTTTGCTGAGCGTATAGGTAGTTATTCGTCTGAGGCGGACTTTGCCAATCTTGATGACGTTGCTGCGCTTGGCACAGCCAAGCTTCAGGCTAAGATTGAGAACATGAAGGCTACAACTGTTCTTGGTGAGAGTTATTACGGTATTTCCACTACCATTCTTGGTCTTGATGAAATTTCCTCAACTGAGACTACTCAGGTTATCAATGTTCGAACGCAGCGCCAGGAAGCGGTTGGTAGCCCTGGGAACGTTGCGGTTCGTTACCAGACGCTTGAGGTTACGCTTCTTTTTGACGGGACAGGTTGGCTTGTTGATGACTTTGTGTGGTTAGCCGAGTAATGCAGTCACTCTATCGATTAGGAAGCGCGTTTGGCACATTTGTGCTTGACGCGCTTTTTCCTTTGACGTGTGTTTCTTGTTCTCGTGTCGGTGCTTCCTTGTGTGAGACTTGTGAGATCGCGCTTCTTGCGGATGCTTGGCCGCCGCAGGATATACCGGGCGTTTACAGCTGTTTTGCTTATGCTCATCCGGGCATTCGTAAGTTATTAATTAGGTATAAATATAACGGAGAGTTAGCCGCGGGCGAGGCGCTCGTGCGTCTTTTTCAGAAGCGATTAACACAAGCTTGGTTTTTGTCTGACATTAGCTTAGCGGCTTGTGCTATTCCTGTGCCACTTAGCCGTCGCAAGCTCCTGGAGCGTGGTTTTAATCAGGCTGAGGTTCTCGGGCGAGTCGCTGCTCAAGTCCTCGTTCTTCCACTTGAGGATCGTTTGCAACGATCGGTTGATGTTGGTCAGCTAGCGGGGAAGACTGACGTTGAACGTAAGGAATTAATGAGGGATACACCGTTTGTTGCCACTGGAGTTTGGCCAGAAATGGTTTTGCTTATTGATGACGTTTATACGACTGGGGCCACGGCAAAGGCGGCGATTGAGGCGCTGGAGCGGGCTGGCGTTGCGAAGGTTCTGCTTTTAACTTACGCCAGGGGAGCTGCCCATTGACAATGCAACTTGGTTGCATTATTGTTTTTGTATATGCAACTTATCGATACACTTCGTAAGCGAGGATTTCGCATAACAGCGTCGCGCAAGGCGCTGTGTGCTGTTCTTGAGGCGGCGCAGGGGCCGCTTGGCGTTCCTGAACTTTTGGATCGTATGACGCAAAAGGGGGTCACGCCTCATAAAACAACGTTGTATCGAGATGTCGCCACTTTTGTGGGTGAGGGATTTATTGAAGAGATTCGACTTCTTGATGGGGTGCTGCGATATGAGCTTAGTGATGATCATCATCACCATGCCGTGTGTCGGAATTGTGGCGTTGTGGCAGAACTTGAAGCGGATGATGAAGATTTTGAAAAACGTGAAGCGCTGGTTGCTAAAAAGTCCGGATTTACTCACATTACTCACGCGCTTGTTTATTACGGCTTTTGTGGAGCTTGTCGATAATATATGTCTATTTCTTATCCAAAGGTAGGTTTATTGGTTGCGGGGGCGTTTGTGCTTTTTAGCGTTGGTTTTTTGCTGGCTCAACCAAGCTCTCGCACGGCTGATGATCAATTTACCGTTACTGCAACTATTTTTCCGCTTGCTGAGATAGCGCGAGCAGTTGGTGGTGATACGGTTGCGGTAGTGACTCTTGTTCCACCTGGAGTAGAGGCGCATGACTACACTCCGGGCGTTCGTGAGCTCGTGTCTGCTGCTCAGTCTGAGGTGTTTCTTACTGTAGGGGCGGGATTTGATGGTTGGGCTGATGAGACTGCTCTTGCCGTTACGCAAGGGGGTGGGTTTTCAGTTGTTGCTAGTGCTCAGGTTGATTTACTTGCAAGTGAGGAGCTTGATCACCACGATGATGAAGGGGCTGAAGAGCATCACCATGAAGGCGGACAAGATCCACATTTTTGGCTTGATCCGGTACGTATGATGGTGCTTGTGCCTAAGATCGAACAGATTTTTATTGTCGCTGATCCTGAGAACGCTGCCTTGTATCGTGCGAATTCTGAGGCGTACATGGCGGAATTGTTAGCGCTTCATACGGCGTATGAGACGCAGCTTGCTACTTGCGAGAATAGTGAGATCGTGGTCACTCATGATGCGTATAGCTACCTGGCATCGCGATATGCTTTTTCAACGCATGCCATTCTTGGTTTATCGCCAGAAGATGAGCCAAGTGTTGGTGAACTTGCGGACTTAACACAATTCATTCGCGAAGAGGGGGTGACGACGCTCTTTTTTGAAGAAGCAGCAGGACAGTCACTTGCTCAAACGCTTGTTAATGAAGTTGGAGTTACTCCGGCTGTGTTATCACCACTTGAGAATGTGACTACCGAGCAGTCAACCGCGGGAGCCACGTATACTTCAGTTATGAGGAATAACCTTGAGGCGCTAACTCAGGCGCTCGTATGCCAGTAAAGAAAGTCCCACAGAGTGTTTACGAAGTGCATGATCTTGGATTTTCCTACGGTGAATCCGCAGTCTTTGATCATGTTACTTTTCGTGTTCAACCTGGAGAGATTCTTGGTATCGTTGGACCAAATGGTGGCGGCAAGACAACGCTGCTTGAGCTTCTTTTAGGGATTCTTAAGCCAACGCACGGCACTATTTTGCTCCATGGTCGACCGCTTGATCGAGCGTTTACTGAGTCGATCATTGGTTACGTTCCGCAGCGTTTGCAGCGTATTGATTCAGATTTTCCAGCTACAGTGCACGAGGTCCTTTCTGCATCTTTGCCTAATTATGACGAGGTTCGTATTGCGGAAGTATTGTCATCACTAGGTATTACACATTTACGCACTAGGCTTTTTGGTCAGTTGTCGGGCGGCGAGCGGCAACGCGTTCTTATTGCGGCGGCGCTTGTGCGAAAGCCATCGGTTCTCCTTCTTGATGAGCCAACAAGTGCTATTGATGACTTAGCAAAGACGACATTCTCTCAGCTCATGAAAGGATTAAAAGAGCAGGGGATCGCGATTATTATTGTGACGCATGATCTTGATCTTGTTGCCGACGACGCTGATACGCTTTTGTGTGTTAACAAGCGTGTTGTGTGCCATGGCGAGACACGGCACATTTTAAAGACGACTGATTTGGCAGCGGCATTTGGTCGATCAGCTCATACGCATAACCATAGTTAGTATGCGCAAGATTCTCTCCCTACTTTTTTTAGCCACAGCGCTTCTGTTGCCGAACACAGGATTTGCTCAAGATGCATTGCCGCTCGCGGACGAGGTCTCTAGCGCGCCTGTTTCTTATGAGCGAGGCAGGGTTATCGATATTGTCTCTACTGAGCGGGAGGAGCTCATGGGGTATGTTAGTACCACTCAGACAGTGCTTGTTGAGATCGTTACGGGTGCTGACGATGGAGCGGTGAAAACTATCGAGTATGTGATTAATGGTCCTGGGTTTGAGGCGCAGGAACTGAAGCGTGGGAATGTTGTTATTTTATCTACCTATGGAGCGGCGCCTGAGACTTTTTATTACATTGTAGACACGTATCGTTTGCCAAGTGTCATGTGGTTGTTTTTTGCTTTCTTTGCGCTCGCGGTTGTGCTTGGTGGTCGGCGTGGTTTTGGTGCCATCGTTGGTTTGTCATTGAGTATTTTGGTACTTCTTTTTTACGTCGCACCGCGTATTTTTGCGGGCGATTCGCCGGTTTTTGTAAGTGTTATTGCGGCTACCTGCATCATGACCGTTTCGTTACTTTTTGCCCATGGTTTTAGTAAGCGTTCATTCGTGTCACTTGCCTCTACGCTTCTTTCGTTACTTTTAGCGTTTGCCTTGGCGGCTCTAGCTGTTTTCTTGACTGGAGTTTCTGGTACGGGAACAGAGGAAGCAATGTATTTAAAACTTAGTGTTCTTCCGGATTTGAATTTACAGGGTCTTTTGCTCGGAGCGATTGTTATTGGTGCGCTTGGTGTTCTTGATGACGTCACCACTGCTCAGGTAGCGGCTGTTGAGGAGATTCACCGTGCTAACCCTAAGTTATCGATGGGTGAGCTTTACAGGCGTGGCTTGTCTGTTGGGCGTGAGCATATTGCAGCACTAGTAAACACGCTAGCGCTTGCGTACGTTGGCGCGAGCATGCCGCTTTTTCTTCTTTTTTCAACTCCGGATAGTCCACCGGCTTGGGTTATTGCTAATGGCGAGAACATTGTTGAAGAGATATTGCGCGCGTTAGTTGGTGGCATGTCGCTTATGCTAGCCGTGCCTATTGCTACGCTTCTTGCAGCCTTTTTGTTTGGACGCGGTGTAGTTGAGGCGGGAGAAGAGCGAGCTTCTCATGGTCATAGCCACTAATATGGATAGCATCACATTTGCACTTTCGCTTAGTTTCATTCGTCGAGCCCTGTATGCCGGCATGCTTGTTGGTTTTATTGCACCACTTTACGGGGTATTTCTTACTGTTAGACGGCAGGCGCTCATTGCTGACACGCTAGCGCATGCCGCTTTAGCGGGTGTGGCTTTTGGCGCTTTGACGAGTATTCCGCCGCTTGTGGCAGGTATGGGTGCAGCGGTTCTTTCGGCGCTCCTTGTTGAAAGATTGCGTGCACGATCTGGAGCCGCTGCGGACGCTTCGCTCGCACTTGTTCTATCCGGTGGCTTAGCACTTGCCGTTGTGTTATTTGGTTTTGCAAAGTCTTTTAATGCCAGCATTCTTTCATATCTTTTTGGAAGTATAACTACTGTGAGCGAGACGGATCTTTTCGGACTTCTCATTGTGACTTTGATTGCGTTTGTAGCAATGCTTCTTTGTTACCGGCCATGGTTTCTCATTACGCTTGATGAGAAATTAGCCCTCTCTCAAGGGATTCGTGTTTCTTTTTATAATTTACTTTTTGCAGCGCTTGTTGCGGCTATTGTGGCAGTTGGTATGCGCGTTACCGGCGTACTGCTTATGAGTGCACTTATGGTTATTCCAGTTGTAACTGCCATGCGTTTGCGACGCGGCTTTGTAGCGACGCTCATTGCTAGCGTTGTTTTTGCAGAGATTGCGGTTATTTCTGGCTTGTTGGCTTCGTATTACTTTGATCTTGCTGCCGGGGGAGCGGTGGTTTTGTGTTCGCTTGCTTTGTATATTGTTATATCTCTCGTGAAGTCTCGTTATTAGTAATTAAACACGGTTTGTACTTGCGCTTCACGACCTTTGCGTAAGCTTTTGAGTGACGAGATGCTCTGTGTAGTTATAAAGATGTTGTGTTCACGTAAGAGGTCGATTGCTGATAGGAGGTCTGTTGTTTTTGTACCGTTGAAGCCCGTATCCCAAAGGTTGATCGTTTTTCCGTCAGAAAACGTAATGATGAGTTGGGGGATAATGCTCTCATCAATTTCAAAAGATCGTTCCGCTTTTGTGACCTCACTCCAGGAGTAGCTTTGCTTTGCCAGGCGAAAAGTGCTGGTAATAGCTACGCCTTCGTTATTTAGGGTTGTAGCGCTTTGCAGGGCTTGATACTGCAAAGGGAGGGTGATGAGGCATAATGCGGTAGTGATTAAGATGTATCTCTTAATCATTGATCGACCATATTTTTCTGGGTCGTATGTTTTGTAGATTTCTTCAGGAGTCATTTTTTCTCCGATGTAGAGCAGCTGTTCTCCAAGTAGTGAGGTGAAGAAGCTGTCTCGCCAGCTTGGCACCAACCAGAGTTTGCTATAGCTGATAGCTGAAATAAGAAATGGGAGGATAAACAACCAGGCCATGACAAGGAAGTATTGCCCGTTATTGGTAAAACGAAGATCATTTGTTGGTAGGAATGTATCTTGTAGGATTGGGTAGAGGTAGCCAAGACCAAGGAGCAATCCGAGACTCGCAAAGAGTGCGCAATTTACCGCGAGGTAAAGCCAAGGCTTGTGGTTGAAGGGCTTTGTAGGTGGAGTTACTCGAAGAAAGATGCTCAAGTTTTCTAAAATTTTCTTTTTAATGGCAGGCGTTTTTCCGGCAAGGCCTGTGGCTTGGTTGATGGCGCGTGAGATAGCGTAATCGATTGGCATATAGAGCGAGTATACGGTTCGTGGTAAACAAAACAACCCCGCGTGGGGTTGTTTTGTTGCACGTTAGCACGACCATTGTCGCGGCTCACGTGGCGGAGGGGGCGAGATTCGAACTCGCGGTACCTTTCAATACGACGGTTTTCAAGACCGTTGCCTTAAACCACTCAGCCACCCCTCCGGATAGCTTGCCCAAGTTGTGTATCTACCATCTTTTTGACGGTTAGCTTGGTCTAAACGCCGTGCGCATCGTACCTGAATGCTTCTGATATTTCAAATCCCGGCGTGGTATACTTTTTTCGACCTATGTTTGGACGAAAAAAGCAAGAAGAGGAAGAGATTGTTGATATTGGCAACGTGATCATGTCTTGGGAAACCTGGGAATATCCACCGGTTTCTCGAAATATGCGTTGGTACATTATCTGGGGTCTTTTGCTGGCAGGCATGCTCGTATACGCGGTTATTACCGCGAATTTCGTATTTGCTTTGCTTTTGCTGATGTTTGCAGTTTTGACGGTTTTAAAAGATGTTCGTCCACCGCGCCGTATTGAGGTGTACGTGACGACTTCAGGTATTTTATTTGGCCATGAGTTTTATACCTATGAAGAGATCCGCGATTTCTTCATTGCGTATGAGCCACCGCATGTAAAGAATCTCTACGTTTCCTTTGCTAGCCGGATGCGACCAGCGCTCTCTATTGGCATTGAGGGAATTAACCCAAATGAGCTTCGCCAGAACCTTTTGCCGTATATCTTTGAGAATCTTGAGCAGGAGGGGGAGAGTTTGACAGATATCCTCCAAAGAGTGTATAAATTATAGCGTTTTCTAGTTACTTTCCGCTTTGCGCCCGTAGCTCAGCTGGATAGAGCATCAGCTTGCGGAGCTGAGGGTCGTACGTTCGAATCGTGCCGGGCGCACCACAAAAATATCGTCTTAGGACGATATTTTTGTTTGTGATTCTTTATAGCTGTAGACCTCCTTGTCGTACTATTTTTGCTATGTCTGCGGTGCAGTCAATGGTGGTAGAGGCGAGGGTTATTGGCAGAACACCAACGTCGACGATGGCGGCAAGATTACTATCTCCGAACTGTTGTTGAATGATTGCTGGATCGTAGATAGCCTGTTCACCTGATTTATTAGCGCTTGTTGCCACGAGTGGGCGATCAAGGAGTGTAGCTAGCTGACTTGCGACACTGCTACTTGATTTACGAATAGACTGCGTGCCACCTGTTTCGCAAAGCTCGCTTACTTGCGACTTTGGTTGTCGGTGACCAATGATGTTTAAGGCGCCTGGCCAGTGTTTTTCGGCTAGCCTCTGAGCTTCCGAAGATAGAAGAATATATTGCTCAGGATTGTGGCTATTTGGAATGATGATCGGTGTTCCTTTTCCCGTTGGTCGGTCTTTGATAGCAAAGACTTTGGCGACAGCCTTCGTATTTTTGGCATCGCAACCGATGGCGTATGAGGTTTCAGTTGGGTACGCAATCACGGCTCCTTCCTTGAGGAGTTGTATGATTTCTTGAATATCATCCACTTTTAGGTTCTTCATACGTGCCCTGTTGTTGAGTGCTTGAGCGATATCAGTTATTGTATTTCTTGATGATACCTAAGCTTCTTTTTTATGCCAACGAATGTTTTTATCAATTTACCTGTTAAGGATCTTGCGGCATCTCAAGCATTTTTTGTTCAGCTTGGATATAGCTTTAATCCTCAATTTACAGACGAAACCGCAGCGTGTCTTGTTATTAGCGAGACGATTTACGCCATGCTTCTTACTCATGAAAAGTTTGCTCAATTTACTAAGAAGAAGGTTGTTGATGCATCTACGGCTACTGAGGTACTCCTAGCTTTATCCTTTGACTCTCGTGCAGAGGTTGACGAGCTGCTTGCTAAGGCTCTGAAGGCTGGTGGTAATGAGCATCGTGATCCTGAAGATCATGGGTTTATGTATAGTCGCAGCTTTGAAGATCTTGATGGACACATTTGGGAGGTTTTTTGGATGGATCCAGCGCAGCTCGTTTAAGAATTAAAAAACAACCCTTACAGGTTGTTTTTTAATTCAGGTCAACTTCACTTAACAGATTGTTCAGTACAGTTGACCTGGCGGAGAGGAGAGGATTCGAACCTCCGGTACCTTGCGGTACGCAGGTTTAGCAAACCTGTGCCTTAAGCCACTCGGCCACCTCTCCAAAAACCTATCCAAGTTAGTCATCTACTGTGTCGTCGATACTCGACTCGGCCTCCTCGTACTTATCAGTACGATTCGGCCTGCGTCGTATCGTCTCCTTGTATATGACTAACTTAATAGGTTTTTGTTATGTATGACCCGCTAACGAACTTAGTAGGTCCTCGTTGCTTATCGTTATTGCTCCTTGAAGCTGAGCGAACTTAGTAGGTTATCCTAAAGTCTGAAGAAGTATAGGTGGTTTGGCTGATTTTGGGAAGGGGATAGGGAGTTAGCTCGTGAGGATGAAACCTTGCATTTAATCTGGATTATGATATTATCCGCCGAACAAAAGCTTCGAAATTATGGGATTTCATCTCAAAGATAAGGTTTCGGCGATTCCGAATGTTGGACTTGCAAAAGCGCGCGATTTTCATCGTTTAGGTATTGAGACTTTGGAAGACGCGCTTTTTGATTTCCCTTTTCGTTACGATGATCTTTCGAATGCTGTTCATATCGAAGAGGTAAAATCTGGTCAGAAAGTGACGATTCAAGGAACTATTACTGCGATTCAAAATCGGAAGAGCCAGAAGTCGGCTCGCATGATGGTGACTGAGGCGATGATTGAGGACGGTACGGGCACTATTAAGGGCATTTGGTTTCACCAAGGTTTTTTGACCAAGGTTCTTAAGCCTGGCCAGGTGGTGTCGCTTGCAGGTAAGGCTGATGATCGTTACGGTTTGGCGCTTGTGAATCCGGCGTATGAAATTGTAGGAAGCGCCAAAGTAACGCGTGACACGGGTCGTATTTTGCCTATTTATCGCCTAGCCGGTGCGCTTACGCAAAAGATGCGTCGCCGAGTAACGGAAGCCTCGATTGTTTGTGCCAAAGAAGTTGAAGAGTGGATGCCGGATTTTTTGCGCTCAACCGCGGAGATCATTGGTCTTCCTGAGGCGGTAAAAGAGATGCATTTCCCGGCATCAACAGAATCCAAGGATCGCGCCATGCGCCGGTTGAAGTTTGATGAGTTTTTCTTGCATCAGCTTTTGATCGCCAAGAATCGACGTGAACTCAATGCGCAGAAAGCGCCGCGCGTTGCCTTTCATGAAGATCTCATGAAGACTGCGGTAGAGGAGTTGCCGTTTCCACTTACTGGAGCTCAGAAGAAAGCTATTTGGGCAATTATTAAGGACATGGATAGGCCAGAGCCAATGAACCGTTTACTTGAGGGTGACGTTGGTAGCGGAAAGACGGTGGTTGCTGCTTTAGTGGCGCTTAACGCTGCGGCAAGCGGCTGGCAAAGCGCTGTACTTGCACCAACTGAGATTTTGGCCGAACAGCATGCTCAGTCTTTGGAGAAATTGTTTGGTAAGCGATTGACGATTGCTTTGTATACACGAACAAAGCGTCGTGTTGGCGGTAAGGAGGTTACCAAAGCTCAGCTTTTGAGTGCACTTAAAAATGGTGGCGCGCAAATGGTGATTGGTACCCATGCGCTTTTGACTGAGGATGTGCTTTTTGATCGTCTTGGACTCATTGTGGTTGATGAACAACACCGCTTTGGTGTGAAGCAGCGTCAGGCGCTTAAGGATAAGCAGGGTGACGCTGATGGCATCCCGCACCTTTTGTCCATGACAGCGACGCCGATTCCTCGTTCGCTTGCTCTTGTTTTGTACGGAGATCTTGATCGTTCGATCTTGGATGAGTATCCAGCGGGTCGTAAGCCGATTAAGACTGAGATTGTTGAAATGGGTAGGGAGTTACCGGTGTATGCGAAGATGCGCGAAGAGATGGATGCTAAGCACCAGGTGTTTGTGGTTTGCCCACTTATTGAAGAATCAGATGCGCTTGGTGTGAATTCCGTGCACGAGGTTTATAAGGAGTTTATGACAGGCCCGTTTAAGGGTTACCGCATTGTCATGCTGCATGGTCGCATGAAGACTAAAGAGAAGGATGACGTGATGGCGGAGTTTGCTAGTGGTAAGGCGGATATGCTTATTTCAACAACAGTTGTTGAGGTAGGTGTTGATGTGCCGAATGCAACTGTTATGTACGTTGAAGGCGCTGAGCGATTCGGTTTAGCGCAGCTTCACCAGCTTCGTGGACGTGTTGGCCGTGGTGGTATTCAGAGCTATTGTTACTTGCATCCATCCGGCGTTCTTGGCGAGGTTGCTCGTGAGCGCTTGAAGGCAGTTGAAGATTCTCAGGATGGTTTTGATCTTGCTGAGAAAGATTTGCAGTTGCGCGGCCCGGGAAGCATGTTCGGCACTTCGCAGTCAGGTTTTGATCAGTTCAAGCTTGGCACCATGCATGATATTGATCTTATGGCAGCGGCTAAGGATGGCGCTAAGGAGATTCTTGATCGCAGTCCAGATATCACTGCTTATCCAAAACTTCTTGAGCGACTTATTCGCTATGTGAAGGAGGTGCATTTTGAGTAGAGAGGGGATAGGGAATAGTGAGTGGGGAGTAGGAAGAAAAAAGAGCACGCGGCGTGATGCCGGTGCTCTTTTTAAACTTCGAACTTTTATTTAAGTTCTCCGATGTTTCTTACTGTTTTTGGCGTGTGAATTGTTTTCATGCCTAAGCGCTCGGCTTCTTTTATGCGGCGATCAATGAAGGGGACGGATCGAATTTCTCCGCCAAGGCCGAGTTCGCCAATATAGACACTGTCGGCTGGAAGTTGTTTATCGTTGTGTGCGGAAAGTAAGGCGGCAGCAATAGCGAGGTCAGCACCGTTCTCGCTGACCTTGAGGCCACCAACTACGTTAATATAGACATCTTGATCGCCAAGGCGTACGCCGGCGCGTTTACTTAAGATAGCGAGAATGAGCTGCAGCCGACTGGCATCATAGCCGGAGGTGCGACGAATTGGGGCTGGCAAGAAGCTGCGATCAACAAGCGCCTGTACTTCAACGAGGAAAGGTCGATTGCCTTCCATGACGCACGCGATAGCGCTTCCGGCGCTTTGCGAGCGTTCTGAAAGGAAGCGGCTTGATGGGTTATCAACGGCCATGAGGCCGGCTTCAGTCATTTCAAAAACTCCAACCTCTTCAGTGCTTCCGAAGCGGTGTTTAGCGGCGCGTAGGAGGCGGTACGGTGAGGCAGGATCGCCTTCTAGGGTAAGAACGGTATCTACGAGGTGCTCAAGCGTTTTTGGACCAGCAACGTTACCGTCTTTGGTGACTTGTCCAATGATAAGTACTGGCACTCCAGTTCGCTTGGCGTACCCAATAAGCGTACTTGTGGCGGCGCGGACGGCATTTGGTGTTCCGGGAAGGGCATCAGCGGCTTCAACAAAGAGGGTTTGAATAGAATCGACAACAAGAAGCGTGGGGGAGATTGATTCCGCGGCTGCGATGATTGCTTCGGCGTCTACCGCATTTGAGAAGGCGATTTTTGCTGGATCGATACTTAGGCGTTTGAAGCGCAGGCGAACTTGCCCTTCTGATTCTTCACCAGAAGCGTAATAGGCATTGGCGCCATTTTTTGCTAGTGCTCCGCAGAGCATGGCGACGAGTGTTGATTTACCTATTCCAGGTTCGCCGGCTAAGAGCGTGACTGATCCTGGAACAATCCCGCCACCTAGAACGCGATCAACCTCTGATAAACCAGTGGGATTTTGTGCGATAGGTTTTTCTGCGGCGCTACCTAGATCAAGTACTGGCGCGGCTTTTGCTTTCTTTCCAGATTTTGACGAACGCAAAGACGGCGCTTGGGCGCCGTCCTCCTCTGCAATTGTTCCCCAGGCTCCGCAGCTTGTGCAGCGACCGGTCCATTTTGGATACTGGGAATCACACTTTTGGCACGAGAACATAGGTCTATTGTATGAAATTCGCCTCGGTATCAAGATAGGTAGTGTGTTTGATGCGGCTAAATATCCATTGGAATGAACGCGTGTAGCGAACACCGCCCCATGGATCGCTAATGATAGCCTCACCATTTGTATCTATACCCGACATGACGACGTAGTGTCCACCACCTGAATCAGTTTTGTAGAGCAAGATGAGCACCTTGCCTTGCTCGAGTAAATCAACGATCTCTTGTTGATTGCCAATTGGAATGTCTCGGCTTTTAATACCGTATTGTTTTACAAGCGATGATCCGGTAAAGGCGGAGCGCATGGTTCCGTTGTGTCCGCAGCCGTTACTGTCTAGTGGTCTGAAGCCCTCAACGTAGAATGATTCAGCGACGTCTGGTGGATTCACGCTTTGGCCGGAGAGCGCTTCTGCGACCATGCTAAACGATACGACGCCGCAGCCGCTTGATTTAATGTTGCCAGAATCAACGGTTCGGCATCGTCCCGGTCCGTAAGGAACGTTGACGTAGTCTTTTTGGCTTTTTAAAGGAATTGAAATGAGGCCTTCAGCGGCGGTTGAGCTGTAGTTTTGATTAAAGGTGGTAGGCGTTTCGTTTGGAACGTCGTAACCCGAGACTCGTTGTACGGATAATGGTTCAAAGATCGTTAGATTTGGATCGAGAAAAGTGGCGATGGTGTTCGCGCCCAGCAGCATGATCATGCCGATGACGACATTTTTCATTCGATCCTTGGCGTCACTTACTTGACCGGCGTTGCCGCGTGCGGTTGCGTACTGCAGACCTGCAATCATCATCATGACAACAGCCATGACCGAGGCTGCGGTAATGAGCCAGCCGTAGATAGCGTTGATATAGAGTCCCAACATGTTACTTTTGACGCTACCGCCGGCAACATCGATTGTGACTGCGCCTGAAAGATCAAGTCCTGGAATCGGAACGTTTAGTATTGGGATTCGGCTGTTATCCGGCACGACCATTTCTCGAACGTTTGCAGTGACTGTGGCGGCATCTTGGGCATGAGCGACGTTTTGGGTAATTCCAAGGGTTAAGCCGCTTATGGCGACTGCGATTAAGATCCATTTTGGAATTACTGTGGCGTTCATAGGTGATTATTCAAGTGCGCGTGCCCGAAGTGCATCTTCTACAATTCGGCTTAGGTCTCTTAGGCTTGAAGCTCCGGTTGATCGTTCGCCATTAATCCAGAGCGTTGGCGTGGCAGTGATTTCAAGAGCGTAGCCTTCGGCTTCCGTACGTTCAACATATGGAGCCGAAGCCTGCGTGCTGTAGCACTTATTAAACTTGTTTTCATTCAGTCCAAGTTCAGTGGCAAGTGCGGTATAGAGAGCGTCACTTAAGAGCGCTTGATTAGCAAAGAGTACTTTATGGAATTCCCAAAAAGCATCTTGCTCAGCGGCGCAGCGTGCGGCGATAGCGGCTGGAAATGCCTGCTCATGACTTGAGCGATTTGGCATGTCTTTCCAGACGATGCGCACATCATCTGGATAGGTTGCATGAAGTTCTGTTAGCGTGGCGTCTAGGGTTGCGCAGCTTTCACACTGATAATCTCCAAAGTTTACAATTGTCACTGCGGCCTCCTTTGGTCCGAGTTGTGGATCGGCGACGGTTATTGTTGGTTCTGAAATATCTGGTAATACATCAGTAAAGATGATCCGATCTTTTACCTGTACGGAAAAGGCAAAAAACAAAAAGGTGATGCTTGCGATGGTGATGATGGCGATGATGAAGTAGTTGAACGATCGCATAGCTTATTTGAGGCGAATTGTTCCTAGTCTTCCGCCGGCATCTGTGTAGAAAATATTAGCACCATCACTTGAGATGCTGAGATTATTCATGACAGTTTCGTCCTCGGGTTCAGCGATGAGTGTTACAAGGCCGCTACTTAGATTCACTTTGTATAGATTGTCTGGCCCGCTTAGAAGTGTAGTTAGATTGCCGCTTCCAGCTGGGGCGTTATTTTGTGCCGAGCAGTACGCCAAAGACTCTGACGCAAAGACGCATTTTTCAACGACTGTTTTCAGATCGATCTTCATACGCGATTCACCGGCGCGATCTCCGCGACTATCGGCGTACCAAAGACTTGGTCGGTAATTGTCACCGGCGTCAGCGACGGAGTAGAGGAGATTGGTGCCGTCAGGTGACCAGATGTTTTTAAAATTCGTGCCATTTACAAAGAGTGCGCCTGAAGCTTCGCCGTCAGGACCAAGGAGATAAATAGTGTTTTCACCAAAGACATCGCCTCCGCCGCCTGTGCGCGAGAAGCCAACTACGGAGCTATTTGGTGACATGCTGACGTCTACAAGGTCATCATTCTCACCAAGGGCGGCAATCACGCTTGTTTGGCTGCCATCGGTACTACTTATGACAAGAGCGCGGTTTGAGGCATCGTTACCGATGCTTTTACTTACAACAGATAGGCCATCATTTGAGAAATCAAATTCTTCCCAATGCGCCGGGAGGCTTACTTGTGAGGCTGTTGTGAAATCGTAAATGACATTGCTGCCGTCGGGGAATTCAACGGCGACTTGATTGGCGGTAGGGGAGAATACAATATTGTCCGCATCTGGGAATTGCACATCACCGAGTCGTTCAACATCGCCATCGGTATTGATGGTGTAAAAGCGACCGTCGGCTGGATCGTAGTACGAGATGCCGTCAGTTGTTGGTGTAGGGCTTACTACTGCACTGGTTGTTAAGACGTTTGTAGCGGTTACGCCACCTTGGGCAACATCAGCTACCGGAAGTTGGCCAGGGGTTGTTGGGCCACCTGGATCTGTGCCATTACCACCGGTTCCACCCGGTGGGCGGACGCCGGAGCCTGGTAAGCTGCCCGAGCCTACGCTTGGCGTTTCTGGGGTTGGTGTTTCAGTGATTTGTGGACCCCCTGAGGTAAAAAGCACAAAGAGTCCGACGGCAATGACGGCCGTTATTCCAAAAAGGGCGGCGAGCTTGGCGTACATTTTTTGCTGTTCGGACATCATATATTTTTAGAAAATTGCACCAGCCGCTAGGGTAAGAAGTTCGAGCGGATCAGTGAAGATAACGTAGATAGCGGCGAGGACAGCGATAATGAGCACGAGAATGAGCATGGTGATGATGAACTCACCGATAAAATAGAGGAGATCGCCCGGCTCTGTGAGGCGATACGGTGGAATGAAGAAGCGAATGCCTTTGCTGCCGGCGGCCATTAACTGGTCAGCCTCATTTGTTGGCTCAGGAACAAGAATAGTAACTACAGCGCGACACCAGTCGTAGATGTAGGTCACGACGTAGGTAAACCAAGCGTCTTCACCGAAAATGTCGATAGCGTTTAATCCGTGACCGCCAAGCTTTGCACCCCAGCGACTTGTTTTCTCTAAAGCGAGCTTTTTCATTTTTTCCATCGCTTCTTTTTGCAGCGCATCTTTTTTCGCGCTAGCCATACCTTTGAGCTTACTGCGCGCAGTATCAAGGCTGCGATTAGCAAGTCCGCTCGCAAGCGATTGAGCGTTTGATTGCCCCTGTTGGCGCGAGAGGAGGCGTGAGCGCTCGAACTCGCGTTCGTTTTGACTTTCTTCCGGTAGAGCTGATTCCGCTTCTTGGATTGCTTGAGAAAGTGAAGCGGGGAGTGAGAGGCCTTGGGTTAGTTGCCTTAGTCGACGCTGATCTTTATCTGGCGTCCAGGTATCTGCATTGATAGCTTGTGCACCTTGTGGCGTTGTTGCTTGATTGCGCAGTCCGGCAATTCGAGCAGAGCGCAGGTCGGCCCGCGCGGCAGATGGAGAAAAAGATGGCTGTGACGCAGTCGTTACCATGCTAGTATTTTAGCACGAATAATGACCTGTTCTTGTATACTGTGCTTATGAAATACCAGCCAGCTACCATGAAGGCAGGAGTTGTTACTTCACTTTTTGCACTCTTTGCTGTGGTGAGTTCTTTTTTTATGCCGCCACAGCCTCTGGCAATGCTTTTGTATGCATTTATTTTGATACATACATTTTTCTCTATTCGTTGTTTTTCAGCGTTGATTGATGTGCGTGATCTACGACAGTGGGTGATTGATATCGTCCTTGTTGTGAGTTATGCAGCCTTTGCATTTTCAATGCATGATCTAGCAGCTTTTTTTGTAGTATTTGTGTGGGTCTTTTTTGTTGCCACAATGAAGTACGCGCTTCTTATTGGTAGATTGCGTCAGCCTATTCTTTTACAACGAAAAATAACCGCTGATATTTTAGGGGCGGTATTTGGGGGAGTTGGATATGCGGCTACTGTTCTTAGCGTTCCTTATAGCGCAACGCTCCTTGTAACGATTTTTGCTGCTGGAACTTTTTATTATCTCGTAGTTGCGCCGTTGTACGTTCCTGATGCCTTAACAAAAGGCTAGTTAGCTTTTATTTTTAGCTTACCTGCTTTATCCGTTGTTATTTGTACGGGTTTTACTGGTTTTTTGCTGAGAACGAGATCGGTAAGTGGATATTCAATGCATTCAAGAATGACACGGCGAATATCTCGGGCGCCGAGGTGTACTTTGCAGTTTGTGACAATGAGTGCGGCGATTGTTTTGTCGACCACGATGTTGATATCCTGTGTTTTTAAGCGGTCTTTTATCTCTCGTAGTTCTTTTTGAGCGATTTTTAACAGGTCGTTTTTAGTAAGCTCATTGAACGCAATGATTTGATCAAGGCGGTTCAGGAGTTCTGGACGGAATGATTCTTCAAGTGAGCCGCGGAGCGCTCCTTCGGTTGGAGCTTGTGCTGATTCAAGGCCGAGTGATTTTCCGGAGAAGAGTTCACGTCCGATGTTTGTGGTGAGAATAATAACGGCGTTTCTGGCGTTTACTACGCTACCGGCTGCATCTGTTAACTGACCATCTTCCAGGATTTGCAAAAGTAGACCTTGCACGTCCTTGTGGGCTTTTTCTATTTCATCAAACACGATGATGCCGTGCGGTTTATTTTTGAGATGATCGGTTAGCTTTGCGCCTTCTCTGAAGCCTACGTAGCCAGCCGGGGAGCCGATGAGTTTGCTTACGGCAAAGCCTTCAGCGTACTCGCTCATATCGAGCTTTAAGAGGTTTTTTTTGTTACCAAAACCAAGTTCAGCTAAAAGTTTCGCGAGTTCTGTTTTGCCTACGCCAGATGGTCCTGCGAACATGAAAGAAGCAAGTGGGCGATCTTGGCGTTGTAGACCTAGTCGACTGCGCTTTAAAGCTTGCGTTACTCGCTCTATTGCGTCATCTTGCCCAATGATGCGTTCTTTTATTCGTGGCGCGAGAGTTGTGAGTTCTTCACGCTCGTTTTCTGACAAAGTGTGTAGCGGAAGGCCGAGCATGGAGCTTGCTGCTTGTGTTACTTCTTTGACATCGATTTTTAAAACTTCTCGTTCAGCTTTTTTGAAAGCATTAAGTTGCGCCACTAAGCGCTCTTCAGTTTCTTTGAGAGTGGTGGCGTCTGCAAAGCGCTCCTGTTCAATGGCTTCTTTTTTTGCAAGACGAGCTTTTTCAAGATCCTTTTCTTTTTCAGCTTTTTGTGAAAGTGAGGTATCGGTTTTTCGGCTTTTCGCTACCATGGCCCCAACTTCATCGAGAAGATCGATGGCCTTGTCTGGGAAATGACGATTGTGCATGTAGCGATCTGCTAGAGCGACAATGCTATCGAGCGCTGATTCTGTGTAGGTGACGCCGTGGTGTTCGCCGTAGTTTTTTGCCGCAGCAGTTAGGAGTTCGCGGGTTTGCGCAATAGACATTTCATGCACACTTACTGGCGCAAAGCGGCGTGAGAATGCTGGGTCTGGTTCGATGATTTTTTTGTACTCAGCTGGCGTTGTCGCACCGATAAGCCTAAGCTCTCCGCGGGCAAGAGCGGGTTTTAGGATATTGCTTGCATCAAGTGCGCCACCGCCGGCACCTGCACCGATAACGGTGTGGAGTTCGTCAATAAAGACAATAGCGTTACCGCCAAGGTCTTTAATGTCTTCTAGAATATCGGTTAAGCGAGCTTCAAAGTCACCGCGGTACATAGCGCCAGCGACAAGTGAGGCCATGTCGATTTGAAAAATACGCTTGCCGTGCAGGGCGGTGGGGGCGGTTTTGTTAGCGATCATCTTTGCCAAGCCCTCAACGATAGCGGTTTTACCAACACCGGCTTCACCAAGGAGTAGTGGATTATTTTTAGTGCGACGGGAAAGGATAGATGCGAGGCGTTCAATCTCTCCCTCACGACCACTGAGGTCATCGAGGGTTTTAATTTTTTCCTTAGCAGTTAGTTCAACGCCAAAGAAATCTAGAGCAGATTTATCGTGTTCGTCCTTGTCATGTACTTGGCCGCAGTCATCGCATGCTTGTTGTTCTGCGGTTTTTTCCTTGCCCTTTTCACTGTTTTTCAGCGATTGGAAAACACTTGCTAAACGAGCATCGATGGCTTGGAGTTTGGTGTTGTGTGTTGTGAAGAAGGTGGCGATTGGTGGCGTATTGATGCGTAGGAGCCCGTAGAGTACGTGCTCAGTGCCGACGTATTTGTGTTCATGCAAACTTGCAGCGAGCATGGCTTTTTCAATAGCGCGCTTAGCGTCATCTGAAAGTAGTGGGGTGGCGTGTGCGGCGTTACTTCCAGGAAGTTGCGATGGGTCTTTGGGGGCGCCAGCAAGTACTCGCAGTTCATCAAGTTCGATTCCGGCCTTGAGGAGGATGTCGGAGCCGAGTGATTCACGCTCGGTTCCGATTGCCCAGAGTAAATGTGCTGGAGTGATCGTTTCTCCACCCATCTCAACCACAAGAACAAGCGCCCGAGTAAGGACGTTTTTTAGATGGCCGGTAAAACGATCGAGTGGATCCATAGAGCGACATTACGCACCGATTGAGCGAAGACGTTTGACGCGTTCCTCGGTTGGCGGATGGGTTGAGAACATTTTTTGGAAGGTGCCCTTTTTCTTGAAAGGATTACTGATATACAGGTGAGCAGTGGCGTGATTAGCGTTTTTGAGCGGCTTCCCAACGCTAGCAATCTTTTCAAGTGCTGAGGCTAGGCCTTCCGGGTAACGGGTAAGTAGTGCACCTGAGGCGTCGGCGAGGAATTCGCGTTGTCGTGAGACTGCGAGCTTGATGAGCTCGGCGAAAAGCGGGGACAAGATAGCGAGCGCTAGGCCGATGAGAATAAGCGGTAGGTTGTTGCCTCGGCGGTTATCGCCACCAAAGAGACTGCCGCGCAAGAAGATATCAGCGGCGAGAGTGACGGCGCCAACGAGCACAACTACAATTGTCATGACGCGAATGTCGTAGTTTTTGATGTGCGAAAGCTCATGCGCGATAACACCCTCGAGTTCCTGTTTTTCCAGGATGCGTAAGATGCCGGTTGTGAAGGCGATTGAAGCATGCTTTGGATCGCGGCCGGTAGCAAAAGCGTTTGGGCTATCATCATTGATGATGTAGACGGCTGGCATTGGTTGCCCATTTGCTATGCAGAGATTTTCAACGAGGTTCCAGATCTCTGGGGCATCCTTTTTTTCAATACGCTTTGCACCGGCGGTCATGAGTGCCACGCTATCTGATGCGTAGTAGGAGAAGAGTGTGTAGATGGTTGAGAACATGGTGCCAAGCACGATAGCTGCTCCCGCATCAATGCCGTACGCTGTGCCTAGTACTGCAAAAAGCGTAATAATAAAGGCACTCATCAGAAAGATGAGCACCCAGGTGCGGCGTTTGTTAGCGCTAATGGCGCTGTACATACGAATTGGTAGCTGAAGGTGACTTTAGAACTGTACTTCCGGATTTGCCTCGTGTTCGGTTGGAGCGTCGTAGAAGGCGTAACCCTTGAAGCCGAGCATGGAACCGATCATGTTTGTTGGGAATACCTGAAGCTTGGTGTTGAAGTCGCGAACCTGACCATTGTAGAAGCGACGTGATGCCTGAATTTTGTCTTCGGCGTCTACGAGTTCTGTTTGTAAGTGGCGGAAATTATCTGAGGCTTTAAGATCTGGGTAGGCTTCAGCGACCGCAAACAGAGACTTCAAAGCACCGGTGAGCATGCCTTCTGCTTGAGCGTGTTGTGCTGGAGTAGTGGCTTGCATTGCTTGAGAGCGCGCCTCTGTTACCTTGGTAAACACGCTATCCTCATGCTTGGCATAGCCTTTTACGGTGTTTACGAGGTTTGGAATGAGGTCATAGCGACGCTTCAGTTGTACCTCAATGTCTCCGAGGGCTTCCTCAACACGGTTTTTTGCTACAACTAGTCCGTTGAACGTGAGAACGAGCCAGCCAAGGATAAGGGCGGCAAATCCTACGAAACCTAGAACGATGACAAGGATCAAAGTAGGCATAGCAAAAAAAGAAAAATCTTAGCTAGAGTTTACGGTTTTTGACCCAGGGCGTCAATTGACGGTTTCTAAAAAATCGCCAACCTTAGCCATTAGCTTTCTTTCAGGGGTTTTATCTTTTGTTTCTTTTTTAAATCGACTACAATTGGTGAGTATATTTCTATGCAAAATATCCCTTCTGGCGTTTTTAAAGCCTACGACATTCGTGGCCTTGTTGATTCTCAGCTTACAAATGAGTTTGCCTATGGTTTAGGTAAGGCGCTTGGCACCCTTTTAGCTCGAGAGACCCATAAGGATCAGCCGGTAGTTGTTGTTGGTGAGGATATGCGGCCAACGTCGCCGACCTTTAGTGACGAGCTCACACGAGGGTTGCAGGAGGTGGGCGCTCAGGTTTTGCGGGTTGGACTTGTTTCCACGCCGGCCTTTTATTTTGCAGTAAGTTACTTGAATGCGGATGGTGGCGCTATGGTAAGCGCATCTCATAACCCAGCGGAGTACAACGGTTTTAAGATTGTTCGTGCCCGTGGCGTTCCGGTAGGTGGTGGCACTGGTTTGCAAACCTTGCGTCAGATGATGGAGGCTGATGACTTTTCTTTGCGTCCAGGAGGTTCTTTTGAGAGCGTGGGTGACATCGCTCGTTTGCATGCTGAAAACGAGGTGGCGGTAGCTGATGTGGGAGATTTGCCGTCGTATCGCATGATTTGTGATAGTGCGAACGGCATGGGCGCACAGTACCTTGATGAACTCTTTAAGCTTTTACCGGCAACAGTAGAAAGAATGTTTTGGGATTTTGATGGAACCTTTCCTAATCATGAGGCGGATCCATTTAAGGAAGAGAACACTGAAGCGATTCGTCATCGGATTAAGGAGGCTGGTGCTGATATCGGTATTGCAACCGATGGTGATGGTGATCGCATCTTTTTTATTGATGATAAGGGGGAGCTGGTTGATCCGGCGATTGTACGCGGACTTGTGGCGCGGGCGGTTTTGCGCAGGTATCCGGGGGCAAAGATCTGTTATGACATTCGTCCCGGTAAAATTACTGAGGACATGATTCGTGAGGCTGGGGGTGTGCCGATTGTTACCAAAGTTGGTCACGCGCTTATTAAAGACACCATGCTTAAGGAGGATGCGGTTTTTGCTGGTGAATCCTCTGGTCATTTCTACTTCCGTTTACCGCAAGGATCATTTGAGGCGCCGCTTGTTACCCTTTTGTTTGTTCTTGGAGAGATGAAGCGTGAAAATAAACCACTGTCTGAGATCGTTGCCCCGCTTCGTAAGTATGCTCATTCGGGGGAGATCAACTTCAAGGTTGCTGATAAAGAAGCGGTGCTTGCTCAGCTCAAATCTACTTTTGCTGATGCTGTGCAATCCGATCTTGATGGACTGTCTTTTACGTATTCTGATTTTTGGTTCAATGTTCGAGCCTCAAATACCGAGCCGCTCTTGCGTTTGAATCTTGAGGCGGTGTCGCAAGAGGTTATGCAAGCAAAAACGGCGCAGGTTCGATCGATTATTGAAGCTTAATATGGCGATTTTGACGGTCATCCTTTTCATTGTCATTCTCTCCGCCCTTGTTGTTGCGCATGAGTTTGGTCATTACATGGCGGCACGCAAGGCAGGTATGAAGATTGAGGAATTTGGTGTTGGCTTTCCGCCGCGCCTTTTTGCTTGGAAAGATGCGCGAGGAACTGATTGGAGCATTAACCTCATTCCGCTCGGAGGTTTTGTAAAGATTTTTGGTGAAAATGGGCACGATGCTGAGCTTCCCGGGAGCTTTGCCAGTAAAAGCATCCCGTGGCGTTTTTTAACGCTTTCCGGTGGCGTACTCATGAATTTTATTGTAGCGGCGTTATTGTTTGCTTTTGGGTTTGCGGTTGGTTTGCCGGCAGTTATTGAAGACGCACCGGCGGGCGCCAAGGTTTCTGATATTTCAGTAAGCGTTTTGCAGGTGCTCCCTGATTCACCGGCAGCGACCGCGGGTATTTTAGAGGGTGATGCAATTCTAACGATTGACGGCGCGGCTGTTTTGACGGGTGAGGAGGCTCGTGTAGCGCTCACGCCAAAGGCTGACGGATCGCCGCTTAGCATCGATGTTCGTCGTGCGGGCGAGGTGCAGACGTTCTTGGTTCAACCGGCTTTTATTGAAGAGGTCGGGCGTGAGGCGGTTGGGGTTGGGGTTTTGACGACCGGTACCGTTCGTTACCCTTGGTACCTTGTTCTACCTAAGGGAATTGAGGCGGCTACGGTGATGACTATTCAGGTTGTGCAGGCCTTTGGTGGTCTTATTGCTGGGCTTGTCCAGCGTGAAAATGTGGCAGCAGAACTTTCGGGACCGGTTGGTATTGCAGTCATGACGGGTCAGGTAGCATCACTTGGTTTTTCACATTTGGTGCAGTTTGCCGCGATGCTTTCTATTAACCTAGCAGTTTTGAACGCCCTACCTTTCCCGGCTCTTGATGGTGGCCGTATTGCGTTTTTGTTCCTAGAGGCTGTGCGCCGTAAGCGTGCGAGTGCGCGTTTTGAGCAAGGGGTGCATGCGGCTGGATTCGCATTTTTACTCCTACTTGTGGTATTTGTGACCTATCGTGATCTAGTGAAGCTTTTCTTCTAAAACCCGTATGCGTGACCAATTGCAGACATTTGAACAAGAGGCGCTTGCCGCGCTTCGTGAGGTAGCAACACTTGAGGCCTTGGAGGCGGCGCGTGTTTCTTTTCTTGGTCGTAAAGGTCGCTTAGCTGAGATGCTGGCTGATTTTGGATCGCTTTCTCCAGAGGAGCGTAAGACCATGGGTCAGCTTGTGAATACCACCAAGGCAACCGTGGAAGGCGCGTTTACCGCTGCCGAGGCTCGCGTTCGTGAGCTTGCGGCAGCGCAGGCAACTGAGCGAGAGTGGCTTGATATTACGCTGCCTGGTTCAGATTCCAAGGTTGGTCACACGCATTTGACCACGCAAGCCATAGATGAAGTCATGGAGATTTTTAGTAAGCTTGGTTTTGTTCGTTCGCGCCATCCGGAAGTCGATTGGGATTATTATGCGTTTGAATCGCTCAACATGCCTAAGGAGCACCCGGCACGTGATGAATGGGAGACGTTTTTCATTGGTGAAGGGGGTGGGCTTGTGACTGGCGAGAAGGGCAAGATGGTTCTTACTCCGCACACAAGTAACGGTCAGGTGCGCGAAATGGAAAAGGGGCGCCTGCCAATTCGCATGATCTCTATTGGTAAGACATACCGTCGTCAGGCAACGGCGCGTCATTTGCCAATGTTTCATCAGTTTGAAGGTTTAATGATTGATGAAAAAGTAACGATTACTGACCTGCAAGGCGTGTTTGATTTTTTTGTGAAGCGTTTTTTTGGCGAGGACAGAAAGACGCGCTTGCGCCCGTTTCACTTCAGATTCACTGAACCAAGTTTTGAGCTCGATGTTTCTTGTAGTGTTTGCGGAGGTGATGGCGTTTTAAACGGTGTGAAGTGCAAATTGTGTAAAGGTGGTTGGTTGGAACTTGGGGGAGCTGGCATGGTGCATCCGAACGTTTTGAAAGCTGGTGGACTTGATCCAAAGAAGTACCAAGGTTTTGCTTTCGGTTGGGGAGTAGAGCGCACGCTTATGATGCGATCAGGCTTGAATATCGACGATATTCGCATCATGTATCGCAACGATCTTCGTTTCTTGAAGCAGTTTTAATATGAATATCCTAGCGTCATATAGTTGGCTAAAAGAGTATCTGCAAACGAATGCTTCCCCTGAGGAGTTTGCTCGCGAAGTTAGTTTGCGATCGATGTCGGTTGAGTCTGTACAAAAGCTTGCTGATTCTTTTGATCGCATGGTCCTTGGTGTGATTCGTGAACTAAAAGAGCATCCGAACGCTAACAAGCTGCGCATTGCCGTGACTGATGTTGGCGAGCGTACGGTTGAGATTGTTTGTGGCGGATCAAATTTATACGTAGATCAAAAAGTTTTCGTGGCACTTCCTGGAGCTAAGGTTCGTTGGCACGGGGAAGGGGATTTAATTGAACTTGCAGAGACAGAAATTCGAGGCGTGAAGAGTGTTGGCATGATTTGTGCGGCTGCTGAGGTCGGCTTTCCAAATGTAAAAGCTAGCGAACGAGAAATTTGGGATTTAACTGAGATTACTGATGCTAAGGCTGGTGCGCCAATTGCTCAAGCGCTAGGGCTGGATGACGTTTTGTTTGATATTGAGATCACAACTAACCGCCCGGATTGCATGGGCGTGGTTGGTTTGGCGCGTGAGGCGGGTGCGGCACTTGGTGCAACTTTTACTGCTCCAGTTGTGGCGCCGATTGTTTCCGGAAGTGAGCAGCTTGAGGTTGTGAATGCTGCCAAGAAGCTTTGTTCGCGTTACATGGCGGTGCGTATGGATGATGTGAAGGTAGGTCCGTCGCCATGGTGGGTGCAGAAGAAGCTGCTGTTAGCAGGCTTTACTCCAATAAACAACGTTGTCGACATTACGAATCTTGTTTTGCATGAACTTGGCCAGCCGATGCATGCATTTGATGCCGCTAAAATTAGCGGCGGCAAGATTGAAGTACGTTTAGCAAAGAAGGGCGAAAAACTTGTTGCACTTGATGGTAAGGAATATACGCTTACCGCTAAGCATTTGGTGATTGCGGACACTGAGGGGCCGCTTGCGATTGCGGGCGTTATGGGAGGTTTAGCGTCCGGCGTTTCTGACGCAACGACCTCAATTGTTTTTGAGGCGGCAACCTTTCATGAGGTTTCTATTCGTAAGACATCTCGTGATTTGAATCTTCAGTCACAGTCACAGCTTCTTTTTGAAAAAGGACTTTCCACAGAAGCTTTGCCTCAAGCTTTGGCGCGTGCGGTTCAGCTTTGCAGCGAGCTTGCTCATAGTCGTGTCACCTCGGTTGTCGTTGATGAGCGGGTAGCGCCATACAAACCGCTTAGTTTTGCGGTTGTTCCGAAGAAGATTCGGTCACGCATTGGTGTTGAGATTCCTGACGCTGATATGTACTCCATGCTTACGCGTCTTGGGTTTTCTCTGACCCCAAGCGGTAAAAACATGAAGGCCACCGTTCCATACTGGCGCGATCATGACATCGAAGGTGAGATCGATTTTACTGAAGAGATTGCTCGTTTATATGGGTATCACCAGATGCCGTATACGCTTCCTTCAGCGCCGCCTCCTTCTTATGGTGACGATGTTAGCTTGTCGCTTGAGCAGGAAACGAAGCGTTTTCTTGCCAATGATGGTTATACGGAGTTTTTCGGGTATTCATTTGTTGACGCGGTAACTCTTGAGAAGTATTTAGTATCACCAAAAGAAGCGGTGGAGGTTTTAAACCCACTTTCTGAGGAATTGTCGCATTTGCGACCAGTGCTTTTGCCGAGCGTACTTCGAGATATTGAACGCAATCAGGCTACAACTCCGAGCGCTGAAGTATTTGAGTTATCACGTGTGTACGTGAAGCGGGCGGGTGATTTACCGGACGAACGCTTCGCGTTAGCGCTTGCGGTTTATGGCGAGGAGGATGCTGAGATGGCGTTTCGCCGAGTCAAGGGAACGCTTGAGCGTTTGTCGGCGCATCTTGGCCTTTCGTTTACCCTTGAGCGCGAAGAGGCAAGTGCCGTGTGGCATGCGGGGCGATCGGCTCGTATTGTTGTAGATGGACAGTCTGTTGGCGTTATCGGTCAGGTTCACCCTGATATCCAGCAAGCGTATGGTATTTTGCGACCGGTTTTTGCTCTTAGCCTTGATCTAGAAATCCTTTTTGCTAGCGCACGAGCCTCTCGTGCGTACGTGCCGGTGCCAGCGTTTCCAACGGCAACTCGTGACGTTGCGTATCTTATGCAGGAACGAGTGTCCTTTAGTGATTTAGTAGCATCACTTTCGGATCGGGTTTTGTTACGCGGCGTATCGCTTGTTGATATTTATCGAGGCAAAGGTATTCCGGAGGGTATGAAGAGCGTGACTATTTCGTATGCAATTGGCGCACCTGATCGAACGCTCACTACTGAAGAGATTGATGGCGTTGTTCATGCCGCTGGCGCCACGATTGCTGAGCGTTTTAAGGCTACCGTTCGCTAAGTTGTGATACACTAAGGCTATCTATGCTCGACTCACAAGACATTCTCTTCATCGTCCTGGCGTTTTGCGCCCTGTGGTTTACGATCTTCTTGTGTTTTGTCCTGTTTCAACTTGCTTCACTTTTGAAGCGATTGCATGTTCTTGTTGATGAAATGCGCACAAAGGTTGGTGAACTTGAACAGGCAATTCACGGCATGAAGCGTAAGTTTGAGGGAAATATCGCCATGGTGAGCGGGATTGCTGAGGGTATTAAGAAGATCATTGAAGCCCTCAAAGTGCGGGATAATACGGGGCAGTGGTAGGGAGATTAAAGAGTAACGTTAAAAGAGTAAAGTGGTGAAGTGAGGTGAGATAAGAAGAACCCCGACGATCCTAGCGAGGATGTCGGGGTTTTTGCTACAGGAGTTTGTGTTCCTGCAGAATGCGGGGGAGTTCTGCCCAGCCGTGCATGCGGTGCGTGGCGGGGTGGTCGCTCAGGTGCGGGCGGAACGGCCAGTCTTCGTTCGTGAACAAGATGTGTTGCCACGACGGATCGTGACCGTTGCCGTGCTTCGCGGCATCTGGTCGGTCGTCGATGAGCAGATCACCGCGCACGAGCACCTTGTTGGCGCTGATGATCGTGCGCCTTTCCCAGTAGCTGCCGAGCTTGTCGCGAACCCAGTTGAGCTTCTCACCGGCACATGACCGGTGACCAAGCCACGGCCAGGTGACGATGTAGGCGTCGAAGCCGTCGTGATCGAGTTGCTGCAGTGCGTCCATCGCTCCTTCGATCGGCGGCAGGGATTCGTGGAAGCCGGGGGCATTGATTGCTTGCAGGATCGCCTGCACCGCCTCCTCGCCGAATCCCTTGCGGTACTCACTGATCATGTCCCAGACCTCGTAGTCTCGTCCGTGAATGAACACGTTTGAGTCCCCGAGGATCTTCTGTGCGTCTCGAATCACCTGTCCCCGCCAGTCGGCGACGACGTCATCGAGGTCGACGAGAACGGTCCTAAGCATGTAGCCTCCATGTTCCGAAGAACTTGGCGGATATTAGCAAAGCTTTTATGAAAGGTAAAGTTTGCACATGTTATCCACTCGTGAGAAAGATGGGGTTTTGATAGGGTGGCCTGACATTGTATGGATCCGAAGGATTTTGTTTATCTCCATGCACATTCCCACTACTCGCTCCTTGAGGCGCTTCCTAAGCCTAAGGCGCTTGTTGCGCGTGCTAAAGATTTAGGAATGACGGCACTTGCTCTTACTGATAACGCCAATTTGTATGGCGCTGTTGAGTTTTTTAAGGCTTGTAAGGATGCAGAGATTAAGCCGATTATTGGGTGCGATATTTACGTGGCGCCATACCGCATGACAGATAAGCGACCCCGTGTTGATGATCGACCGTTTCGTTTGGTTTTGATTGTTGAGAACGATGAAGGATATCGAAACTTGGCACGTATCGTTACCGCGGCCTACTTAGAAGGTTTTTACTATAAAGCCCGTGTTGATAAGCAATTTTTGCGTGATCACGCTAAGGGTCTTATTGCACTTTCCGGTGCGGTTGGGGGAGAGATAGCCACTGCAGCTGCTAACGGTGATCTTGCTAAGGCCAAAACGCTCATTGGTGAGTATCAAGATATTTTTGGTAAAGATAACTTTTTCTTGGAGCTTATTCATCATCCGGACATGCCGCGTCAGGTTGAAGTGAATACGGCCTTTGAGCAACTAGCAAAAGAGACTGGCGCCCAGCTTGTTGCTACAAAAAATGTTTTCTATCTTGATCCGGAAGATAGGGAGGGGTATGAGGCATCTATGTGTATTCAGCGTGGTCGCACGCTTGAAGAATTTCGCCGCACAAATACCGACGAAGTAGATCTTTCTTTTGGTGAACCTCAGGAGATAATCGATGGCTTCGCGCATCTTCCTGAGGCGCTTTTGAATACTCGTAAAATTGCCGATCGTGTTGATTTTCAGATGGAACTTGGCAAAAATTTCTTGCCGCATTTTCCGCTGCCTGAAGGTAAGACTGATAACGATGTCATGCACGAGTTGTGTATTGAAGGTTTGAAGTTGCGGTATGCTGATCCGATCCCTCCTGAAGTAATGGAGCGTTTTGAGTTTGAGTTTGCGACGATTGTTAAGATGGGTTTTTCATCTTACTTTTTAATCGTTCAAGATTACATTACGTGGGCCAAGAAGAACGACATTCTCGTCGGTCCTGGTCGTGGTTCGGCGGCTGGTTCCATTATTGCGTACGCGTTACAGATTACGGACCTTGATCCGCTTCGTTATGGACTCCTCTTTGAGCGTTTCTTGAACCCTGATCGTGTTTCGATGCCTGATATTGATACAGACTTTGCGGACCGTGGTCGCGGAAAGGTTTTGGAGTACGTGACAAAAAAGTATGGCGCTGATCACGTGGCGGGCATTATTACCTTTGGAACACTCATGCCACGTGCTGCGGTTCGAGATGCAGCGCGTGTTCTCGGCTTATCGTTTCAGGAGGCTGATGTGATTGCCAAGGTGGTTCCGCCGCCCGTGCAGGGCAAGCACACACCTTTGAAGAAAGCGATTGAAGAGGCGCCGGAACTTAAGCAGCTGTATGACACGGATGCCATGGTACGCCGAGTTATTGAGCTTGCCATGAAAATGGAGGGAAATCCGCGTCATGCCTCGCAGCACGCGTGTGGCATTGTGATCGGTGATAGGCCGCTTGTTGAACGTGTGCCGCTCCAGGCTGGCCAGCATGAAGACATGGCGCTTGTTACCCAGTATTCACTTAACTCCGCTGAAGCGGCGGGTTTAGTGAAGATGGACTTTCTTGGACTTTCTAACTTAACAATTATTGAGGATGCGCTTGAGATTATTCGAGCCGTTCATAAAGTAGAGGTTGATATCAATACCTTGCCACTTGATGACAAGCCGTCGTTTGCACTCCTTGGTCGTGGTGAGACGACTGGTGTATTCCAGCTTGAATCTGACGGCATGAAGCGCTACATCAAGGAGCTGCAACCATCAGCTTTTGAAGACATCATTGCCATGGTGTCTTTGTATCGTCCGGGTCCGATGCAGTTTATCGAGAGCTTTATTCGTCGTAAGCACGGTTTAGAGAAGGTGGTGTACGAGCATCCGCTCATGGAGAATGCCTTTAAGGAAACATATGGTATCCCGGTGTATCAGGAGCAGGTGATGCAGGTCTCTAAAGACATGGCGGGCTTTACGGCTGGTGAAGCTGATGGACTTCGTAAAGCCATGGGTAAGAAGATTGCGGAGTTGATGGCCAAGATGAAGGTTAAGTTTATCGAGGGCGCGGTTAAAAATAATGTTCCAGAAGCGACGGCGACTAAGATCTTCCAAAAGTTGGAGGATTTTGCGGCGTATGGTTTTAATAAATCGCACGCGGCCTGTTATGCGCTCATTGCGTATCGTACGGCATACCTTAAAGCGCATTATCCGGCTTGTTTCATGGCGGCGCTCATGAATTCTGATGCCGGAAATATTGATCGCATCACTATTGAGGTTGAGGAGTGTAATCGCATGGGTTTGAAGGTTTTGCAGCCGGACGTTAATGAATCATTCCCGGGATTTGCAGTTGTTAAAGATACCAACAATATTCGCTGGGGTTTGCGAGCTATTAAGAATGTTGGTGAAGAGGTTGCGGAATTTATCGTGCAGGAACGCAAGGCTCATGGTCCATTTGTGGACTTGGCTGATCTTTTGTCACGCGTGAAGAGCCATGCCTTTAATCGTAAGACGCTTGAGGCGCTTGTGAAGTGTGGTGCTTTGGATCGATTTGGTGATCGTGTCACCATGGCGGGGAATTTGGATCAGATGGTGCAGTACAACAAGCAGTCTCAGCAGGAGAAAGAACGTAATCAGTCATCTCTTTTTCAGTTTGCTCCCGAGATGCAGGTCCAGTCTCTTGAGTTGCGGGCCGTTGAGCCGCTTTCAAAAAGCGTCCAACTTTCTTGGGAGAAGGAGCTTTTGGGTATGTATGTTTCCGAGCACCCTGCTGCACTTTTTGCTGAGCCGCTTTCGCCGTTTGTTACTAAGTTGAAAGAGGTTTTAGCGATGGCTGATGGCGATATGGTACGTGTCTGTGGCATTATTTCTAACTTTAAGCAGATTTACACTAAGAAAAAAAATGAACCAATGGCGTTTGTGCGCCTTGATGATCCATCAGGATCACTTGAGACAGTTGTCTTTCCTAAGACGTATCAGAAGGTGCGTGACATTCTTTTGCCAGACACCTTTGTTCTTATTTCCGGTAAGGTTTCTATTCGGGAGCGTGAAGAATCTTCTACAAAGGAATGGTCAGTGCTTGTTGATGAAGTGACGGCGTTTACCGAAGAGCAGATCCCTATGCTTGTGCAGTCGCTGCGTGCTGGGGGATCGCCAACGTTTGAGAGGCGTGGCGCTCCCATGAAGCGTGAAGCGGTTCCTGTGACGAGCGTTCAGCGTCAGTTTGTGGTTGTTGTTCCAGACTCGCCGTCTAATGATCTTATTATGCGCTTGCGTGACGCGTTAAAAGCGCACGAGGGAGAAACGCGGGTGTATCTTGAGGTTGTTGCCGGTGGTGAGCGTAAGCGGATTGCTACGGAATATTCGGTTTCGCCAAATCACGCTTTAATGAAGCTTGTTACCGGTCTTGTAGGTGAGGGAAATGTTAAGGTTTAGGCGTGTTATACTAACTTGCGTATGGTAAAGACAGTACGCACGCGGTCTGAAGCGGGGAGTAGACCACTTTCTCGTTCTTTGCGTTTGTATCAACGCATTGCTGTGGGCTTCGTGGCGGTTGCTTTCTTGCTTTTGATAGGTGTTGTTTACCTCTCTATTTCCAGGGCAACGATTAAAGTTATTAGTGAACCAAAGACCATCTCGGTGAACGCCTTTGCTGACGTTGTCGCAGCTCCTCAGGACACCAATGATATTCGAGGTATTGTAAACGAGATTACCCTTGATCGATCACGACTCTTTATTTTACCGGCAGATGGCGCTCGGGCAGTTGAGCAGAAGGCTGGTGGTTACGTGACGCTTGTTAACGGCACAAATGGTGATCAACCGCTTGTGGCTACTACTCGTTTACTTTCTGAAACAGGAGTCCTTTTTCGCTTGCGTGACTTTGTCACCGTTCCTGCTAATGGTCAGGTTGAGGCGTATGCCATCGCAGATCAGGCGGGAAAGGCTGGCGAGATTCCGGCAGGTACATTTACCATTCCTGGACTTAACCCCACGCTTCAGCAGTCTATTGTTGGAGTAAGTAGTGCGCCGATGGTTGGAGGTGTGCAGTATGTGCGTACCCTTACTGAATCTGATGTCGCTGATGCTTCTTCCGCTTTGCAGACTGAATTACTTGCGGAGGCAAAGGCGCAGTTACAGGCTGATGTTGATCGGGCTGGTCTTGAGGGCGAGGCTTTTGATATTGAGATTCTTTCACAGGGTACTGATACGCAGATTGGTACTGAGGCAGGCGCATTTACGCTTACCATGCGTGCACGTGTTGCTGTGGTGTACTTTGATAAAGAAGCGGTGGGTAGCGTGGCTACCATGCGCCTTCAGGAGCAGTTGCCTGATGGCTTTAAGCTCATTGATGAGCAGCTTGATGCGCTTCAAATGGAGGTCTTGGAATTTAGTGTGGCAAATAAGACGGCTCGTGTGCAGGCGTACCTTGATGGCGTCGCTTTACTCTCTGAGGATGCTGCCATCGTAGCTAAGGATCGTTTCTTGGGGCGTTCCGCTAAAGAGGTTGAAACGCTTCTTAGAGCAAGTGAAGCGGTAAGTGATGTTCATGTGAGTTTTACACCATTTTGGCTACAGCGCGTGCCAAGTTTAGCTGATCATGTGCGCATTACTATTGAGGCTGCAAAATAACAAAAAACCGGCTGAAAAGCCGATTTTTTGTTTAATGTTAGCCTAATAACATTTTTTGGGTACAAGAAGAATCATATCACATTTTTGCTGTTTTGTCAATGTTTTGACAACGGTTGTCGTTAAGCTATAGTACAAATATTCGCGATGAATGGGAGTACCGCCCCAGGAGCGAACAGGTCGCACCTACTTGTTTATTAGGTGTCATTGAGTGGTGATAGGGGAGACATCCCTATTACAACCCGGGTGGAACCCTCCGAACGTTGTTTTGGAGCCCGGCCGAATCCCCATGGAGGGGTATTCGGCTATTTTTATTTCCATTGTATGAGCCACGATCTTGAACACCGTCGACATTCATTGGCGCATCTTCTGGCGGCCGCAGTTTTGGAGCTGTATCCAGATGCTAAGCGCACGATTGGTCCTGCGATTGAAAACGGTTTTTATTACGATTTTTACTTTACCGAACCGCTTTCAGAAGATGCGCTTCCTAAGATTGAGAAGCGCATGCGTAAGCTTTTACCAACATTTAAAGCTTTTGAGCGAAATGAGGTGCATGCGGATGAGGCGCGTACTGTTTTTGCGGATAATAAGTACAAGCTTGAGCTTATTAATGAGTTTGCTAAGGATGGTCAGACGTTGTCCTTGTATACTTCCGGAAAATTTGTTGATCTTTGCCGAGGTGGTCATAGTGAAGGTTTGGCAGGCATTGATCCAGATTCGTTTAAGCTCACCAAGGTGGCCGGCGCATATTGGCGCGGTGACGAGAAGAATGATCAACTTACTCGTATTTACGGTTTAGCTTTTGAAACAAAGACGGAGCTTGAGGCTCACTTGACCATGCTTGAAGAAGCAAAGCGACGTGATCATCGCAAGCTTGGCAAAGAGCTCGGACTCTTTGTTTTTTCCGATCTTGTTGGTCCGGGTTTACCACTTTGGACTCCAAAGGGAACCGTTATTCGTGAAGTGCTTAATCAGTTTGTTTGGGAGCTGCGTAGACCGTACGGCTATGAACGAGTAGCTATCCCGCACATCACCAAGAAGGATCTGTATGAGACTTCTGGTCACTGGGCAAAGTATGCTGAAGATCTGTTTAAGATCGAAACACGTGAGGGCCATGTATTTGCCATGAAACCGATGAACTGTCCGCACCATGCGCAGATTTATGCGAGCGAGCAGCACTCATATCGTGAATTACCAATACGTTACGCGGAAACAACGATGGTGTACCGAGATGAGCAGTCTGGGGAGCTTTCCGGTTTATCACGCGTGCTTTCTATCACTCAAGATGATGCGCACGTTTTTTGCCGAGTATCACAGGTGCGTCAGGAGGCGGAAATTATTTGGGGAATCATTCAGACGTTCTATGGCGCTTTTGGTTTCTCTTTGAAGCCACGATTGTCTTTACGTGACCCAGAACAGCCGCAAAAGTACTTAGGCGCTCCGGAGGACTGGGATAAGGCTGAGGCCGCGCTTCGCGATATTTTGACCGAGAAGGGTGTGGAGTGGGTTGATGGACCGGGTGAAGCGGCTTTTTATGGCCCTAAGATCGACTTTATGGCTAACGACGCCATTGGTCGAACGCATCAGGTAGCGACTATTCAGCTCGATTTTAATCAACCAAAGAATTTTGGCTTGGAGTGTGTGAATGAGAAGGGTGAGAAGGAGGGAATTCTTATGATCCACTGTGCGATCATGGGTTCTATTGAGCGCTTCACTTCCGTTATCATTGAGCATCTTGCGGGAGCGTTTCCGTTTTGGTTAGCGCCTGAGCAGGTGCGCATTGCTACTGTTTCCGATGATTACATTCCAGCTGCTCAAAAGATCGTGTCTTCACTTCGCACTGCGGGTATTCGCGTGAAGCTTGATGATGCCTCTGAGAAGGTTGGTAAGAAGATTCGTGATGCTGCGATGCAGAAGGTGCCGTGGACGATCGTTATCGGCGCCAAGGAAGCTGAAGGGGGTGATTTCCAAGTGAAGGTGTACGGCAAGGAGGAGTCGCTGGTGATTGCAGCTGATCAGTTGATCAGTCAAGCTGTCAGCGCTTCTCAATTACCAAAAGCGTAAAAACAAAAATCCCGCCACATTTGCTGGCGGGATTTTTGTTTAGGCGGTAGCAACGTTTAGTTTTGCACCAACCTGCTTGAATAGCGAATCTGCATCGCCTTCAATCTCCTTGAGAGCCTTGGCAAGATCGCTGGCTGCAACTTTTGCTTGCTCATCAGCTTCAGTGAGGCCTGCTTTGAGTTCTGCATCGTTTGCATTAAGTGCAATGCCGGCATCTTCTAATGCTTGGCGTTCGATGATGTTTAAAGCATCAAAGAAGAGATCAACAAGTTGTGCAGATACGCCATTGTTTTTTGCCTCCTTTACGATTCCGGCTTTTACTTCTTCAGGGATGCTTGATTGTTCCACGATGTTAACAAAGTCTGTGGTAAGCGACATAGGTGAGGTTTAGGCCGATTCTTCGGTTGAGCGTGGCATTTCATCAGTCACTTCATCTGCCTCATCTATCTCTGCCTCAGGTAGCTCGATAGGAGTTATCTTTTCGGTGTAGGCGTTTAATAGGTGCTGAAGATCGAGTATGCGATTTTTATTTTTTGCGACATCAACCGCTTCGCTTGCAATAGCTCGTTTTATATCCTCGAGCGTCTGCTCGCGTAGCGTGTTGTTTTTTTGTACGCGCTCTAGGGCGGTAAGAAGGCGTTTTTTGTGTGTTTCACCTTTCTCTACAGCAGATTTTAGTTCGGTAATTTGCTTACTCAACTGAAGGGCTCGTTTTGCAATCACTGTTTCTCGGTCGCTCCTGCTCATTGGCACCGCTTCTCTTTCTTCATCTTTGGCTAGTTCACTTGCTTCAGCCTCTGACTTCATGCTTTCAATGTAGACCGCAATGCGCCTTCCGTTGCGTTCTCGGATGATTTCATTTCGTTTTGCTTTGGCGCCCCAGGTTTTTTCTTTGAAGCTGCCGAATGCTTTTTCCGCTTTGGTTTGCAGTTCTTTTGTACCAACCTTGAGACTTTCAGCTGCCTTTGTAGCGCCTTGCGCGATTTCTTTTCCTTTGCCTTTAGCTACTTCCGCGCCACGCTTTACATCGCTTGCGAGGGATTCTGCGATCATGCCGTAGCCACGAAGAAGATCAAGCGGCTCTTCATAGAAAGCGTGTTTTGCGGCACGGCCAATAGCGACATGCATGCTCTTCATGGCTTCAGAGCCAGCGCCTACAATTGTTACGACATCTTGCTTCAACGCCTCCTTAAAGGTAGGCGCTTCAATGATCCCGTCGTAGTACAGTTCATCCTGAGCATCATTTCGTGCGCGAATGGCGTCAGGAGAGAATTCTAATTGATCATCAGCTTCTTTAGCGCGCCACATGTCGAGCGTGTATTCCTCACCGTGCTCTTCCTTGAGCATTTGTTCTAGCGAGGCGTTGAGCTCTTTATTGCGCTTCCAGGACTCGTAGATTCCAACTGGTACATCAACGGCAACGGCTAAGAAGGCGCGCTTCATTGTTTTTGGTGCATCTGGCAGGCGGGAAACTAATTCCTCAAGGAGTCCTGGGTATTTCTTATCTACAACACCTTCTTTTTCTTCCCAACCCTCGGTTGTTTCATCTTGCTCAAGGACGTCGATTGTTTGTTTCTCTGTGCCACCAAAAAGTGTTGTGCGCATGTCGGCGAAGAAATCGGCAACGCCGCGTTTCATGTCTGTTACGCTCGCACGAGCTCCAACCTCGATTTTTTTACCCTCTCCGTTATCAATTGTGCCGATGCTTTTAAGGCTTTCGTAGGCGCTTGCAGCAACGCCAAAGACATCGCGCATGCCAGAGGATACGCGACGCAGCATTGATACTTCTGCTTTTGCTACAACAGCTTCGGGGTTATTTTGCGCATCAGGATTGATCTCGATTTCTGTTAGCGGCTTTTCTGCTTTTTGTTCAGATTTTACTCGCATGCGCTCTTCATGCTCGGCCTTATTCTCTGCGCGAATATTCGCATCAATATCAGCGGCCATCAGGGCTTTGAGGTTTGGTGTTTCATTGCGAGCGGCAATAGCCTCGATATCAAGGTCTTCATCGCCAACATCTTCAACGGTTGCATCAAGATTTTTCTCTTGATACCAACGGGTGCTTTTTACGTCCGGTGCGTCCATCGGATCAAAACGTCTTTCGCCTTTCATGACCATAGGTTTCGTTGAAGAATACTGTCTCTATTTTACGCCTTTTTTCGCTAATATTTGCGGCTTGTGTGGATAACAAATATTTGCTATTTAATTTGTGCTTTTCGCTAATATTGGCTGTTTTTGATTGACAAAATTGCATTTTTTTGCTATTGTTCGCCACGAGTGCCCCGTGATGGGGCAAAGGAGGCACCTTGAATAATGACAGTTGCCAAGATGAGGCCGATGGCCTCGACAACGTATTGCCGTTTCCGCAGCGGCACGTTCCTCTGCACCTCGTGAAGGCCAGGGTGGATCATCCGGGCCGGGGACAGCTCATCGAGCTGTCCGCGAAGCCGAGGGGCTCGCAGCTTCCCGCGGTACGGGGAAGCACGCAGCCTTTGGTCCGTGAAGGGCCGAAGGAGATCCGGGGTGCTCTCCAGCACTTCCCGAAGTTCGCGAAGGAGATCGTGACCCCTCTTCTTGGCGAGAATGCGGTCGCGATGGCACGCCTCGTGCAGAGCGTGCTCTTCGATCCGGCGATGCTGAACATCGATGGCGACAGCGAGCCGCACTCGATCGTGCATGACATGCACGAGAAGCTCGCGATGGCGTTCTACGCAGCGCTCGAGGCGAGTGGCGATCGCAAGATCACGCCCATCGTCTGTGAGACGATGACGATCTGGGATCGGGAGGACAAGCACCGGCGCCTCGGAACTCCTGGGGTCGTCACTGTGGATCGGTACCAGTTCGTGATCGATCTCCAGGCGCTTCTGCGCAACAAGGCGAGCCTCGCCGGGATCGACAGCGGCTCGAAGAGCTATCGCGCCATCAGCGCGGTCGTGCCGCTCTTCTGCATGCTGTGCGTCTGTCCGACGCCAACCGCGCTCGATGCTTGTTGGTACACGTTCATGACGCGTTACTACGATCGCTTCCCGGAGCACACGTGGGGTCGTTCGCCGAGTGTCGGCTGACGTGACCCGTGACTCAAAGGCCCACACGTAACGCGTGTGGGCCTCTTCTTTTAACTAAAGATATTTTTTATCCAATCCATTAGGGCTTGGCCTGGTGGTTTTGGTTTATAACCGGATTTTATAGCCTCACTCATGAGGCTGGAGCCGGCGTTCACATTAGTGTTCTTTGCATTGTTTTTAGAGCTTGGTTCACTTGCTTCTCGGTTTGGAGCCATGACCGGGGTAGCATCAAGATCGGTGTCTTGTTCTTCGGCGATGCTTTGCTCTTCTGTAAGTTCGGCCTTTCGCGCAAGGATATCCAGGGTGGCTAGAAATGCGATGGCGCGATCGATATTTTTCTCAGCGACTGGATTTGGTTCTTTGAGAGCGGTCTTGGTATAGAGATCAAGATCGCGCTTGAGAAGCTCTCGGTCTTTTTTGAGTGTTTCCGCGGAGAACGGCTTGCCAGCAGCTTGGCGACTGGCGATCTCATTCTCCACCATGTGCATGTCGTTTTCTAACGTTGACCACATGAGGTCGTCGTCTTTTGCCTCAACTGGAGCTAGGGTTTCTAGAACTTCATCAGCGTCCGGGGTGTATTCAACCTCGGCGATTGCCATGAGTTTTCTTTCCTTCAGCGCTTCAAGGTGAGAGCGCATTACCGATAGGCGTTCTTCATCTGCAATTGATGGATTGTCTCCGGCAATTTTTAAGTACTCCTTGATCGATTCTTGAGCTTCATTAGTGAAGATATCCCATTCATGTTGTGGTAGGGATCGATCATGGAATTTGCGTGATCGTATGTTGGCTTTTGTTACAAAGTCAGCAAAGGCAGCATCTTTTTGCGAGAGGCGTGTTTCAAGGTCAAGGGCTGGTTTCTCCGGTTCATCAATGCTGATATCGGTTGTTTTCTCGATTGATGGATCTTCCGGCAGGGATTCGGTTACTTCCTCGCTTCTGATTGTTTGTTCTTTTGCTTTACCGAATGCTAATCCAGAAATGGCGCCACGTTTTGTAACTTTTGGCTGCTTGGCTTTTTTAACAATCTCTTCAGCACGAGCTTCGCCCTGTATAAGATCGGCAACATCTTTTTGGATTTCGGCAGCGACTGTATCAAGCAAAAGGTTGCGAGCAGTCTCGCTGTCTGGGTCAATTTCTTTAAGTACGATATTTAACGCTGCTCCTTCCAGGGAATCATTTTTTACTGATTCAAGTCGGGCGAGCATGTTTTTTCTCTCCTCAGGTAGGTGCGTATTTTCAAGGGCCTTTTCGACAATTTTTGGCCATGATTCGAGAAGCTTTTGACTGGTTTCTAGTGTGTATTGTTCGCGAGCTAACTCCTCAAGTTTCATCATTGCTCGCTCCGGTTCTTCTTTATTTGATACTGATCGTGAAAGATACACCATGTCATTCTCCATGGTGTCCACGTTCCAAGAATCGGTACTGCCATCATCTGCGAGGCGTAATACTTTTTCGCCTGGACCGATATTGAGGCTCTCAACAAATGAGGCGTAATTTTTCTTTTGCGATTCCTGTTCTGGAATTTCGCGATGCGTGCCGCGTCGTTCAGTCATAGATAGTTTTATTATAGCAGACATTGACAAAAACGCTTTTTTCTGCTAATATCAGCCAACCAAATTGGAGGCTTTCATGCTGAAGTTCGACCTGATTCCAGGCGGCCGGCACGATGTGCCGCCCGATGAGGACAAGACAGACCCTAAGTTCACGCCGAAGTTAGGGCGTGAACGGCAGATCCGGATGCTCTTGCATCCGTGGCCAGGAGTCGAGGGGCTCTTCCTAGCTCGTATACGTGAGCACGTGGCAAACAAGCGCTATGTGGATCATCGTATGGCGCTGTGGTACGCCCAGGCGATTGGCAGGATGCTCGACGTCCTGTGCGCGCCGGACATCTCCGGTGAGCAGCTGCGTGATGGACTCGCGCGCCCGTACGATTGGGCGCCGCAGGTGATTCGTCAGGAGCTGAGCTTTGATACGTGGCTCACAGTCACGTTCAAGATTTTCACCTACGTCTCGATCTTGCGTCCGGTGCGTCAGGACGAGTCAGATGAGGGAGTAGCGATGTTCATCCTGCTCCTCAATGAGGTCTTCGCACTCACGTGCCTTGGCGCTAAGCAGCTCGAGCGTGTAAAGCGCCTCGACAAGCTACGCACTGAGTTCCCCGAGGTCTCGTTCCTTTCTAGCGACTTTGCCGAACGTGTCGGCTGGCGCTAGAAAACTAAATCCCGCCCCCTGTATAGGGAGGCGGGATTGTTGCTTTAAGTGGCACTTTCTTTTTGTTCGGCAAGCCATTTGAGCTGTGCTCGTACGGCTTCAGCTTTAGTGACGGCGGCATCTAGAGTTACCGGTTCATCATCTTCTAATTCTTCAATTGTCGCCTCTAGTTCCTCAAGTTCGCCCTCAAGGGAGTCTTGCAGATCATCGGGATCCATGCCGGCTTCAATTTTTGCACGAGCGATGTTTACTGCGTTTTCACGGGTTTTCTGTTTTACGGTTTTACTATCAATATTTGTTACGCCCTTTACCTGTTCCACATTTTGACTTGTTTGTTGCGCGATAGATTCCATTGACTCACCGCGCATAGCTGCTTCGGCGACGTGGCCACCGTAGGCGGTTGCGATTTGTGCTTTTTGTGGTTGTGCGACTGGTTCAGGAATTTCTTCGATTTGCGCCTCGTCTAATTCTTGGAGTTCATCTTCATCTGCAGGCATTTCAAGCACTTCGTCTGGTGAAGTTTCGCCAACTTGCTTGATGTCCGGCATCTTTACCGGCATCTCGCGTTCAAGTTGCGCTACGATCGCGCTTGCAATTGCATCTATATCTTCCTGAGTTTTTGCTTCACTAAAAGACTTCCAAACATTTGGATTCTTTTCCAATGCTTCATCAAAGGCAGTGATTGCTTGGGAGTTTTTTAATTCAGGAAGGGATTTTTTTACCTCAGCGATAATTGCAAAGCGACGCTTGCTTACATTTTCTAGACTGTCTTTCGCCTTATAAATCCCTTGCTCTTTAAAGTCATTTTGCGCTCTTTTCATTAAATCTTGATCAATGTGTCTTCTGGCTGGTTTATTCTCAGCGCCGTAGTTGTGAATTGCTCCTTCTTTTCGCATATGCTCTTGAGGATACCGATTTTTATTGTTTTCAGGTAAAGTGCCCTGTGTATATGCCTCAAGCGTTGCCACGAATTATTGCCATTGTTGGAGCCACGGCGTCCGGAAAAACGGCGCTTGGTATTGCGATTGCTCGTGCCGTTGATGGGGAAGTGATCGCTTGTGATTCCCGTACCATTTATCAAGGTATGGATATCGGCACCGCAAAACCTAAGGGTGATCGCATTACTGCGGCTATGACTGGTAATTTGGCGGCACTAGCTGGTCCGCCTACGTTTCTTGTTGAGGGTGTGGTGCATTGGGGTTTTGATCTGGTAGCGCCTGATCAGGCGTTTAGTGCGGCAGATTTTCAGGCATTTGCAGATAAGACGATTGCCGACATCGTTAAGCGTGGCAAGGTTCCGATTTTAGTTGGTGGAACCGGTTTTTATTTGTCAGCGATTTTGGACCGGGTATCGCTTGCTCATGTGCCGCCGAACCCGGAACTTCGGGCTGCTATGGCTATGCAATCAAATGAAGAGCTCCTTGAAGAGATCGCAAAACGTGATCCTGATGCCGCGAGTGTGATTGATGCTAAGAATCGTCGGCGGCTGGAGCGGGCGCTTGAGGTAATTATTGGGACTGGTGGAACATTTGCGGCAGCACGCCGTGAGGAGTCGCCTCGTTATGAAGCGCTTAGACTGGGTGTGGCGGTTGAGCGTGAAGAGTTATTTGAACGTATTAATGCGCGTGTTGACGCAATGGTTGCCGAGGGCCTCATCGATGAGGTTCGGCGTTTATTTACCCGTTATGGACCCGATGCGCCTGGCATGAGTGGTATTGGTTATCGGCAGCTTACTGAGTCGTTTTTAGGAAAGGTTTCTCTTCGAGAGGCTGTTTTACAGGTAAAACAGGATTCTCGTGATTACGCGCGTCGCCAAGAAACGTGGTTTAAACGCGATGAGCGCATTGTGTGGATTAAGAATATTTCTGATGCTATTGATCGCGCTACGTCATTCATTGGTCACGTAGGCGATGTATAAAAAAACTCGAGAGATGATCTCGAGTTTTTTTCTTAACCTAGTATTTCGCGAATAGCTTGCGAGGCTGCAGCTGGATCGGCATTGCCTTTTGTTTCTTTCATCAATTGACCGATGAAGAATTGCATTAATTTCTTTTCACCGGCTTTGTAGCGCTCGGCCTCTGATTGATTGTCTGCAACAATTTTTTCTACCATTGCCTTGAGATCGTTAGCATCGCCTACGCGGTTTGCACCAACTTCCTCCATGGCGTGGGCAGCATCTGCTCCGGAATCAATCATGTATCCGAGTACTTCAAGTCCTTTTGGACCAGCAAGTTTGCTGTCTGCAAGGAGCGTGATGAACTGTGCAAAGTTTTCTGGTGTTAGCTTTGTTTCACTGAGTGATTTCTTGCGCTCTTCAAGTAGTCCCGTGAGTTTATTGACTAACCAGCCGATGAAGAGCTTGGTTAGACCTTCGCGGGCTGCTGGCATTGTTTCTGCGGTTATCTCTGGCTTGGCAATTAGCCAAGCACCTAGTTCACTCATGGCTGCTTCTGCAAAGTTGCCGAGTTCAGGTTGATCGGTAAGTAGGCGGGCATCTTCTTTTTTGAAGCCGTACTCACGCGTGAAGCGATGACGCTTATCTGCAGGAAGTTCTGGGATCTGCATCTTGATTTCACGAGTAAGTTCTTCCAAGGCTAGTGGTGGCACGTCAGGCTCTGGGAAATATCGGTAGTCAGCGGAGTTTTCTTTAGTACGTTGACCCTCTGTGGCTTGCTTTACGTCGTTCCAACCACGGGTTGTTGTTTCTTGCGGTGGAGTGCCTGCTTCCCAGAGTTCGGTTTGTCGCTTTATCTCGTAAGCAATGGCACGTTCAACCGCGCGGAACGAGTTGATGTTTTTGATTTCCGTTTTTGGTGAGAGTTCCGGGCGTATTGGTTTGCCGTTTTCGTCTACTTCACGCAGTGAAATGTTTACATCGCAGCGTAGTTGCCCCTTTTCCATGTCGCCATCACCAACGCCAAGAGTACGAACGATCAGACGTAGTTCTTGCATGTAGGCTTTTGCTTGAGCTGCTGAGCGAATGTCTGGGCGGGTAACGATTTCGCAAAGCGGCGTTCCACCGCGGTTGTAATCTACGTATGTTTTACCGTCAGCGCCGTGAATATTCTTTGCGGCATCTTCTTCAAGGTGAAGACGCTCAATGCGAATTCTTACTGGCTCTGCTTCTCCGGGAACTTCAACGTCAAGAGCGCCATCGCTCATGATCGGTAGATCAAATTGCGAGATCTGGTAAGCCTTTGGTAGGTCTGGGTAAAAGTAATTCTTGCGATCGAATTTTGAGCGTGGTGTGATTGTGCCTTTGAGGGCCAGGCCAAGCTTTACCGCCCAGGCGATCGCCTGCTTGTTTGGTACAGGAAGCGTGCCCGGGTGACCGGTGCAGATAGGGCAGATATTGGTATTTGGGGGTACGTCATCACCGCCATTTCTGCAGGAACAGAAGAGTTTTGTGGCGGTTTTGAGCTGTACGTGGGTTTCTAATCCAATGATGGTCTCCAAGCGCATATACGGCCGAGCTTAGCGTTTTTTTCGTGAAACGTAAAGTGTGTAAAAACACCCGGCCATGACCGGGTGTTTTTAGTTATTTGTTTTTACTTAGGCTATCGTAGACGTAGTAGTCGATGATGACTGGCAGTGGAATAAATAGAGCACTGACAGCAACGGTGAGTAAGGTCCAGACGCCGCTACCGATGAGTAGCAGGGGCGCTGAGGTTGCGAGGGCGATACTCATTATTGTTGCGGCCATGAGCATGAGGAATGTGACTGCAAAGATAGCGATACCGAAAATGAACTTAGGCAAAGTGCTTCTTAGGAGGGTTGCAAAGAAGCGATTCTTCACTAGGGCGTAAGAAGACTTGAGGCCTGCGACAGCATTCTTTTTATTGAGAACAATGAAATAGTTGCTGAATCCGAGCGTTACGCTTGCGTATAGTGTCGCTACCACGCTTGCGAGCGCCCCTAGGAAAAAGAGCGCGGTTCCAATGGCTCCAAAGATGCTTGGAATTGTTTCAAAGGCACTAAGAATAATGAGGACAAATCCAGGAGTCCATAGGAGCGTTGTAATAAGCGTGATCACGAGCGTTATTACTGTTGCGATTGCGACTTGGATTATATATTTCCAAGATTCTTTACCAAGAGCTATTGGATCAATAGCCTTATTTTCTGCGTCCTGTTTTTGGATTGCGAGAATGAGGGTGATGGTAATCCAGAGGCTAGCGATTAGCGTTGCTACAAGGCCGATTACTTGCAAGATGATTGTTATGACAGCAAGGGCGCTCCAGCTTGTGTCTGAGAGGGGTGGGCTAATAACTTCAGCGATTGCGCTTGGAATTGTTGCAAGAACAATGAATAGCGAGATTCCGAGAAGCTCTTTTGCGTGTTTTTTATAGTGACTAATTGTTACGTCGAGCACTTCTCCGACGGTGATGAGATTAGGCATAGATGCTTAGCATTTTGTAAGAATAGTTGAAACAAGTGAAATGGCACGCTGTTTTGATTCATCCATGGAGCAATCGGTGTTCAAGCTATGCATCAGTGTGCCTTGATCTGTGAATATTTTTGTAAACCACTCAGCCTTGTACCTTTCGTCAAAGGTTTTGAGTAGTTCAATGCGTTCAAAGATCTGTTCAGCATCACCATCTGTTCGAGAGGGTAATCGTTTTAGGCAGACGTTAGCTGGGGTATCCATGATTATCAGGTCGTCTGGTCGGTGTTCGAGTGCTAGTTTATTTCCAGGCAGATTGAGGACTTCATCTATTGTTGGCCCGGCTGGCATGACGGGTTGATAGACAAGGGACGTTGAAACACCGCGATCTTGAATTACTTTTTTTCCGGCTTGTAGCGCTGGAATGATCAGGCGACGATAGAGTACTAGTCGATCAACTGAGAAGGCGTGTGCTTGTTCAAGGCCGGAATATGTATCTTTTCCGGCGGTGATCATGGCTCGTACTGCAGAGCCTGCCCAGGCTTTTGTTGGTTCAAAGGTGAAAAAGACGTCAAACTGCGCAACCTCTTCGTAGCGAGGTATGGTGCCATGTTCTTGACACCAAGCGGTGAGGTCGAACGTTTGTAATTTGCAGGTATGTGCCCAGTCGCGAATAGCGCGGGTGACGGTAGATTTGCCGCTTCCGTCAATGCCATCGATCATGATGAATTTTGATTGCACGCTATCCATACGGGAAAAGTATACTTGAGCACGCTTACTTTGGCATCATTACCTGATAAAATCCGTATCACCTTGTGGATAGCTTTTTTTCTTCCACACACCCGCATTGACCCGGCGCGAGGATGATGGCAACGTCATTACTGTCGTAAGACACACGCCTCGCTGGCACCATGCTTGTCAGCGAGGTTTTGTATTTTATAAAGAAGAACGCCCACCGCGCGGATGCGGTGGGCGTGAGGTCACGTGGCCTCGTGGGCGCTTGCCACAGCCTTCTTCTTGAGGAAGATGGCAAGGGCCGGGGGAGTCACGAAGGTTGTGATCATGATCGCGATCACCAGGGCGGAGAACAGGTTCTCGTCGAAGACGCCGAGCTTTCGCCCGAGCGCCGCGAAGATCAATCCGACTTCGCCGCGCGGGATCATGCCGATCCCGACGACGAGCGGTGACGTTCCGCTACCTACCGCTCCGAGCCCAGCCACGAGCTTGGTGGCGATCGCGATGAGGGCGATCGCAAGCGCGATTCCCAGCGTGTGCGGGTGCAGGAGAGCGTTCACGTCCACCTGCATACCGGTCACGATGAAGAAGATGGGTGTGAAGAACCGGGAGACTCCCTGCAGAAGATCTTCCACGTGGTGATCTTCCCCGTGGTCGGCTTCATGCAGGATCTCGTGGTGCGCACGTGAGTCCTTCGGCATTTCGCTTGCCCAGCGCCGCAGTCGAGCGGTCCATTCCGGGGCATGGAAGTGGCTGAAGTGCACGCGGTCGAGCACGAGTCCGGCGGCAAAGGCGCCGATGATCGCCGCGAGTCCGACCCACTCGGCCGAGAAGGCCAAGGAGAAGCAGAACACGAGCACGAAGGCGAGCTTCATGCCGCTACCGGCATGGATCCTGCTGAGGATCTCGCCCATCTTGTTCGCGGTGAGGCGACCGACGATGATCGCTACGGCGAGGAAGGCGGTTGCCTTGCCGAGGATCGTGAGGGTGAGCCAGGCAGCAGCTGAGGCTTCCATGGATCCACCGTCGCGCACGAAGCCATCGACAACCGCGAGAACGACGAGTCCGAGGACGTCGTCGATCACGGCGGCGCCGAGGATGATGGCAGCAACGGCGGTGCCGCTCACGCCAAGGTCTTGGAACACGCGACTCGTGATCCCGACCGAGGTTGCGGTGAGCGTTGCCCCGATGAACAGCCAGGCAGCGGTTCCGCCGCTTGGTGCGATCATGGGACCGACCAGGAAGCCAGCTGCGAGCGGGCAGATGACTCCGATCACAGCCACGGTTGCAGCCCTTGGCCCGACCTTGACCATGTCCTCGAGGTTGGTTTCCAGGCCAACCTGCAGGAGGAGCAGGATCACGCCGATCTCGGCTACGAACATGATGAGCGGAGAGTCTCGAAGCTCCAGGATGCCGTGCGCGCCAGGAGCGAGCGCGAGGGCGCCGAGCGCTACCCCGGCGAGCAGTTCGCCAAGAACGGCGGGCTGCCCGAAGGCTTCGATGCGCTTGCCGATGGCGGCGCACAGGAGCATCACGGTGAGGAACAGAGCGGTCAGCGTGCCACCTTCGTGGCCGCCGCCGCTTGCGTAGGCCGGAGGGCCAGTCAGGAGCGTGAGAACGAACAGTGCCAAGACCTTATGCATTGGTCCTCCAGGGGGTGAATTGGCGGCAGGAGGGTAGCAAAAAACGCCGTACTTCGCAACAGTGCGGCGTTTTCTTTTTACTGGATGAAGTGTTTGCTTAGACGCGGACCACGTTGATTTGCATAGTGACTGCCAAGGGTTGCGTCCCCGTAGAGAAGGTCGGTTGGTGAGGTGAGCACCTCATAGAGCATAGTGCAGATCGGTTGCCCATCGCGAATGATGAAGTCGGTATCGTGGGTGAGTACTTCAAGAACGGCGGGTGTACCGCGCGTTGCCCCGTCACTACCGTAGCCAAAGCCAGGATCAAAGAAGCCGGCGTAGTGACTACGGAATTCGCCTTTACCAACATCATAGGGAGCCATCTCCACGGCAAAGCCTGGCGGTACGCGTACACCTTCATGCGTTACTAATATGTAGAACTCGTCGCGCCGCAAAACAAGCTCACCGTTTTTTGGTCTTGCGATTGGCTCAAAGAAGTCTTCAATGATGTGTTCGTAATTTCCGTATGTGAGAATACGGCCGCTTGATGGATGGCAGCGGTAACCGACAATATCGGTAGTGGTGAGGTCGACGGTCATCGTTATGCCATGGCGTTCTATGTGGTGATTGCTGACTACTAATCGACCAGCATCGTCACATAAGAAGTGATCTTTCAGATGCGCTTGCATGAGGGCATCGCCTCGTAAGAGTCCGTCGCCATTTGAGAGGCGTAGTTGATTCAGGCGTTCGCCGGCTGCAAGTTTTACTGGGAATGATTTGGGGATGATTTCAACCCAAAGTTCACCGGCATACCCGGCTGGTACTTGGTCAAAAGAAGGGGCACCGTCAACAAGAAGACGTGTCCAGAGGTTTACGCGGCCTGATGATGATTTGTTATTGGCGCTACCGTGAATGTTTGTTGGAAGTACGAGCGCTTCATTTAAGCGACAGAGGTAGGCGACTCCGCGTTCTAGTGGTTGCTTGAGGTCGATTTTTTCTACAGAGCCGTACTTTACGAGCTCACGTACTCGTTCACCGACACGTGGCAAAAAGGTGCCACGCATGCGATAGATTTCGTCAGACAAGGTGAGATCAAGAGATGCTGGTTGAATGTGTTTTGCCTCCGCTCCAGGAAGTCGGCCCTCTGTTAGTAGTTTGTAGATCTCTTGGCGGGGGAGTGCACCGGTGTTCATACGGTTTGGGGTTTTTCGGTAATCGTTTGGTTGCCACGGCGAGTATCCCAGTCATCTAGGGAGAGATCTGGGTAGAGGGCAACGTTTGGTAGGAGCTTTTGCATGTCACTTGCTACTTCTTGCGCCACTTTGCGAAGCGTCGGGTGCACTGTTGTGCCGCTTCTTAGTTCAAGTACATAGGTAAATGCCGGCAGGCCACCAGTGATTTGAATCGGTACGTTATAGCCCATGGCAACGTAGTACTGCTTGAGCGCGCTACTTGCATCAAGTGCTTCGATAGCCTTTTCTTGTTCGCTTAAAAGCTTCACTGCCTGTTCGCGTACTTTCTCTGGCAAGCTTTCAAGATACCAGGCGTTAAATCCGAAGCGTGTGCCAAGAAGCGGCATTGGCATGAGAAGACTACGATGCCGTTGTAGGTCTCGGAATGATCCAAAGTCAAGGAGGAATTTTGATCGTACATCGCCGCATTCACTAACAATCGGAAGGAGTTCCGTTTTTTCCGGACGGTTCTTTATGTGGTCTTCGTACTGTTTAAGATCGGCTTCACGTAGGAAGGATTCAATGGTTGGTTTCTTGGTCCAGGTTTCGGGGTTGAAGTAGGCGTGTTGACCCTTGGCGCGTGACTTAAACTCTTCAGTTTTTGGATAGCGTTTATCACCAAAGCTGTGCGGATAACGGCTCTTTAATGCGCGAAATAGTTCGGAGGCCATGACCCAGACCTCGGGAAGTGGGTGGTGATTGAGGAGAGAAAGGTGATCAGCCGCTTGACGTAGGTTGGTGTGCCAAGCGACGTTTGTAGTGGCGCCGGCTGGTAAAAAGCCGCGGAGAATATCAAAGCTTCGCGCTACAATTGCTCGCTCCCAAACGTCCTCTTTTTCAGTTTCTTTTTTCGGATACTTTTCTCGCAAATGAGCTCTTACCGGTTCTTGTGCGGCAAAATAAAATTCCATCCAACGATCTTGGATAGCGCGTGAGGTAGGGGTTTTGGCTGGATCCATGATCGGTTGATCTTTGAAATCCACGTAACGTGTACTTGATTCTTGTCCGTTGTATAGGCGCCAGTCCTGGAGTGCTTTAGCGGCAAGCATGCTAATACCCTCAACGCAGACAGTTGTACTTCCGCAATCACCGATTGATTTGTGATTGTAGCCAACGTAGTAGCGTTCCATGAATTTTCCTGAGCCACTT
>JAGORL010000005.1 GCA_018062825.1 Patescibacteria group bacterium | reverse complement strand
TATGGTGCGTAATCGTTACGTCCGCATAATGACGCACCTTAAAACCAGCGTTAACCGCCATTTTGCAATAATCAACCTCTTCAAACCAAATGAAATAGCGTTCATCAAAGAGGCCGATCTTCTCCATCACTTCCGAGCGAATAAACATAAACGCCCCCATGATGGAATCAACATCCTGGGTCTTGTATGGATCAGCGTCACGCATCATGTACCGCTTGATCGGCCAAATACTTGGCAAAACGTGCGGCACTTTAAGCATCACAAGTAGTTGATCACACAACTTTGGAAAACGGCGAATGCTCTCTTGAAGCGATCCATCTGGGTACACGATGATGGAACTAGCAATGCCGACCTCTTTGTCAGCATCCAAGTGCTCCACCATACGTTTCATGGCGTCTGGCGGCACCACAGTGTCCGGATTAAGCAAAAGCGCATAACGGCCACGCCTGAGTTTCAATCCTTGATTAACAGCGGCGGCAAATCCCCTATTCTCAGGGTTGGCAATATACGTAGCGTCCGGCGCAACATCATGCACTGTTTCCTGGGTACTCGTTTGATTACCGTTATCAACCACAATTACCTCAAAGGTCACGCCGCGTGCTCCAGCAAGGGACATCAAGCAAGCGCGCAACACGTCATCACTCTTATACGCCACGATAACTATGGAGAGATCGATCATACGGATTCAGTAATGTCAGCATGCTTTTTACGAAGTTCATCCCTTGCTACCTGATATTTCTCAAGCGACTTTGGCTTCCAGCCGATCATCTGCCACGGCAACTTGTAAGCAAGTCGTGGTAACCATGACGTCCCAATTCGGCTCTTCCCTACTATCGCCGCCCCAAAGAGTATCTCCGGCACAAGTACCCCGTGCTTACCGTTCTTGAGCATCGTGAGCCACACATCCCAATCCTGTAAACGACGCACCGAGTTATCAAAACCCGGAAAATCCGCCCGTCGCACCAAGCTCGTGGTGTGAATGTAATTGTGCCGCAAAAGTCTCTGCGCATCCCACGGCACACCCTTAAACGTCTTCCAACCAAAAGTAAAACCACAATAAGCAAAACTCGCCGTCGGTTCATCAAGAAGCGCCTGGTAGAGCTGAGCGATCATGCTTGGCTCCATCAGAATGTCAGCATCACAAAAAATCAGGAGCTCCCCCGTACTTGCGGCATAGCCGGCATTACGCGCTGGATTTGAACCACTATTTTCCTGCGTTACTAGTTTTATGCGATCAAGATACGGCACTAGCACCGCTTGCGTGTTATCCGTTGAACCATCATCAACCACGATCACTTCAAGTGGCTGATACGTTTGCGAAAATATGGCGTCTAAACAACCGGGTAAAGATTCGGCGTGATTGTAACTGGGAACGATCACGGAAATGAGTGGCAACATATCAAGAAAGAAGCGATCGAATCGCCTCGGCAAATACTTGTGGTGAAAATTGCGCGAGCGCCCGATGACGACCAACGTTACCCATGCGCTTACGCAAGAGCCCGTTGAGCGATAGCTTCTTCATGGCATCCAAAAGTTCCTCATCACTACTTACAAGTATGCCAGTATCGCCATCAATCACCGCTTCATCAACGCCTTTCGTGCGCGTAGCAATCACCGGCAATCCCGCGGCCCCAGCCTCAATATAAACCATGCCAAAGCCTTCACGATCAGCCTCGCTCACCAAGGTTGGCATCACAAACACGTCCGCCTGCGCGTACGCATCAACAAGCGCTTCATCATCAACGTCTCCCATGAACACCACTCGATCAGACAAACCAAGTTCATGAGTAAGCGCCTCAAGCTTCGCCTTCTCAGGACCAGTGCCAACAATCAAATAACGCGCACTCTTTCCTTGAGCAATCGCTCGTAGCACGCGCTCATGCCCCTTACGCGCCACAAGCCGCCCAACAGTCAGAAACGTCACCGCACTGTCATCCCGAGGCGCAGCCGAGGGATCTCTTCCCGCGTCATCTTTCGCCAATCCCCCTCCCACCATCCCCCCAAGCCCAGCCGCTCCGACTGCTAACTTAGCTACTTCCTTAAGAACCGTTAAACCAGCCGATTCACCTCGAGAAATATCTCGCAGTTCTGTAGCGAGCGCTTCTGGTAACGCCGGATATACAACTCTTGGAAGGGTCGACAAGTCGGCAAATGATTTCACCTCATCAGCGAGCGCTTGCGAATTTGTCACCACCAAACGCGCATCTTTTAATATTCGTTTTGCGAGCAAATGTTTCCACGGATGCCGGCGTGCATTATCAAAATCTAAGCCATGCAAAAAGACTACGTACGGACGCTTAGTAGCTGCCTGTGTTAACCACGCCGCGGTACCAAGTGGCAAAATATGACTCACCCAAACTTCATCAATATCTTTTTTGCGTAATAATCCGATCGTGGCCGAAACCACATTTGGCATCACAGAAAATACCTGTATGCGAATCATGCCAGGCAAGGCGTCATTGATCGCCTGCAGGTAGCGCGCTACTCCCCCACGTGACGGCGGGTAATCCGGAGTTGGCAAAAGGATCTTCATACTAGGCAACTTTTTTACGAACTAATGCTACAAATCCCTGAATATCAGCACGAGTAACACCACCTAAAAGATAGGTTAAACTCATGAAAACAACGGCACCAATCGGAACGGTCGCGATCCACGGCACAACAGTCTTTGTGCCAAGAACCACCAAACTCATCACGCCACCAGCTAAAAGATACGGACCGGTTAAGGAAACCATCTGAGAAACCCGCAAGTCAGACGACTTCCAAACTGCCACTAAGCCCGCAAAGAACATAAAAATAAAACTCAATAGCCCTGCATAGGCCGCACCAACCACCCCAAACTCCGGCACAAGTACCAGGTTAGCGACCACGTTGATGATCATGGTAATACCCATGATGCCCGTTTTGATATGCGGGCGACCGCTCGCATTCAACAGCGCTCCAATTGGGAAATCAAGGAAGATGAAAAGGAGCACAAAGATAAGGACGCTGAGCGTTCCGGCCGCATCCGCAAAGTCACTCCCGTAGAAGAATCCAATAATCTCTGGCGCCAGTGGTGCAATACCAAACACAATCGGCGCGCCAAGAAGCGCCATATAGCGAAATGATCCGGAAAGCGTTTTATTCACGAGCGCCGGATCATGCGCCTGTGCGCTGAGCGTTGGGTACAAAGCTCCCACAAACGCCATTGGCAAGAACTGGAAGGCGTAGGTGAGCTTGTAGGCCACGGAATACACCCCCACTGCTGCCTTACCAAGCGTCATGTTGATCGTAAAGGAATCAACGTAGGAATAGACCTTCACAAACACGGCCGCCATAAAGAACATGAAACTTGTTCGCAGCATTCCGGCACTATGCACAAAACTCGGCACGAGTGACTGCCAACCGATCTTGCGCGCCACTTGAAACGCCGCAAAACCAGCATTCCACAAACTACCCAGCATGAGCGCTAAGATCAGGTAGCGCAGATCACGCTCGCCGGAAAAAAGTGCCGCTACACCAACGATCGCCGTAATCGACTGCCCAACAAAAATACCGAGTGACTCAAATTTCAAATTATGGAACCCGCGCATCACGCCGTAAAAGGATACCGACAAAGTATCAAGAAGCATGATAACGACCGCAATCTTGGTCAGATCAGCCGCCTCCTGACTAAACCCCAACACCGTTGGCAAAAACCAAGCCACCAATACCGTGAGCGGCATGGTAAAGATCTTCACGCCCATGACGGACCGCAAATAATCGCTCGCCTTCTCCGGCGTCTTCGCCACTTCCCGAATCAGAACCGAGGTCAATCCAACGTCATCAAGTACGCCAATAGTGGTAGTAAGTGCTAGCGCTAAAAAGTACGATCCCGTTGCTTCATCGCCTATCGTGCGAGCGACTACTGCAAAATACAAAAAGGCGATCGCCTTCTGAGCAATAGATGCAAACGTGAGGAAGATGGTATTTTTTGCTAATTGGGACACAGGCTACAACCCCCAAACCCTATCACAAAATGCCTCCTACTGCCTACTTTTTACTGCCCTTTTTCTGATCTGTAGTCATGGCAGTAAATAACAAGTAAAGCCCGAACGGATTACCAACTAAAATGCCTACTACACCCACAATTCCAAACGCTCCTAACGCAATGCGAATGAGACTACCGATCATCATGGCAACATCACCGCCCCCACACTCAATCTGAATATTCTGCTCTGGCACGTAATACACCTCCATACAGGACTGCGCACCAACAACCGCCGAAATAACAAAGCTCGCAATTGCATACCCAATAATGGACGATAGCAACAAAAGCCAAGGAGCAATGATCAAAAGCGATCCAGCAAACAATCGTTTCGAAATAAACATACTAATAAAGCTATATCTTCGAGACGTACTCACAACGCTTTTCTAATAAAGCCCTAATTGGAGATTCAATATGAATATCTTTGTTCGCATCAAGTGTCTTCTTTAATGCAAAAATGGTCAAAAAATAAGCGTCTCGTTGATGAGGTTGAAGTGCGAGAACTTGCTGCTCCCATCGCTCATCATCCAATCCATTGACCACTGACGCGAACAACTCAGTAGCGCTATCTCCGGCATGACCTCCATAAATAGACGGCTCAGCATTGAAAGCCTCTTCACTCAATGCATGAAGCGTGTCATGAGGGGAAGATAAAAAAACTTTCTGCATGGCAGATGAGCTTGAAATGCCAAATTTTGCATCAATAATATGAAGGATCTCATGCTTCACTATGTCTTCAATATTATCCAAACTCGAGGGCTCATTTTGACCGATGTCACTATTATCAATTTTAGGTAAAAAATTCTCAGCACTAATGATGACAGTATCTTGCCAAGCATGGGCATTTCTACGACCTTCACTGGCAATACTGATGTGCTTTAAAAAATCTGCCTCAAGGCCAAAGAGTGCGCTAGATTCCTGAATACCTTTATTAAAACTTGAGGAATAATCGCTGACTATATGAACTAATTCCTGATCAGATAATTTACTGGTGTTGTAAATTGGGACATCTGCAGAACGGCCAACTAATGCATACGTAGGGTGCGCAACCAAATCACTGACATCAGGAATATTGGCAACCGTCGAGACATCAAACTTAACGCCTAACGGGTCAGAACTTTCGGCTTCACGGAAAAGCTGCGGAAAATAAGAAATCTTTTCTTCATAAGACGAGCCGCTTGGATTCATTTGTCTATTTATGAAGATTGCATTGCCGTGTTTATCAAGAAAGCTCAAATTGGCAATCAAGATTTCATTATTATTGTCATAATCTATATCTCTTCTTAACTCCCAACCCTTCTCGGACCCAACTACTGACAAGTCTGTATCTACAATATCATCACTCATCACGTGACGTGTAACTAAAATTCTAGACAGCTGATCAGGAAAAACCAATTGATAACTCAATTGGTCTAAATTTATAGGAACTTCACCCTTGCTTGTTGAAACTGATAATTGTGCATCCTGCTCATGAAGTTCCTTAATAACCTCCTTGGTTTCCGGTGGCAACTCAGGACCTTGAGTATAACCCTCATGTGAAGTCTCGACAGTATTCGCTGCCTGCGACTGAGCCATAGCAGTCTCTGCAGATAACAACATGATTGAAAACAAACTCACCTTAAGAGATCTAGGAATATCGCGACCGGATCGTTTTAGTTCACGAGCAAGTTCAGCAAGTACATCATGCGCTCGATCACGCTGAGCGCACTCTTTTTCAAAAAGGTCATCAACAACTGTATCTATTTCAAATGCGAATTCCCGCTTCTCGGTAAAAGGAGGCTTCAAAGAATCCTTAATTTTATTAATAGAATCATGGTCAAAAAAACTTTCTGCAGAACGATTCATATATCAAGTCTATTTTTAACCTGAATAACCCCTACTTCATCAATAAAATCCTGCACTAAAACCTGTTCGTTGTTAGCGATTTCTACGAGTCCTGCAGCGTCTCGCATCCTTATTGCATCAATCTTCTTCTGAATACGCTGTTCCATTACCCGTTTTAACTCAGGAAATTCTTTTAAAAGCTGCCTTACAGCAAAAGCTTGATGACTCGACATAAAACCAAGTAATTCGTCAATGACATATCTCATAGTGGTTAAACATATAGTATCAAACACCCATATAACTGGTAATGTATAAGTCATAAGTTAACTATTCTGACTTCCTGTTTAAAACAAAAAACCTCCACCAAACGGCAGAGATTTTTTTGTTTTGATTAACGCTTACGCCACTGTGGTGAGCGACGTGCACCGTGCTTACCTGGCTTCTTGCGCTCCTTCTTGCGAGGATCGCGAGTAAGCATGTGAGCGGCCTTGAGGGCTGGCTTGAACGCTTCGTCAATCATGACAAGCGCACGAGCGATAGCAAGACGGGAGGCATCAGCCTGACCGATCATGCCACCTCCCTCCGTGCGAAGAGAAACGGTCATGCTCTCGAGCTTTCCAGCTTCAGAGAGAGGACGCGTTACCATACGCTGGAGTTCAAGGGTGGTGAAGTAGGCCTCGAAAGGCTTACCGTTAACCGTGATGACACCGGAACCGCCTGGAATAACGCGTGCTTGCGCAATCGCGGTCTTGCGGCGACCAAGTGCTTGGAAATATTTTTCGGCCATACTTAGGAGATCTTCAAGCGCAAAAGACGTGGCTTGCGGTGCTTGTTCTTAGGAAGCATGCGAGATACGGCAGCGAACAAAACGTCGCCTGGATTCTTCTCCCACATCTGACGCATGGTCTTCGTGCGAAGTCCACCTGGGTGACCAGTGTGGTGGTGGTACAACTTATCCTCGTACTTAGCACCAGTAACCTTCATACCCGCTACGTTGCTAACGATGACATGATCACCGGCATCAATGTGAGGCTGGAAGTTTACGTTGGTCTTGCCCATGAGGTGCATGGCAATATCGGTAGCGAGGCGGCCGAGAATTTTGTCGGTCGCATCAACCGTATAGGTTTTTCGTTCGATGGTTGCCATATTAGACAAGTTCAATAAGCACAGTCTCCGCATGGTCGCCCTGGCGGGTACCGAGCTTGGTCATGCGGGTGTAACCGCCCTGGCGCTCCATATAGCGAGGACCAAGTACCTCAAGGAGCTTGTTTACTGGCTGCTCCGTGGTGAAATAACCCAACAGCTGGCGACGTGCATGAAGATTGTTACGCTTTGAAAGCGTAATCATCTTTTCGATCATTGGACGAGCTACTTTAGCGCGGCCAAGAGTTGTTTCAATGCGCTCATAGGTCACAGCAGCAGTTGTAAGATCGCGGATAAGCGCCTTACGTGCATGCGGCTTGCGGCCGAGCGTTTTTGTTTTATTACGGTGACGCATACCTTACTCGTTCTTTGGACCTTCCTCAGCCGCGCGAGCAATTTGCTCCGTCAATGATGCGTGGTTGAGCTGGCCTTGGATCCACGTAAAGTGGTTCAAGAGAATCTTGGTGGCCTGCTCGACTGCCTCCTGCGGCGTGACGGTGCCGTCGGTCGAGATGGTCATGATGAGTTTATCGTAGTTGGTGATGTCGCCGACGCGGGTATTTTCTACCTGCAATCCGACGTTGCGCACTGGGCTGAACATGGCATCAATGGCGATCAAGCCAATTTCACCAGTCGCACCCTCGCGCTCTTCAGTTGGCATGTACCCACGACCACGAGAAACGGTAATTTCCATTTCAAATGGTGCGCTATCAGCCGTGATCGTTGCGATAACAAGATCGGTATTAGAGATCTCGACATCAGCATTCTTCTCAATCTGAGCTGCAGTTACTGGACCAACCTTCTTTGCAGAAAGCTTGAGAATAACTGGTTCATCAGAGTGAACCTTCATGCGCAACTTTTTAAGGTTGAGCACAATGTCCAAAACGTCTTCTTTCACGCCATTCATGGCAGAGAACTCGTGCTGTACTCCCTTGATCTTGACGGCAGTTACTGCAGCGCCAGGAAGTGAAGAGAGAAGCACGCGACGAAGCGCGTTACCAACCGTTGTACCGTAGCCGTGGTGCAGAGGTTCAATGCTGAGGATAGCCTCATGTTCATTGGTCCCTGGGGCAAAGTACATCTTTGAAGGTAGGAAGATGGTCTCCATAGTCGTATTAGCGTAAGCCTAAAGCGCTTAGCGCATGGAATAGAACTCGACGATGAGCGTCGGATCGAACGCTTCTTTGAGATCTTCCCCGGTAGGAATACTGACCACTTTACCCTTCATGAGATCCTCCCGGTGAAGCCAACCTGGAACTGACTGCGTCTTCTGACGCTCAGCCAAGTCTGCAAACACCTTTTTTGCCTGCTTGCCCTGACGTACCTCAATGATATCACCGACACGAACCTGGTATGACGCAATGTTCACGCGCTGACCGTTCACCATAAACATGGCGTGGCTAACCATTTGACGTCCCTGTGGACGGGTCTTGGCAAAACCGAGACGGAAAACAACGTTATCAAGGCGGGTTTCAAGAAGGCGACAGAGATGTTCTCCGGTGTTGCCATCCATGTTCACTGCCTTGTTAAAGTAGTTGCGGAACTGCTTCTCCAACATTCCGTACAAGCGCTTGGCCTTCTGCTTCTCGCGAAGCTGAGTGCCGTAGCCTGACATCTTTGGAGGGCGTGCGTTCGGAGAACCGTGCGCACCTGGAGCGTATGGACGCTTTTGCATCACTTTGAGGATGCTGGAACTCGTAGAGAGCGGAACGCCTTCGCGACGGCTCATTTTTCCACGAGGGATTAATGTCTTTCCCATAGGTATGGTTTACACGCGACGTGCACGACGTGGTCGGCAACCGTTGTGCGCGACAGGCGTGGTGTCCTTAATGGAGAGAATGTTGAAACCGGAACCGTTTAGTGCACGAAGTGCGCCATCACGACCGTTACCGATTCCCGTTACCAAAACGTGGAGATCTTTAAGGCCGATCACAGCTGCCTTCTCGGCAACCTTCTTCACAATCACACTCGCAGCGTAAGGCGTAGCCTTCTTAGGACCACGGAAGCCACAGTTACCTGCGCTTGCCCAAGCAACGATGTTGCCATTTGGATCCGTCAGCGAAATGATCGTGTTGTTAAAACTTGCGTGGATGTAAGCGCGACCCTGCGGCACCTGGCGAAGCGTACGCTTCTTACCCTTTGCCGTGATCACACGATCCTTCTTCGCTGCAGCCTTAGCAGCCTTTGCACCTTCCTCAGCGGTAGGGGCTTCAGCTACTGGAGCTTCTGGAGCGATAATCTTTTCTTCTTCGTTCATAACGATCATTTACAACTAGGTCTTCGTGAGCATGCGGCGACCACTTCCTGCAGTCTTACGGACATTGCCGCGGACGGTGCGAGAATTGGACTTCGTGCGCTGACCGCGAGCTGGCAACTTACGCATGTGGCGTGAACCACGGTAAGAGCCGATATCTTTCAAACGCTTGATGTGCGAAAGAATTTCGCGGCGCAACTCACCTTCTACGCGGTACTCTTTCTCCACGATTAAGCGGATAGCATTTTCCTGATCAGGAGTAAGATCCTTTACGCGGATCTCTTCACTGACCTTAGCGCGCTCAAGAACTTCTTTCGCTCGCTTTGGACCAATGCCGTAGATGTACTCAAGCGCATTAATGATGCGCTTTTGACTTGGGAGGGATACTCCAGCAATACGTGCCATACGCAATTAGCCTTGTCGCTGTTTATGCTTTGGAATCTTACACACCACACACACACGACCTTCGCGTCGAACGACACGACAGTCGCGACAGATCTTCTTAACTGAAGAGCGGACTTTCATACTCTTGTGAATCTTGATGATGATTTGCGAGACGCTGAGGAAGGTTAAAGGCACTAGACCTTGAAAATTCCTTCACGTCCGCAAATGCGACTTAATACGCAAAATCATCCCTGAACTCTGGAATGATTTTGCAAAGAGGAACGAGATGCCTTTCGCGATTAAAATCGGAAAGTTATTCGTGCCTTGGTGAGATCATACGGTGAGATCTCACACTTGACGTCGTCTCCGGGAAGAACCCGGATGCGGTTTTGACGGAGTTTACCCGCCAAGTACGCTAGAATTTCCATGTCGTTTTCCAACCGAACCTTGAAAGATCCTGCTGGTAGCGCCTCCAATACCTTACCTCGCATCTCAAAAAATTGTTTTTCTGCCATAACCTTACGGTGTTTGCAGGAGATGTTAGGTAACCTGGAACATGGTTTAAGCGACAATAGCTTACCTTAGGCAAAATGCTATGTCAACCTACACCACCCCCACCCCATCTTCTCCCAACTTTAACCTTTTTACTTTAATCTTTAATCTAATATTAGCTAAATTTCCCCAAATGATATCACATAGTAGTTGATCTACTGATCGCGTAGTCAACAATGGCTTTGGCCACATTAACCCCGGAAACAGCCTCTAACGCCTCAAAACCTGGGTTTGCATTCACCTCCATAATAAGAGGACCGTTTTTCGATCGCAGGATATCAACCCCAGCGATATCAAGCCCGAGCGCTTTAGTCGAGGCAAGCGCTAGCGCCCTTTCCTCGGCCGTAATCCGTACCACCGACGTCACTCCCCCAAGATGGGCGTTATTTCTCAACTCCCCTTCAGTGGCTTTACGCCACATGGAAGCGATCACCTCACCTCCGACCACAAAGACCCGTAAATCTCCCTCGGTCGCCTCCTCAATGAACTCCTCAATAATCATCGGGTTGCCATCACGAATCGCCAAGTAATCGACAATCGGGCTCAGCGTCTGCCGGTCACGAGCAAAGAAGACACCTTTGCCGATCGCTCCAAACGACAGCTTAGCAACAACCGGATAACCAATCCTCTCAGCAGCCGCAAGCGCCAATTCAGGACTAAAGGCGGTAGCAAAGCGCGGCGTCGCAATTCCCTCTTCAACAAGCTTAGCGCGTTGCATAAGCTTATTCTTCACAAAGAGCGCAGCCGTTCCGCCATTTAAAACTTCATAACCCGCAAGTCGCAAAAACTCATACGCAAACACATGGAGCGTGGGCTCCTCAACAAAGTTTGGTCGAGCAATGATACAAGCAAGCTCCCCGATCTCTGTCCCCTGATAACGAGCGGTCACCGTAGCGCCTTCTTGCGAAAACGACAACTGTTCTTCAACAAGCTCCACCGCTTCATGCCCAGCTTGAACAATCTCTTCTTTAATACGCTCAGCACCCGCAAAACCTCGGTAGCGATCAAACGATAATAAAATACCAATACGCATAATTATCTGCCGCACAAAGGATGACCATTATCATCAAGCTCTGCAAGAGGGTGTTGCGATAAAGAGGACTCTCGTTCATCGAGCCCTCGAAGGAACAAAAGATTTCTAAGATTATCTACATCGCTCTCTTCCTCGCTATCCAGTGACTGATTGAAACATCGAGCCTCACTCACCTCATCACTTTTAATAATCAAAGAATGCGGGAAGATTTCTGAAGTCCTAAAAAGTGCCAAACGACCGCCGGACATAACTGTATACATACATCTGTCAGCAGAAGAGGAATAGCATCTCTCTTCTCCTCGAGTTATATTGCGACCGTAATACAAAACGTCAATCGTAACAGGATTTCCGTAGTCATTAATAAGAATAAAAGAGGTCGCGAACGACGCTATAGTCACGAGCAAAGCAAACATGTACCAAAGGGCAAATAAAATAACTGCAGAACTACTGACTATAAGCGCTACGAAACCAATCTTTCTTTTTATAGTCATAATTAACCGAGGATCGCTTTAATGCGACGAACGCCAGAAGAAACAGCCTCTTCCTTGGCGATCTTAAAGCCTCCAAGGTCACCCGTGTTCTGCACATGCGGACCACCACAAATTTCTTTGGAGTAATCACCCATGAAGTACACATTGATCTTGCCGCCCATCTGCGCGTACTTATCTTCAAACAAGCCGATCGCTCCACGCGCCTTAGCTTCTTCAACTGTTAACTGCTCAGCATGCACCGGCATCTTCTTAGCGATCTGTTCTTTAACAATCGCCTCTACCTGAGCAACCTGTTCAGGCGTCATCTTTTCACCGTGTGAAAAATCAAAACGCAAACGCTCAGCCGTAATGTTGCTACCACGCTGTTCAACATGCGGGCCAAGAACATCACGAAGCGCTTGATGTAATAAATGCGTTGCGGTATGCAACTTCGTCGTCTCAACCGAATGATCGGCGAGTCCACCGGCGAATTTCTTCTCTGCACCCTGTCGCGACAAATCCTGATGCTTTTTAAACTCATCTGCAAAAACCTGTCGATCAATTTCAAGACCATGTTCGCGTGCGAGCTCGTGAGTGACCTCAAGCGGAAAACCGAAAGACTGATAAAGATTAAACGCATCTTCACCAGACAACGTCTTTTTCTTATCTAGAATACGCTTAAACTCCTTAACGCCATTATTAAGCGTTGCTTCAAATTTTGCCGATTCTTTCAGAATGACGTCGTAAATAAAACTATGACGTTCTCGAAGAGCTGGATAAGAATCTTCAAGTGAATTCACGATTTTATCAAGAACTGGTGGAATGACAACTTTTGAGCTCGTCGCAGAGAGGAGTTTTAAGTGACGAATCGCTCGTCGCACTAAACGTCTAAGAATATATCCCTGGTCCTTATTTGATGGCTCGACACCATCCATCACCATAATAGTTGCAGCTCGCAAGTGGTCAGCAATAATTCGCATGGACTTAACAATTCCAGTTTCTTTACCGTCGACGCCATTCATGAATGGAGCATCGGGAAGATGATAACCTGCTTGAGAATACTGAACGCCTATCGAGGTAGATCCTTTAGTAGCGTTTTTTTCATCCTCATCAGCCGAATGAGGTCTGTAAGAAAGGCCTGTAGCTGTTTCTATGGCGCCAATAATATCTGTGAAGAGCTCGGTCTCGTACACATTCGCATGCTTCTGCAGTGCCACAATCGTGCGCTCCAAACCCATGCCAGTATCAACGCTTCCTTTAGCAAGCGGCAAAAGCGTGCCGTCTTCCTGCTTATTAAATTGCATGAATACGTTATTCCAAATCTCCATCCACTCTTTGGAATGCGTTTCTTTGTTGCCTTGCGGCTCACCCTCACCTACCCAATAAAAAATCTCCGTGTCAGGGCCACATGGACCGGTCTTACCAGCCGGACCCCACCAGTTATCTTCTTTACCAAGTTTAGCAATACGCTCAGAAGGAACACCAAGACGAATCCAATGATCGTACGCTTCTTGATCAAACGGTGAGTTCTCGTCACCAGCAAAGACCGTGAACGACAAATGTGAAAGTGGAATATTGAGCCACTCCTTGCTCGTCAAAAATTCAAAGCTCCACTCGATCGATTCTTTCTTGAAGTAATCACCAAGTGACCAATTACCAAGCATGGTGAAAAACGTCAGGTGCGTATCATCGCCGACGTCATCAATGTCGCCCGTACGAATACAGCGCTGGTAATCAACAAGACGCTTACCAGACGGATGCGGCTCGCCCAAAAGGTATGGCACAAGCGGGTGCATGCCGGCAGTAGTAAACAAAACCGTCGGATCATTCTCCGGAACAACAGAGGCTGATGGAATTTCAGCATGACCCTTACTTAAGAAAAAGGCGATATATTTTTTGCGAAGCTCGTTGGCGGTAATCATAGGAATTGCACCCAGTGTAGCGAAAAAGAAACCAAAAAGGCAACCTGCACGGTTGCCTATCCTTTATAAGGTATCGGGATGACCACCATGGCCATCAAATTTGTGCTCTGCGTCGCCGGAACCAGCAAAGTCTCGAAAAGTATCATATATCTCTTCAAGTACCGGGGCATCGCTCTCTTTATCATACGTATCAAACGTATCCTCAGGAGCAAAAGCCGATTCCGGCAACGAAGATGGAGGCTCGTCAACAGGGCCCGACACAAAAGTGGTTAACATCATAGTACTCTAAGGTTAGCAGAAAAATCCTACGAAATCAAGAAAACCACCACTTCAAACGCCGCTTTAACGTTCGCGAGAAGCTCACGGAGGCGAAACTGCTCAATCTCAACATACGTCTGCAAGTCAGACGGCGTGCCAACGGCGGCCACACCAAGCGATCGGCCAATGAATAAAACCCGCGGTAAATGATAGCCCTGCGTCACAAAAACCACGGAGCCATCTGGGTACATCTCATGAAAGCGTACAACCGACTGAAAGCTATCAAGTCCAAATGGTTCAGCCACAATATCAGCCTCTGCCACCCCAAGCTCCACCAGATAGGCGGTCATGCTGGCCACTTCATCATAGCCATCATCACCAACGCCGTCCCCGCTCACTACGATCTTCTGCACTTGCTCGTTCTCATACAATGCCTCGGCAACCCGCAAACGATCGGCTAAGATGTCAGATGGTTCGCCAGACCTAAGCACGCTTGCTCCAAACACGAGCGCCCTGTCGGCTTGCACATCTTCAAGCGCTACCACGTACGGACGAGTAAAAACAAAAATAAAAAAGTTCAACCCGAGAACAAAGATAATCGGAGCAAGAAATAACGCAATGATAATCAGGAGTCGCTTCATGATTATTCGTAACGAAGTGATTCAATCGGATCAAGCTTAGCGGCTCGCCTAGCCGGATAGTAGCCGAACACCAGTCCAACGACCGTTGAAACGATAACCGCTAAGAAAACTGCTTCAAGCGGCAAAACATAAGTCCAGCCTTCAACATAACGACTAGCGATCTGTGCAATGATAAATGATCCCGCCACGCCAAAGATAACGCCAAGCGCCCCTCCAACAAAAGTGAGCATCACTGCTTCAGTTAAAAACTGCTGCATAATCTCACGCTCTCGCGCGCCAATCGCTTTACGCAAACCAATCTCGCGCGTGCGCTCCGTAACCGAGACAAGCATGATGTTCATGATACCGATACCTCCAACAATAAGCGAGATAGCGGCGATCGACGACAATAAAACGGTCAGCACCGTACCGACCACATTCACCGTCTGCACCGCGTCTTCTTGCGTAGAAACAATGAAATCATCTTTGGCTAAATCACCTTCTGGATTATTAATATCGTGTGCATCGCGCAAAATATAACGCGCCTCCTCTTTCGCTTCATCAACATCTCCCTTTGCTAACCCCACCATGTAGTTCACATAATCAAGTCCAAACACATCACGCTGTGCAGTGGTAACCGGAATATAGACGCGCTTATCAAGGTTAGAAAAGAAACGACTTCCCTGCTCGTTCAGCACACCAACAACGCGGAAGCGACTATTCTTAAGCGTAATAAATTGACCGATCGGATCACTGTCGCCAAATAAGTCGTCAGCTATCTCCCAACCAAGAACTGCTACACGAGCGTAACCATCAACATCTTCTGTTTCCAAAAAACGTCCAGAAGCAACGGTAGCAGGAAAAATAGAGAGCTGATATTCATCAACGCCGGCAACGTCAGAGAAAAAACTCGTGCCCTCGTATTCAACAGTGGAGTTGGCGATCAAGAACGCCGAGACAACATCAAAATACTCACTCTTACGCAATTCTTTTAGATCATCAAGCGTTAAGACCTGCTCAATAAACGGCGACGGTGGACCACTGGTTGAGTCTCCTGACCCCGACTCAATATAAATCTGATTGCTGCCAAGATCAGCCACTTGGTTCAAGATAAGCGCCTCAGCACCCCGACCAATAGACAGCATTAAAATAACAGCCGCAATACCAATCACGATACCAAGAATAGTCAGCGACGATCGTGATTTGTTACGCAAGATTGATTGCGACGAGTCTAAAAATAAATCGCGAATCGTCATACTACTTGGTGCGATCGGAAAGAATCATGCCGTCCTTTAAACGTACGATACGCTTGGCGTACTCAGCAATATCAGGCTCATGCGTAACCATGACGATCGTTTTTCCAGATCGGTGAAGATCACGCAAAATCGTCATGACCTGCTCACTGGAAGCGGAGTCCAAGTTACCAGTTGGCTCATCAGCGAACAGTACGTCTGGATTATTAACAAGCGCACGGGCAATGGCTACACGCTGTTTTTGACCACCAGAAAGTTGATTGGGGTAATACGTCAATCGTTCTTTAAGACCAACGGAAACAAGTGCCTCTGTTGCTCGCTCACGTCGCTCGCCATTACGAACACCAGCATACGTAAGTGGCAGCATCACATTTTCAAGCACGGTCGCCTTGGGTAGTAAATTGAAAGCCTGAAACACGAAACCAACCGACGATAATCGCAACAGCGCAAGCGCATCATCATCAAGGCGCGAAACATCTTTACCACGAAAGTGATATTCACCGGTTGTTGGGTGATCAAGAAACGCCATGATCTGCATGAGCGTTGATTTACCAGAACCCGACGGGCCCATGAGCGCCACAAATTCACCCGCATCAATCTCAAGCGTGATGCCATGAAGCACCGACGTGACAACCTCGTCATTAACGAAAGCGCGGGTAATTTTCTTAAGAGCAATGACACTCGGTGTACGAGTCATACTACTCTTTAATAGAAACAACTATACGCTCCCCCTCCTCAAGGCCAGATAAAATCTCAATACGTCCGCCATCAGCCCGAATGCCAATCGTTACCGCACGCTCCTCATAACCATCACCACGCACCACACGCACATAGCGCTGACCATCACGCTCCAAAACGGCACGTTGCGGAACACTGAGCGCCGATTCACGCACATCAGTAACAATCACCGCATCAGCCGACATACCAGGGCGAAGCGCACTCAAATCACTGTCACCTGAAAAACGCACCGTTGCCTCATAGTAAACAACGCCTTCAATCACTTTTTCAGCAAAATCAATCGCTGAAACAACGCCTGAGTAATCTGCGCCGTTGTTAAAAGCATCAAACGTAATTGTCACAGTGTCGCCAAGAGCAATCTTAGCAATATCAGATTCTGGGATATCAAGCGGCAATTCAAATTGATTACCAACCGCTTCAAGGGTGAAGATACGCTCACCGGCACCAACCACTTCATTCTCCTCCTTATCAACGCGCGTCACAGCGCCGTCAAAAGCCGCCGTAATGCGAGCACGTGCCAACCGAGCCTGCGCGGATTCAATGTCAGCCGCAAGCGGACGCAAATCAACAGACGGTACGGGTGCAGAAACATCCGCTAAGCGAGCCTCGGTTGCTTGTAAATCTGCAGTGCGTGTCAAAACCGTACTCTTAGCACTAACAACCGCAGAGTCTGCCGCGGCAATACGCTCAGATTGCGAAGCTCGAGAGCTCACCACCGCTTGTTCAGCTGCGGCAATAGCATTACGCATAGCAATAGCTGCCGTTTCTTGGGCAGCGATCTGACCATCGTATGCGCTCTTAGCGGCATTGAAAGAATTCTCAGCAGTTTGTGTGGCAGAACGCACGCCTTCAATCTCAGCTTTAAGCGTGTTCAATTCAGCAAGCGAGAAATCAGCAGTATCTGCGTACGTAGCGTCCAGCACGCGTGCCGTATACAAAAGCGTCAGCGATACTTCATCAAGTGCCGCTACAACCTTGGCATACGCCTCAAGCATCTGCCCCTCGCTCGCTACTGACGGCAAACCGTATACCGCTTCCTCCGCAGCATCTCGCGCATCGCGAGCGCGATCAAAGCTATTCTTCGCATTGGTTAAACTCTGCGGATCAGCCGCCGCCAGCTCACGTTCAAAGTCATCATTTAAAAGCGTGTTCTCAATCCCAAGCACCCGATCAGCAGCCGCTAAGCCAGAACGAATAGCAATAACCGCGCCGGTCATGTCCGTAATAAAAGATGAGCGAGCTGAATCAACTGCGAGCGCTTGCTCAACGGTAGAACGATTAGCGTCATCACGGGCGCGAATAAGTGATGTTTCAGCCTCAGCAATCGCGGCATCCGTAGTCACCTTCACGGTGGATTGCTCCCGCAGCGCATTTTGCTCACTAGCAAGCGCCGCCTCAAGCGAAGCCTTGCTCACCGCCACGTTTGCCTCCGCAATTAAAACTTCCTGCGCGGTTGAGCCAGAACTTGTCTGCGCATACAAAGCCTGCGCCCTACTCACACTTGCCGCGAGTTCCGCGTCATCAAGCCGAGCTAAAAGTTGCCCGGCCTCAACAACATCACCAACATCAACTAAAATTTCCTGAATCACGCCAGAGGAATCAAAAGATAGATCAACCCGATCAATTGATACAAGTTCACCGGTAACATCAATACTCTGCACAAGCCGCTCACGACGAACAACATCAGTGGTAATTTGCGTAGTATCTGCAGACGAAAACCACCAGAACAAGCCAGCGCCAACAACTACTAAAAAAACCGCGGAAACGCCGATAATACCAAGCGTCTGCTTCTTAAGTTTCATACCCCCTTAGTATAGCACTCAACTTACTGAACTATGTCTACCTGCACGGGCTCAGCTGGGCGCTGTGCCTTGAGGAACTTACGTCGCAAGCTAGCCGCAAAGACCTGCATCTCTTCACTACCCAACATAAAGGCAGCGACTCCGTAAATAAAAAGTCCTGCGCCTCCTGCTATAAGCGTCTGGAACAAAACGCCATAAAACGTATCAAGCGCAATAAACTGCACCACTTCGTACTTAAAGAACTGTGTGACAAGAGCAGCAGAGGCACCGGAAACACTCAGGATCATGGTTGATCGTACAAGTACACCTTCACCAAGCGGGCCAAGACGCAAGCGCAAAATCGCCCACAAGAGAGCAAACTGCACACACGTCGCTACAGAGAAAGCGAGCGCTAAACCAGCCACGCCAAAACGTTCTCCAAGCACTAAGCCCAAACCAACGTTAATCGCCATGGAAAGTAAACCGACAACAAACGGCGTCCAATTATCCTGAAGAGCAAAATATGCACGCACCACCAAATATACGAGCGCCTGCGCCACAAAGCTCACCGCAAAAAAACCAAGGGTGTCAGCAGTGGCGATCGTTGCCTGCCAGTCAAAGGCTTCAGCACCAACCACTAGACGCACAATTTGCGCACGCAGAAGTAAAAAGAGAACTGTCGCCGGCACCATGAAAAACAAAACTTGGCGAACCGAATCAAGAAGCGATGATCGAAGTGCCTGCATGTCGGACTTATTGACCGCTGAACAAAAAACCGGAAACGCCGCAATAGCATAGGACACGCCAACGATGCCAATCGGGAAATAGTTCAGGTTATAGGCAAACTGCAACATGGTTAGCGATCCGACCGCAAAAAACGATGCGAGCGTCGTCATCGCTAAGAAGTTGAGTTGATTGACCGCTAAGCCCATCACACGCGGCACCATCTGGACCACCATGCGCCACAACTCCTTATCCAAGAAATCAACAATCAGATGATAACGATAGCCAAGCGACCTAACTCCAATAAACTGCACAACCGCGTGTGCAAAAGCGCCAAGCACCGTACCAAGCGCTAAACCAGTAGCACCAAGCGTTGGGGCAAACAAGAGTGCGCCGATCATGATGCCAACGTTGTAAACAATTGGCGCAAAGGATGAGATAACAAAACGTCGCGCACCCTGCAAAACCGAGCCATACACCATGCTCATGGCAAAAAAGATCTGTGCCAAGAAAATAATGCGTGCCACTGGCACAACCTCCGCCTGTTTTTCTGGCGAGAATCCCGGCACTAAAAACGGTACCAAGAAATCCATGCCAAGCATGGCAAACGCTGAGACTAATCCAAAAACAATAAATAGCGCATTAAAAACGATGTTGGTAAAACGCCAAGCATCATCCTGTCGCTTATCAAGATGCTTCGTGAATAATGGGATAAAGCTCGCAGACAGCGCACCAACAACGAGCAGCTGAAACAACAGATCCGGAACACGAAATGCTGCGTAGTAAACATCAAGCGTATCGCCCGCTCCAAAAGCACCGGCCAAAATACGATCACGCAAAAAACCGATCACGCGCGAGAGTGCCGAAAACGCTCCAACAATGACAGCACCACTCGCTACCGAGGTCGCCGCATGAGAAAACAAACGACGGATCATAGATCATCAAAAGTGATACTTCCCTTCTTGCGCGCTCGCATGATGAAAATAAATAAGCCGCAAATAATCAACAGGAGCAAAATGATCACACTAAGAAGCGCCGGATTCTCTAAATGGAAAAATGAAACGCTAATCTCTTCTGCGTCACTCTGCACAGAGCCATCTGCGGCAACGATCGCGAGCGTGACTGTGTAATTACCAGCATCCGGGAAGGCATGGCGTATCTTTGACTGCACACTCGTGGCGCCGTCACCGAAATCCCAAGCATACGTGGTGCCATCAGTGCCCGTAATCGCCTCAAACTCATACGTCCGCCAATCAACCTGGCGATACACAAAACGCGCACGCATGGAGCGCTCAATATTCGCGTCGTCAGCCATAGTTTCTGTTGGCTGACCGACCTGCGTAATCTCAATGGGAATAATCTCATTAACAACCACCTCTGATTCACCTGTGACAGTCGTAGCCGCAGAAGGTTCAGGAATGGCCGCCGAAGTCACTACTGATTGTGTAGGAACAACGGCCACGGTTGTTGCAGTTGCAACTGGAGTTGGCGCTGGGTCAACGCTTACCGCTGGCTCATCATCACTCGAACCAGACGAAGTCGACTGACGCCCCTCATCTTCATCACGAATGCCATCATTGTCGTCATCGGTATCACACGCGTCTCCCATGCCATCACCATCACTATCTTGTTGATTAACATTCGCAACAGAAGGACAGCTGTCATCACTATCATCAACGCCGTCGCCGTCGCTATCAGTTACGGGATAAAATAACGCCGTTGTCGCCTCATTATTAGTCAGATCTGAATCCTGCGGACTAACACCCTGCACGACAGCCCTAATATTAAACGGGCCATCAGGCACCGTAAAATCAATAAAAACCTCGTCACCAACGCCATCGGCAACAACAGAAACGATCTGCGATCCAGAAAGAAGCAACGCTCCTTGGTAAAAGAAAACCTGCGCAGTAGCGTCTACTTCGCTATTATTACGAACAGTAGCGTATAAACGAATACGGTCTCCAGCCGTTAAGACTTCTTCGGAAAAACGAATCTGCTTTGAAGAAACCGAGAGATCGGTAGTGGTATCAGCGAGCGCCAGAATCGGCGTCCCAAGAATCCCCAGCAGAACAAAAAGAGGTAAAAATCGGCGCATAGTTCGGATATGTCACAATTGTAACATGCAAAAACAACGGCCTAATGCCGTTGTTTCGCTTTTTCCACCTCCTCTTTGGTATAGCCAAACTCGTATTTGAACAGATCGTGACGAATAGGCCCGATAAGTAATTGATGTACCTCAGCAAGGACATACTTAATTGCCACTACCGCCCTACCCTCTTTCTCAAATCGGCGCGTGGTCGTCGTAATCGTCACCCCATCTAAAAATCCAAACGAACCGATCTTGCCAACGCGCACTGCGTAATCATGGTCTTCCGCAAGTTTAATCGTCGGATCAAAACCACCAACCTGATCATGCAGTTCCTTGCGGACCATGATACAAAACCCTGGAGCATGCGGTCGCTTGCTCCCCCACAGGCGAACATAGGCGTTGAATACACTATGTGCAAAATGATCAAAAAAGTTGCCAAGAATACTAACGTTCACCGTAGCAACGCCAAGTGACCGCACACTAAATTGCTGCATCATCTTCTCAAGCATGGCCTCATCTAAGAGACGAACATCAGCATCCAAAAACAACAAAACTGTCCCCTTGGCTTCAGCGGCACCTAAATTCCGACCAACAGCCGGCAAACCACCAGCAACAACTCGAGCACCTCGAGCCTGCGCAAGTTCACGCGTACCATCAGTTGAACCAGCATCGGCCACAATCACCTCAAGCGGCTGATAGGTTTGGCGCTTTATGTCGTCCAATAAGAGCGGCAGGAGCTCGGCTTCATTTTTAGCAGGAATGATAATAGATAGCGTTTCCATAAGGCTATGGTACATTGACTGACAGTAGACTACGAACTTCATTTTACCTCGTCAAACTATGACCAAGGAAACGATCGTGCTAGCGGGTGGTTGCTTTTGGGGCATGCAAGAACTCTTTCGGAAGATTCCCGGCGTACTTGAAACCGAGGTCGGCTACGCCGGGGGCGATACAAGCAACCCAAACTACGAAGCCGTTTCGTCTGAAACAACCGGTCATGCTGAAAGTATCAAACTCGTGTTTGACGCCGACTCAGTAAGCTTGAAAGAGATCCTCAATCACTTCTTCATGCTGCACGATCCAACTACCGTCAACAAACAAGGTAACGACATCGGCACACGCTATCGATCAGCCATCTTCACGGAATCCGACAAACAACAGGAAGTAGCGCAGGAACGCATCCAAGCCTGGGACAAGAGCCAGCAGTGGCCAAAACCAATCGTCACCGAGGTCGCGCCCCTCACCTCTTTCACAAAAGCCGAAGAGTACCATCAAGATTACTTGCAAAAGCATCCGAGCGGTTACACCTGTCACTTTATGCGCAAGATGATCGCTCCAGAATGATGAGCGTAAACAAAAATATCGTCGATTGACGATATTTTTGTGGTGCACTCGATACGATTCGAACGTACGACCTCTTCCTTCGGAGGGAAGCGCTCTATCCGAGCTGAGCTACGAGCGCCCAAGAGTTAACGCATACAAGGCTACGCCGCACGCTACCGACACGTTCAGCGATTGCTTCTTAGCCATCGGAATCATGACCTTACTGTCACATAATTGCAACGCTTCGGCATCCAAACCCTCCACCTCATTACCAAGAACAAGCGCAACCTTATCAAAACGCGCCTCATGAAGGGATACGGCATCAGCGCCAGTTTCAAGCGCAACAGGCGTATAGCCAGCCTGTCGAACGCGAGCAATGACATCCGCAATCTCCCCGGAAGACCACGCAACCAAGTGCTCAGCGCCAAGCGCCGTCTTAGCAATCTCTTTTCTAGGCGGGGTTGCCGTAATGCCCGTAAGGTACAAATGCTCAACGCCAAACGCCGCACACGATCGAAAAATCGCGCCAACGTTATGCATACTGCGGATATTGTGAGCAATGACGATCATGTGGGTAGATTAAAGAGTAAAGATTAAAGAGTAAAGTACCTAAAACGAGCTAGAAGCTAAAAACTTTCAATTTTCAATGAAAAGCGCTAAGCTTCAGCCTAATCATTATAATTTGCAGCTCCCCCTTTAATCTTTACTCTCTTAACTTTAATCTAAGTATGTCCACCACTCCCCTCTGCCCTAACCCCGATCGCTGCGGATCCTGCGGCTGGAGCCACATTCCTTACGAAAAGCAGCTCCAACAAAAGCTGTCAGATATCAACGGTTCATTCAAGATCAAGGAACTCACGCACCGTGTTTCCGCAATCTTGCCGTCACCAAAAACCGGCCACTATCGTAACCGCATGGACTTTGTCATTGATTGGCAAGGCAGCGTTGGGCTTCGTGAAAAAGGCAAGTGGTGGAAAGTGATTGACGATCATAGCTGCTTTTTGGCGGACGAAAAGATCGATCTTCTTTACAAAAAGACTCGCGACTGGGCAAAAGCCGCTGGTCTCTCCTATTACGATCGTAAAGCCAACGTTGGCATCTTACGCTACGCCGTCATTCGCTCATCAACGATCGGTGAAACAATGATCACGATCGTAACGAGCGCACCGACCGACGAAGTAACGAAACCGCAGATTGAAAAAGCGCTCGCAGATCTTGTTGCCTCCGCTAATCCAACCACGCTCATTTGGTCGATCAATAACACCGTCACCGACGTTTCGCACGGTGAAGAAAACATCGTCATTCACGGCAAGGGTACGATCACGGAAACAATCGCGGGCTTCACATATCACATTTCACCAAATGCTTTCTTTCAAACAAACCCACACGGCGCCGCCCTTCTCCTTGATACTGTTCGCGAGTTTGCGGGCGATCTAACCGATAAAACGCTCCTCGATCTTTATTGCGGCACTGGTTTCTTTGGTGTAGCGCTCGCATCCGAGGCAAAACGCACCGTCGGCGTTGAACTTGTAGCCGACGCCATTCGTGACGCGCGCATTAATGCGGAGCTCAACAACGTCACCGTTGAATTCCACGACGCCGCCACTGAAGCGTTTGCGTGGCAAGATATCAAACCAGATGTCGTAATCGTTGATCCGCCACGCGCCGGCATGCACGATAAAGCGCTCGCCGATCTTCTTGCAAACCCACCAGAACGACTCATCTACATCAGCTGTAACTACAAGAGCTTTGCTCGCGAACTTACCTTCCTGCAAGAAAAATACGACGTCGTTGCCATGCGCGCCGTAGACATGTTCCCGCACACACCACACGTTGAACTCGTAACCGCGTTAGTAAGAAAGAACGTCGAAGAAAGTAAATAGTGGAAATAAAATGAGCACCGACATTGCGTCGCGTGCTCGTTTTTAAATGAAAAAGAAATCACGCTGCGTAGCAATCCATCAGGGGAGGTGAGGATTGCCACGCAGCGTGATGAGTGAATCGGGTCAGCGGACCCGATCAAGAGACGGCAGGATCACCTTCGGGGCGGAGAGATGCGCCGTCTGCGCGCCGTTCCCGAAGAAGTAGTACCCGAGCTCGAGACGATTCTGTCGCCGGATGAGCGTCGGGATCGCCTCCTTGCCGTCCACCGTGATCCGGTAGGCCGAGAGCATGACGTTCGGGAAGTCGATCGCGCCGAGGCGAAAACGAAACCCGGGATCGATGGCGAGAAGCGTCAGAACCTCGGGGCCGGCGAGCGCGACCTTCTGGCCGTAGACATCGCCGACACCGTTCACATCAAGCGCCGAGAGCTCCTTCATGCGCGCGTTGCGCGTCCAGGGCTCCCAGCCGTAGAACAGGTCCACGAGTCGGACGCTGATGCCGCGCTCCTGCGCCTCGCCGATGTACCGCAGCGCGCCATCGTCTTCTCCCGCGAGAAGCGGCTGGTAGACCTGGTCAATCACGAACGCCTGGCAGATGTCCTGCCGCCGGGTGTCCCAGCGATCCGCGCTCATGACGACCGGGAAGCCGGTCACACCCGCCGAGCGCTGCTCGTCGAAGGGCACGAAGGTCTCCGGCGGGTTGCGCGTGTAGAGTTCCCGCAGCTGCGGATCATCCGACCAGCCGCGCGGCTTCGGCGGAAGCGGCTCGATCTTGGGGAAGACCTCGCTCGCCAGCGTATCACCGATCCACACGCTTTCCACCGGGAAACACCGGCGCACCGCCATCCGCACAAGGTGACTGAACGTCGCCCCGTGATCATCACCCCACACCGTCGGCACGAACTGGAATCGCTCCTTGTCGGAAGCGTCCAGCATGAGCCGATCGAGGTACGGCTCGATCGAGAACGCCTCGCGCACCTTGCCGGCGGCCTCGGGGCCGCTCATCTGCACGAGTTCCTCGATCCGGTAGCCGCGCTGCAGCGTGAGGAGCCGGTTCTTCTGCATGAAGTCGTGACGCCCACGCAGCTCGCCACGCACGCGCAGCTTCTGAGCGGCATCGCTCTGATTCGAATCGTCACAGGCACCCTGCTCTGACATGAGAAAGTCCTCCCTCGGTGAAAGACCGAGCGAGGATGCTAGCTAAAACAAGCCAATTTGTCAATAAAAAAAGAACGCGCGGCACCTTCACCACCATGGTGAGAGTACCGCGCGACGGGATCACGAGTAACAAGGAATACCCTCTTATGACGTGTTTTCAGGCACGTTGATGGCCGGGTGTTACCATCATCGGTTTTTATGACCAGTGTGATCAACGATCAGTGGCCTCGAGAACCACCTTTCTCCTACAACCTGTTGCTGGTCAGTAAGCAAGCTGACAAGTCGAAACTCACCAACAAACTTACGATCAAAGTATAACAAACATTAGCAGAATTGTAAAGATAGCAGCGAGGCGACTTCGCTTCGAGTGACAAAACAAAAAAAAGCACTCGACATGTCGCCGAGTGCTTCTTCAGACTATTCCCTATACCCTACTTACCTCCCAACCGCACATACATCCAAGCATGTACAAATGGTCCGACAAACGCCGCACCAAATACCATGAGCAACATCCACAGTACGCTCGGGATACCAAGAACCGCACCCACAATAAGTCCAATAGTGAAGTCGAAGGTAAGAAGCTGCAGCAGCAAACCAAGAACAACCGAGAAGACAAGCGGCAAGAAAGCTACAACTGCAAACACAACATACATGCCAACAATCGTCCAAAGTGCTGGAGTCGCTAACTTCCAAGAGGTTTTAAGCGCCTCAACCGGCCCAAGCTTATGATCAACGAGAACAAACGTATAGAAGGCGAACGCCGCCGCTGCCATCAAACCAGGCAGGATCAAAAATCCAAGACCAAGCGAGATAGCAAGCGTTGAGAGAAGACTCGCAATAATGAGTGATCCAAAGGCGCGTGGAGAAAGATCGATCAAATCACGCCAAACGATCTCTTGCCCACGTACTGCTCGCAGTGCCAAAACTGCATACGCATACACCGCTAAGATGTTCACTAGCATGGCAACGCCATTTGCAAACGGATCGGTCGTAAGCGCGCCGCCAGTACCAAGCGCTAGCACGATCGCCATAAGAGCGACCATCTCAATGAAGTACTTCTTAGCTAAGGCGTAACCACCCAAAACCGCTTCTTTCATGGTAAAAGGAGCAACTGACGGAACCTGTACGGCTACTGGTGTAACCGGTATCATTTCTTGATTCATAGAAAAGTAAAAGAGGGCTGATGCCCTCTTTTTATTAGACCGTAGCGATTTTGGCAACTACGTTCGGTTTCTGAAGTGTCATTTTGCGGTACATGAGCGGGAAAGCGACGAGAGCAAAAATGGACACCACCAAGGTAACAATGAAGATAGGGATCATGGAAAGCACGATCAAGATCATCATGACAGGCACGAAATCGTTATCATCGATGATGATGCCAAGAAGCAAGATCATGAACGGGATAACCCACAGTATAGTAGGTAACAACGTGATGGAAAGTGTCGTGAGGAAAATGTTCAAACGGCTACCTTCAGTAAGCTCAACGGAAGCCTTCATGGCGTCAATTGGATTTACCGCCTTCTCAACAGCAATGTAAGGAGTAGCCATCAAGAACAAGGCAGCAATGATACCTGGAACAATCAAGAACACGTAACCAAGACCTATAGCAAAACCGGTAATAAGAATCGCGAGGAAGAACAAACCAACATGCTTGGCGTCAAACTTAACAAGTGCCTTCCAGTCAATAACCTTCTTATCAACGACCTGCAAACCAAAACGCATGACAACCATCTGTATCAAAACCTGCAAACCAATGAGCACTACGTAAATAAGTGGAAGGAACAAAAGACCAAGGAATGGCGCGCGGATAGCAGCGAAGATGAGGTTAATAACCGTCATGATCACAACTGCAGCCATCTGTACTACAAACGCAACCGCACCCAAACCTACGATGAGCATAACAATGCTCAGTGCATTTGCTTTCAAAAGAGCAAAACCCTCTTTCCAGATCTGGCCAACGGTAAACGCGGCAGTCACATTCTTGGATGTATTTTCCATAGGACATTAATGAATTTGTTGAAGAGTATAGCTGATAATTACAGATTATGGAAGATTGGACCCCATAAAACGTGACAACCAGCGTATTTTAGGCTAGTATAGCAGAAATTATCCGTATGAAGTCTGGATTCGTAGCAATCATTGGTCGATCAAACGTTGGCAAGTCAACCCTCATGAATACCATGGTGGGAAGCAAAGTTGCCATCACTACCCCAAAGCCGCAAACAACCCGCCGGCCTATTCAAGGCGTTGTCACTCGACCAGAGGGTCAGATCGTATTTGTTGATACCCCAGGTATCATGCAAAACGCTAAAGACGTCCTAACCAAGAAACTTCTTGATTACGCCAAGGATTCTTTGCGTGATATCGATGCCATCGTCTACGTCGTTGATCCAACACGCGCCATGGGTGACGAAGAAAAGCAGGCATTAAAGATGATCGAAAACCACACCAAACCAAAGTTGCTTGTTATCAACAAAATGGATGATCCTGATCGTAAGCACTTCATTGATTACTACCGCGACCTTGCCAATCAATTTGATGCCTACGCGGAAGTCTCAGCATTGAACGGCAAAAATATCGACGTCATTGAGCGCTGGCTCTTAGAAAAGATGCCGGAAGGAGAAATGAACTACCCAGAGTTTCAGCTCACCAACCTTTCCAATGAGGATTGGATGGCCGAACTCATTCGTGAAAAGCTTTTCCTCCGCTTGCGTGAAGAGATTCCATACACCACCCACGTTGAAGTAGATGAAATCACGCGTCGTGAAGACGGCATCGTCTACGTGCATGCCATCATCTTCACAAACAATGACCGCTACCGCCCAATGATCATTGGTAAAGGCGGCCGTGGTATCAAGGAAATTGGTCAATCAACGCGCCGTGAACTAGAAACAGTCAGCGGAGATCATTACTACCTTGATCTTGAAGTGCAGACAGATGCCCGTTGGATCGGCAAATTCGAATAACACAAAAAGAGCACCGACTTATCGTCGCGTGCTCTTTTTCTTTCTACTCCCTATTCCCTACCCCCTCCACCTTAAACCCAAGCGGCGGTGCCAATCCTCGCTCCAATCTTCCCAAAAACTCCGGAATGTCACTTACATCAGTAATCGCTGCCCACGGCTCAAGATCAACTGATAAAACAAGTGGATACAACTCATTTTTCAAAATCACCATTTTAGCTAACGGACTCTCGGCATAAAGCACGGGAACCTTGACGCGCTTCCCATCTACTTGCAAAACATACTGCTCAGATAAACTTGTCACCGTGAACATTGCCGCATCAGCACCCATAACAACATCACCAGAGACCGGTTGATCACTAAAAGTACCGATCAGATCCTTAAAGGTTTGCAGCATGCCAGCCGCATCACTAGCAAGAACATCAATTAAACCAAGTCGTATTTCAGCCGTTCCCGATCCAACGAGCGCCGCGTATGCGTCGGTTGGTAAAAACAGGAGCGCCGTACCATCTCCCTGAAGATTCTGCTCCCCCACTTCCCAATCAAGTGGCAAATAAAGCGCCCTGCCTATTTTACGCGCATCTGAAGTAATAACACCGCTCTCAACCACGGTAATGATCTCGGATGGCGGCAGCGCTACCTCAGCACCCTGCGTCATCTGCTCAAGCGCTAATTGCCGAGCTTCATTTGAAGCCTCAGTTTCGCGCTCACGTACAGATTCCCACTGGATCTGAATACCACTTTCTGAAACATCATTAATAACAACGTCGTACGCAGCGAGCCCCTTACCAACAAACGGCAAAGCAACACTCGACTCACGAATATTGAGAGTTGTACCTTGCGTAAACTGCACCTCATCAGCTTCAAGGGCACTTGCTCCAAATGACGACAAGCACCCCGCACCAAGAAGAGGTAATGCAAGAAGCGCCAATAAACGACGCATACTACCTTAAGAAAGCTCCTCACCCTTCATCCACGCCTTGAGCGTTGCTTCATCAGTTGCGCCACAGATAAACTGTTTTGAATCAGTGTTATAAAAAAATGGCACTCCGCCGCAAAGTCCACGATCGATCTCTCCCATCTTGGTGGCATTTTCTTCATTATTCCAAACTTCAAACTTCTCTACGGTTACACCAACCTCTTTCTCAGCCGCCTCTACCATTGGCTTCATTGCAATACAGTGCGGACACGTCTCTCCATAAAACTCATACAAAGCCATAACAAAACATTAGGAGTTATTTAGCGTAAGGGTATCACTACTCGCCCACACCAAAAACCCTTCTTTGACCAAATCATCCACAATCCGAGAAAGACGCTCAGGATCATGAAGTCCAATCTGTATCCCGATATCATTGCGTCGCAAAATACTGTTTTCATGAAGTTTTTTCAAAAGACGTCCACGATACATCCGATCACTCCCTAAAAATTTCTTCTGCTTCGGCACAACAACGTCATCACCGGCACACGGATAACTCAAACAAATTTCCTGGAGCGGACAGGAGGAACAATCCGGTCGCTTAGCCGTACACTTCGTGGCCCCAAGATCCATGAGCGCATGATTCCAAGCCCATGAGTCGCGACCTTTACCAAGATCAACTACCGCCACTACCGCCCTCGCCTCTTTCTTCTGCAAACCAAAGACACGAGTCATGACTCGACGAATATTGGTATCAATCGGTGCCGCACGTTTACTACGAAACGCAAAAGCCGCCACCGCATGCGCGGTATACGGACCAATGCCAGGAAGCGCCTGCATCGTTTCAATATCTTTCGGAAAACCTCCACTTCGCACTACCTCCTGTGCTAAACGCTGCAAGTTCAACGCTCGACGGTTGTAACCAAGTCCGCTCCATAAACGCAAAACCTGCGCCGTCTTAGCCTGCGCCAATGCCTCAAACGTCGGCAACTCCTGTAAAAACGCCTCGTACTTTGGAATGACTCGGTCAACCTGCGTCTGTTGCAACATGATTTCGGATAACACAATCGCATAAGGATCGCTCGTACGCCGCCACGGCAAATCTCGCCCTGATTTACGAAACCACAAGAGCAGCAAGCGCCGCATGCGAGAAAAACGGGTATCCACATCCAAAATCATACAAAAACAAGGTACACTGTCGATATGAAAAAGAGCACGCGCAACCTCGGGATAATTGCCACGGTGCTAGGGCTTTCCACCCTGCTTTTAATCGGCCTACGTTTTGACGCAACTTTTGCCGGCGGTCCAGGATTCAAACCGCATACCCCTTTCGCACTAAATGACACTGAAGTCACCCGCGGCAATATACTCACTACAAGTGATGCTTTTGCAATCGCCACCCATGCGGAGGCGACACTCTATTTAGACAAAAATACCCGTTTGCATTTCGATGACGGTCGTGAAGAACAACTAAAACTCACCCTTGAGGACGGTCGCATGTTTGGTGATGGAAAGTTCACCATCTCTTCACGCGACACAAAAATCACCATTAACGGTCGCGCCACTATCGTTCACTACCCCTGGGACAATACGTTAAGTGTTCTGCTTTTCTCAGGAACGGGAGTTATGAATCACAAAGGGGTAGAAACAAACCTCTCAACCGGTGGGGCCATGAGCGTAAATACGCTAGAAAAAGACGCACTACCACGAATCGTCGACTTTTCCATTACTGCCCCAGCCGTTGTTGATTTCTATCTCTTTGTAAACGAAAACGACCGATAACTGAAAGAAAAGCGCACTATTGGCGTATAATGAGGTAAATAATCCTTATTATAGTATGCGTCCATCTTTAGGAAACGTGCTTTTCTTTAGTGCAATTGGCTGTGTAACGATAGGAATCATTATCGTTACCTTGTTCGCCTTCAGTCCACGAGGGAAAAAATTCCTCGAACGCCGACTAGATGATCGGTCGTCATTTTTAAATAGTGAAGGCGATACTGCGCAGGAAATGAACGATGCAACCTCCGCGCCACTTGTAGAGACCGAGAATGGCGACCTTGCTCCAGAGCATCCCCCGACGGTCTTACAAAAATATACCGTAGTAAATGCAGATGATCGTTTCGCTGTTTGCAACGACGGCTCACCAGCTACCTACTATTTTGCTCCAGGCACAGAAGAAAATAATGACAAATGGGTAGTATATCTAAAAGGCGGTGGATCATGCATAAACGAAGCCGATTGTCTTGATCGTGCCGCAAACAACGATCCAGGACTTGTGTCGTCAAACAACTACCCGAATGGCCTCAAGGAAGATGGAATTCTCTCCGCTGATCCCGCAATTAATCCTGACTTCTACAACTGGAACCGCGTCCATGTCCGCTACTGTAGCTCAGACCTGTGGATCGGTGACACAGAAAACATGGTCGGGGAAGAATTGTGGCAGTTCCGTGGTAAAAATATCGTCGCAGCCGTGATTGAAGATTTGCAAAACGCTGAAATCATCAAAACAAAAACCTTAGCTGAGGCAAGCGAACTCCTGTTTGTCGGCAGCTCAGCTGGCGGCGCTGGCGTCACACAAAATCTTGATGACGTCGCCCGCATGCTTCCGAATGTGCAAGTGCGCGGTGTAGCCGATAGCTCCGCTCAAGTCAGCTATGAAGCATATGATGAAGCGTATGTTGAAAATCTCAGGAATGCCGATCCAAGCTTTCAGAATCGCCAGTTCGATGAATCATGCACTGCCTCGCTCGAAGACGGCGTCGTCAATAACTGTGTGCTTCTCAACGTCTCATACCAACACATAGCTACCCCGATCTACTACTACATCGATCAATTCGATCGCAATCGCTTAAGTAATCAAGTTTCATTTCCACTGAACCAAAATGAACGAGCATGGGTACAAGGCTACGCGGAGACACTTCTCAATTTCCTACCAAACCTTGATGGGTATTTCGTACCAAACAAAACGTGGCACACGGCGCTTACCAACGAACGCTTCACCATTGAAACTATCGATGGCGTCAGCTTCCAGGAGGCACTCCACAATTGGTACTTCGGCGAAGGCACGTATAACTACATCGCAGAATAATAAAAAAGAGCACCGACACATCGTCGTGTGCTCTTCTTCTTTCTGCTCCCTACTCTTCAGCCCCAACGTAGTCCGGCTCTGCCGGACGAAGTGGGCCCTACTCCCTAAAACTCAAACACCTCAAACACTCGCGGCATCACAATTTCAGCTGACGTATGCTTTTTTACATAGTCCGCAAACGAGCGCTTAGAATCAGCCTCACCGTGCACTAAAAATACTTTGCGAATCTTACCCTCCTCAGGCTGTAACCAGCGGGCTAATTTAGATCGATCACCGTGCGCTGAAAATGACTCAATCGATCGCACGGTAGCGCGCACCGGGATTTCATCGCCAAAAATAGTAACCTTCTCAATACCCTCGAGAATTTTTCGACCAAGCGTATGCGGCGCCTGGAAACCAATAACAAGCACACCGCTCTTTTCATCAGAGAGATAACGCTTTAAGTGATGCATGATACGCCCGCCAGTCATCATGCCGTTACCTGCCACGATAATTTTTGGCGAATGATTATCATTGATAAGTCGCGACTCTTCTGAGCGAAGCGTCTCATGCAAACCCGGAAACGAGAAAAGATCTCCCCCGTACAACTCGCGATGCGTTTCAACTTTAAGATACTGCGAGAAATGTCGATAAATATCCGTCGCCCGAATCGCCAGCGGACTATCAAGGTAGACCGGAACTCGCGGTAAAACCTTTTTCTGAACAAGTAGATCAAGTTCAAACAACAGCTCCTGCGTTCGCTCAACGGAAAACGCTGGAATAAGCAAAGTGCCACCGCGCTTTAAAATAAGCGAAGCAAAATCTTGCAACTTAACGCCACGCTCACTCGTTGGCTCATGATCCCTGTCGCCGTAGGTTGTCTCGCAAATCACATAGTCAGCCCGGTGAATCGCCTCAGTGTCCGGCAAAATCGGCACGTCATCATTACCGATGTCACCACTAAATAAGAAACGTGCATCCTTACCGTCCTTTGTTAAGTGACCGGCAACGTCCACCGTAATATATGCGGAACCTAAAATATGACCAGCATCATGGAACATAACCGTAACCCCTGGGATCGGTTCAAAGGATGTGTGGTACCCAACGCCCGTCCATGAACGCATAACCTCAGCCACTTCATCTGCACCAAACAAAACTTCATCACCACACTTCTTAGCATTCTCACGCATGATGTTAACCGAATCATCCAAAATAATTTGCGCAAGCGCCTTTGTTGGCGGCGTTGAAAAAACCGTACCACCAAAACCGCGCTTCATAAGAAGCGGCAAGCGACCGGTGTGATCAAAGTGGGCATGTGTCACAACCACCGCCGTCACCGACTCTGCAGCAAACTGAAATTCATTCGCTCCCGGAGCACTACAAATACGCTCCCCCTGATGCATACCGCAATCAACAAGCAGCTTGCCGTTATCTGTTTCGATCAAAAAACACGATCCGGTCACCTCTTCTGCTGCCCCGTGGAACGAAAGACGCATATACTTATTCTAAACGCCCTTGATACTCAGCAAATCGACCCTTAAGGGCATCAATATGACCCTGAAGGTTCTGGTCATCATGCAATTCCCCGTAACGGCGCATGTCCTCAATAACGTCATCCACGAGCTGGTGAAACGCTTCCTGGCTCACAACGCCATTCATAAGCCCTTCCTCTACTATGCGCTCAAATACTTCACTTTCTGAGAATACAAGGTTTTTTGTCATATCGGCGCCATTCTACCACTTGAAGGATGTTTTGGTTTGTGGATACACTATGTACTTCCTATGACTCTCAATTGGGATAAACTCCCCCGCCCCATCATCGCGCTGTCGCCCATGGCCGACATGACCGATTCCGCTTTCTGCCAAGCCGTTCGCAATGTTGCGAATCCGGTGGTTTTTCGTGAAATGGTTTCCTCAGAAGCCGTGGTTCGTAAAAACGACAAAACCCTTGGCATGACAGAGATCCATCCAGCTGAACGACCACTTGTTCAGCAGCTCTTTGGTTCAGACCCAAAGATCATGGCGGAAGCGGCGCGCATGATTGAAGCCGATCACCACCCCGAGGGCTTTGACATCAATATGGGATGCCCGGTCTACAAGATCGTTCACAATTTCAACGGCGCAGCGCTCATGAAAGATCCTGAGCTTGCAAGTCGTATTATTAAAGAGGTGAAAGCAGCGATCACAGTACCGCTGTCAGTCAAAATTCGCCTTGGTTGGTCAGATCCAACAGACTGTTTGGAGTTTGTAAAAGTAGTTGAAGACGCCGGCGCTAGTCTCATTACCATTCATGGCCGCACTAAGGCGCAGGGCTACTCCGGCGTCGCCGACTGGCACATGGTTGGCCGCGCGAAACAAAACGTCCGCATACCCGTCTTAGTTAATGGGGATGTTCACAAGGCAGAGCTCATCAACCCGGCCCTAGAGGCTAGCGGCGCTGACGGCGTCCTTATTGCCCGCGGTGCCCTTGGTAACCCCTGGATCTTTTCTCAATATAATGAGATCCAAGCCGGCAAAGCCCCAACGCCCGTTACCTTCAAGGAACGTATGCGTATGGTGCAGCTACATCTTGCCTTGCACCTTGAACATAATGGCCCTCACAGCGTAAACACCTTCCGTAAGCATCTTTCTTGGTATTTCAAGGGACTTCATGGCTTTAAACAGTACAAAGAGCCAATGATGAAGGCCCAAACACGTGCCGAGTTAGAAGCAGTGTTTCATGCTATGCTGACCAAAGAAACCGACCATTCGTTTACAGGAGGCGATCAAGCCCTAAAAACGCTTGACCTTCCGACGTGCGAGGCAT